>NZ_JBVIWC010000006.1:0-86139 GCF_055594965.1 Kitasatospora sp. NPDC040550 | reverse complement strand
CAAAAACAAACTAAGCGACCTAGCCGCGCACTGAGCACGACTATGCCCCCCCCCCCCCCCCCCCCCCCCCCGCACCGGCACGGTGCCGCCCGTTGCCCCGTGTTGCGCCGCATGACGGCCCGTTGTCCGGATCCCGCGCCGATCTTGTGGCACCGCGCGCGGTCTGCGTACGGTCGACGGGTACCACCCGTCCGGCCCTCCGGGGCCGCAAACCCCCCGCGGAGCCGCCACCATGCCGCCCTCCCCCCGCCCGCTGCGGAAACTCGGCTTCCTCACCATCGGTCTCTTCGACGAGGCGGACCCGCGCCGGGGCCACGAGTCCACCCTCGACCTGATCACCCTCGGCGAGCGGCTCGGCTTCGACAGCGCCTGGCTGCGCCACCGCCACCTCCAGTTCGGGATCTCCTCCCCGGTCGCCGTCCTCGCCGCCGCCAGCCAGCGCACCAGCCGCATCCAGCTCGGCACCGCCGTCACCCCGCTCGGCTGGGAGAACCCGCTGCGGCTCGCCGAGGACCTCGCCACCGTCGACCTGCTGTCCGGTGGCCGGCTCAACCCCGGGTTCAGCGTCGGCCCGCCCGTCCACTACGAGCACGTGCGCGGCGCGCTCTACCCCGACACCGGGGAGCACGAGGACTTCTCCCCCGCCCGCGCCGAGCGCTTCCTCGCCCTGGTCCGCGGCGAGGACGCCTCCGACTTCGCCGGCACCGAGGGCATCGAGGTGTACTCGCGCAGGGTCCAGCCGCACTCCCCCGGTCTCGCCGACCGGCTCTGGTACGGCGCCGGCAGTCTGCGCTCGGCCCGCTGGGCCGGCGAACAGGGGCTCAACCTGCTGACCAGCAGCGTGGTCAAGCCCGAACCCGGCGACGACGCACCGGACTTCGCCGCCCTCCAGGCCGAGCAGATCCGGGCCTTCCGGGCCCACCACCCCGACGGCGAGCAGGCCCGGGTCTCCCAGGGCCTGGTGGTCATCCCCACCGACGGCGCCACCGCCGAACAGCGCGCCAAGTACGAGGCGTACGCGCTCTCCCGCACCCCGCGCACCCTCACCCCGCAGGGCCCGAACCGGCTGCTCTTCGCCCCCGACCTGGTCGGCAGCTCGGCCGAACTCGCCGAACGCCTGCACGCCCACGCCGGCTTCCGGGAAGTGGACGAGGTCGCCATCGCGCTTCCCTTCGACTTCGAGCCCGAGGACTACACCCAGATCCTCACCGACCTCGCCACCCGCCTCGGCCCCGCCCTCGGCTGGACCCCGCCGACGGCCGGGTAGCGCGGCACGATCTCCGGGAACCGCACCGCAACCGGTCCCAGGACGGACACGTCCCAGCGAGTACGAACGGCCCACCGGCCGGACGACACCACTGGGGGGAACCATGATCGAACCACGGGACGCCGCACCCGCGCCGTCCGCCCTGCCGCCCTGCCCGGGTTGCGCCCGGACCGACCGGGTCCGCAGCGTTCCGGCCGTCCACCTCGCGGGCCGGGACACCGTCACCGTCCACTCCCGGGACAGCGACGGCAACCGCCGGACCCGGACCCGGGAGATCACCAGCCCGCTCGCCCGGGCCCTGGCGCCAGCCCCGGAGCGGCGCCCCGAACGCGTCCCGGCCGTCCTCGGCGTCCCCGCCCTGTTCGCGGCGGGGTTCCTGTTCTTCGTCGCCGACTCACAGAGCAGGTACGAGGACTCCAAGGCCAGGATGTTCGCCGGATCCCCGCTGGCCGACCTCTCGGAGTCCTCCGAGGCCGACTCCTTCTACCTGTTCTCCGGGATCGCGCTCTGCCTCGCGGTCGCGCTGTTCGTCACGGCCGCGCTGCTCCGGGTCAGGAGCAGCCGCGAACTCGCCGGCCGCCCGCAGGCCGAGCGGCTCTGGTCCACCGCCTGGTACTGCGCCCGCTGCGGGACCGCCCACTTCCCGCCCACCGCCGGGCAGGGTGCGGGCGCGGTCACCCTCCCGGAGTTCCGGCGCCGGGTCTGGACGGCGGGCGGCTACGGCCACCTGGCGGACCGGTACCGCGACTGACGCCGCCCCGGGGCCCGGACCTGGACGCGGACGGGGCTGGGCCGGGGCCGGGGCCGGGGCCGGTACCTGCGGCCGATCGGTTGATTCTGCACTGCACGCGACAGCCGTTCCCCGCCCGCGTCGGAGCGTTGCTGACATCTTGTTGGGCGGCGCTCCCGGTGCGTCGCCCGCGGTGCGTCGTCCGCGGTGCACCGGGAGCGCCTTCGGCAGCGGCCTCCGGAAGGTGTGATCATGCAGGCGCCTCTCACCGACAGCACCGTGGGCCGCCCGCCGCGGCAGTCCGGCCCCGGGGAGCGGGTCACCCAGCCGTACCTGCTGCCGCCGGTCGTGGGCAGCGCGTGGTGGGTCTGGGGGCTGGCGGGAGCGCTCTTCGCCGTCTACACGACGCTGTCGGTGCGGATCCACGAACGGATGCTCTCCAACAGCTACGACCTGGGCATCTTCGAGCAGGTGGTCCGCTCGTACGCGGACGGGCACCTGCCCGTCTCCGAGTTGAAGGCGCCCGGCTTCCCGGTGCTGGGGGACCACTTCTCCCCCGTGCTGGCCCTGGTCGCCCCGTTCTACTGGGTCTGGCGCACCCCCGTGACGCTGCTCGTGGTGCAGGCCGCCCTGGTCGCCCTCGGCATGGTGCCGCTGGTCCGCTCAGCCCGGCGCAGGCTGGGCTCGGGACCCGCCGCTGTGATCGGGGCCTGCTACGGCCTGTCCTGGGGTGTCGCCAGCGCGATCGGCTTCGACTTCCACGAGGTGGCCTTCGCCGTCCGTCCAGGTCGGCGGCGCGCCGTTGAACGGCCCGAACGCCGACCAGACCACCTGGTCGACCCCGCCCGCGCTCCCGCCGGGGGCCGCCCCCGCCTGCGGTGTGGCCGTCTCGGACCACGGCAACCAAATCTCCGTGGAGACCATCACCACCGACGGCACGGTCTACCGGACCTTCTGCAGCTTCGCGACCGCGGACGGCAGCACCCCGGTGGACTGCGTGACCGGCAACCCGGGCTGGACGGCGATCACCGACCAGCCGGCCGGACTCCGGTCCGGCGCCCCGCCGTTCGGCACCGAGGAGCAGCGGCGTTCCGGGGACACCGGGCCGACGCGCTCGATCACGGTGGTCTGGGAGCCGTACGTCCGCCGTACCTCCGACCCGGCCTGACGCACTCCCGTCGGATGACGGACGGTGGCCCGGAGCGGATGCTCCGGGCCACCGTGCGGCGTGCGGGTCAGTACTGGGTGGTGATGGTCACGCCGCTGAAATCGGTCTGGGCGTAGAGGCTGATGTAGCGGTAGCCGGCCGTGGTGTTGGTGACGGTCAGGCTCTGGTTGGTGGTGCCGCTGGTGGTCGAGCCGGTGGTGTAGGCGTTCGGGGTGGCCCAGGTGCCGGGGTTGTAGAGCAGGTACGCGGTGCCGGTGCCGCCGGAGCTGGACACCTTCAAGGTGGTGGTGCCGGCCGGCAGGTAGATGTAGTAGTAGGCCAGGTTGCCGGCGGTGGCGGACTGGTTGGTGCGGGAGCAGTTCTTGTCCAGCACGCGGGCGTCGGCGGCGGTGCAGCCGCTGAGGCTGCCGACCGTGACGGACTGGGTGACGGTGTTGGTCTTGCCGTTGCCGTCGGTCACCGTGAGGCTGACGTTGTAGCTGCCGGCCGTGGTGTAGCTGTGGGCGGGGTTCCGGCTGGTGGAGGTGGCGCCGTCGCCGAAGTTCCAGGCCCAGGAGGCGATGGAGCCGCCGGACTCGGTCGACTGGTCGGTGAACTGGACGGCCAGGCCGGTCGGGGCGGCGCTGAACGCGGCGGTCGGCGCGCTGCCGACCGCGCAGGCACCGGCGGCGCAGGCGTCCAGCCAGGTGTTGAACTCGGCGTCGTAGGCGGTGCCGATCGAGTTGTAGGTCGCGTAGCCGCCGGTGTAGTCACCGGTGCGGAAGTGGCCCAGCATGTTCTGGATGACGTCCGGGTGCTTCTCGGCCATGAAGCGGACGGCCAGGTAGCCCCACGGGTAGGTGCGGGTGGTGTCGCTGTTGTCGTAGGTGTTCTGGAACAGCGTGCTGAGCGCGTAGGTGTGCTTGGGCGCCTCGGCCATCGCCCCGGTGTCGGTGACGTTCCGGTAGCTGTAGGACACGTACTCGGCGACGCCCTCGATCCACCAGACGTCCGGCACGGATATCTGCTGGTTGAAGTCGCCCTTCATGTCGAGGCGGCCGTCGAGGGCGTGGGTGTACTCGTGGTTGAGGTTCCAGACGCCGGCGGTGAAGCCGTCGTCGCCGTTCTGGTAGGTCAGCGAGATCGGCTGGTTTCCGGGGGCGGTCGGGTCTCCGATCAGGGTGATGCCGCCGTTGTTGGTGCTGACGCCGTAGATGCCGCCCGCGTAGGTCTGGTAGTCCTGCGGGGAGGCGAAGACCACCGTCTGCAGCGAGTTCTCGTACTGGCCGGCGATCGGGCCGCTGTCCTTGACCAGCTTGTGGAAGAACGGGTCCTGGTTCTGCAGGCTGGCGCAGACGGCGGCCAGGTCGGCGGCGGTGAGGCTCTGCGCGAGGATGGTGTGGGTGGCGTCGCAGGTGTGGCTGACCGGCAGGGCGGCGGCCTTGAGCTGGTCCGGCAGGTTGCAGACGCCGTAGTACGAGCAGTTCGCCTTGTCGTAGAAGGCGGCCATGCCGGCGACGCCGACCCAGAGCGACGCGGTGGGGCCGGTGATCGAGGAGACGTCCATCAGGCCCTTGATCAGCGGGCGGACGGTGCCGACCAGGGCGGGGTGCTCGATGAACCGGGCCGTCTCCAGACCGGCGTTGGAGTCCAGGAAGGAGTTGGTGCCGCCGAGCATGCTCCGGTGGTTGAGCGCGAAGCTGTCGAGGGTGTGGATGATGCTCGGGTCGGCGGTGACGGCCGCGACGAAGTCGGCGTTCTGGTGGCCGCGGAAGAGCGGGGTGTACACGCTGTTCGCGAAGTTCACCATGTACCAGGACGCGTCCCACGAGCTGTTGTACGCGTTCAGCACCCGCTGGTAGGTGCCGAGGTAGTGGGCCTGGAGGTTGGCGCTGTCACTGAGGATCATCGCCTGGCCCGTGATCTGGCCGTTGCCGTCGTTGACGTCCAGGAAGTGCGGGCTCGCCACCAGGGTGTCCAGCGCGGCCTGGACGGCGGCGGTGAGCGTCGCGTCGTAGCTGCCGACGTCGCCCGGGCGGTAGTACTGCACGTAGTAGCCGGCCTGGAGGAAGTAGACCAGCTGGTAGATCCCGGTGGAGTTGTCGCCGGTGTACGAGGCGGCGGCGCTCTTGAGGCCGTTGGCGACCGCGAGCATCTGGCTCTGCTGGAACACCCCGTGGGCGTCGCCGCCGGTGATCCGGAAGAGCGAGCTGATGCAGTCGACGGACGAGCCCTGGATGAAGCCCACCAGGTCGGAGCCGCTCCGGCCGCTGAAATCGGCGGGGGTGCAGGAGGTGGCGGCCGGGGCCTTGGCGAGCCTGGGGGCCGGGGCCTTGGGTGCGGCCGACTGCGGTGAGCGCGGCGGGAGTTGGGCGGGGGCGAGGCGGCCGGCCTGGGCCTGGGCGTGGGTGTCGAGGCCGAAGGCGGTGCCGGTGGGGGCCGTTCCGCCGGGGTGCGCGGAAGGGGCGGTCTGACCGGCGGCCGGGCCGGCCTGGGCACCGGCCTGCGCCGTGGGGGCGGCGAGGCTCGGGGCGGCGGCGAGGCCGGTGATGGCGGTGCTCGCGGCGGCGAGCACCGCGAACGCACGGGGTAGCCGGAGTCGGTGACGCATCGTCACTCCTTGCTGGGGGGTGTGGGGGTGGGCCTCGGGCAGCTGCTGCGGAGGCCGTCGCCTGGCACCGTGCCACGGTTGCCTCACCACAATCAATAGGGTGTGACATGTCACTTTGATTCGTGCACCCGAGCTTCGGATGCGAAGCACGGGAGCCGGCGGAGCGCCCGACGGGGGCGGTCCGCGAGGCCCTGCACGGACCCTTGCGATGACATATAACCTGTGACATTGTTCTGACCCTGATTCCGGTGACAGGTCACACGTCAACTCCCCCTCAGCCTCGTGGCCGACGCCGCGTCACCTCCCCCACCTCAGGACAAGGACACCGCAGTGCGTCTGCGCCAATCCCTTCCGCTCCTGGTGGCCGCCGCCCTCGCCGGCCCCGCCACCCTGCTCCCGACCCCGGCCGTCGCCGCCTCCCCGGCGTCGGCCACCGCCGTGGCCACGGCCTCGGCGGTCCAGGGCCGGGCCCCGGCCACACCGAAGGCGTTCGGCGCCGAGATATCCGCCCCGCCCTCCTCCGAGCAGCTCGGCCGCACGGCCGCCCCGCTCCCGGCGGAACAGCTCGGCCAGGCCCTCCAGCCGACCGGCACGGCCGTCCAGACCACCCAGCGCCCGCAGGCCGCCGCCACGGCCCAGCACGCGCTGACCGCCCAGGCGCCCGCCGCGGCCGGCTGCGCGCCCTCGGACTTCGCCAGCCGCAGCGGCGCCGACCTGGCCGCCTTCGTCCAGGCCTCGACCACGGACTGCGTCAAGACGCTCTTCAACGTCACCGGCACCGACACGGCCAACGTCTTCAAGCAGTCCCAGATGCTCGCCGTCGCCAACGCCTTCCGGGCCCAGGCGGGGAAGTACACCGGCGACAACTCCGGCAACCTGCTGCAACTGGTGCTCTTCCTGCGCGCCGGCTACTACGTCCAGTCCAACAACGCGAGCACCGTCGGCCCGTACGACGCCACGCTCACCGCCGCCGTCCAGGCCGGCCTGGACGCCTTCTTCGCGACCGCGCACCGGACGGACGTCAGCGACGCCAACGGCACCGTGCTCAGCGAGGTGCTGGTCCTGACCGACAGCGCCAACATCCAGGCCCGCTACCTGAACGTCTACCAGCAGATCCTGAACGCCTACGGCAACGGCTACAACGCCTTCCCGAAGATGGTCAACGCCGTCAACTCGGTGCTGTGGGCGCCGCTGTGGCGGGCCAACTGGAACCCGGACTACGTCAGCGCCGTCACCGCCGACCCGGGCGTGGTCACCACGCTGGCGAACTTCGCCCAGAACCACAAGGACCTGCTCACCACCCCCAACGCCTTCCTCACCGTCAACGCGGGCAACGACCTGGCCCGCGCCGCCGGTGACGGCCCGGCCGTCGAGGCCGTCGCCAAGCCGCTGATCAAGCGGGTGCTCGACAGCACCCCGATCTCCGGCGCGGTCGGCAAGCTGTACGTGTACACCGCGTACAACGCCAACCAGTACGACAACGCGCAGTGCTCGTACTACGGCACCTGCGACCTGCCCGGCAAGCTCACCGCCGCCGTGCTGCCCAACACCCTCGTCTGCGACAACCGCACCATCCGCACCGAGGACCTCACCGCCGCCGAACTGGCCACCGTCTGCGCGAGCCTGCGCGGCGAGGACACCTTCTTCCACCACCTGGTGAAGGACAACGGCCCGATCCCCGGCCAGTACGGCAAGACCATCACCCTCGCCGTCTTCGCCAACCGGGACGACTACCTGACGTACTCCTGGGCGATCTACAACAACTCCACCGACAACGGCGGCCAGACCGTCATGGACGTCACCGACCCCAACAACAAGCCCGTGTCGGTGATGTACAAGAAGTCCTACCTCGACGGCTTCCCGGCCAACGTGTGGAACCTCAACCACGAGTACACCCACTACCTCGACAACATCTACGACATGAAGGGCAACTTCGGCACCGAGATCTCCGTCCCGGACATCTGGTGGATCGAGGGCGTCGCCGAGTACGAGTCCTACACCTACCGCGGCACCACCGACACCCAGGCGATGGCCGAGGCCGCCACGCACCGGTACAAGCTGAGCACCGTCTTCCAGAACACCTACGACAACTCGGACACGGTGCGCACCTACCCGTGGGGCTACCTGGCCGTCCGGTACATGGTCGAGAAGCACCCCGCCGACGTCCAGAACATGCTCGGCCACTTCCGCACCGGCGACTACCAGGGCGGCTACGCCGTCTACAACGGCCTCGGCACCTCCTACGACGCCGACTTCGACACCTGGCTGAACGCCTGCGCCGCCGGCGCCTGCTACGCGGACGGCCCGACCGCCCTCTTCGACCAGTCCGTCAACGGCGCCACCGTCACCCTCACCGACAAGTCCGTGGAGACCAACTCCCCGGCCTCGCTGGCCTCCTGGCACTGGACCTTCGGTGACGGCAGCAGCTCCGAGGACCGCAACCCGGTCCACACCTACGCGGCCGCCGGCACCTACACCGTCAACCTGACCGTCACGGACAGCGCCGGCAAGTCCACCAGCACCCCGACCTCGGTCACCGTCACCACCGGCGGCACCACCACCCTGCCGACCTGCACCGACCCGCGCACCGACGCCCTCGGCCAGAACTGCTCCCGGCCGAACCAGGCCCGTACCGCCGGGAACCTGGACTACTTCTACGTCTACCTGCCGGCCGGCACCAGCACCCTCAAGGTCACCACCTCCGGCGGCACCGGCACCGCGGCCCTCTACTACAACGCCGACACCTGGGCCTCCCCGAGCGCTCACACCGCCGCCTCCACCGACCCGGGCACCACCCAGAGCCTGGCCGTCACCAACCCGGCGGCCGGCTACCGGTACATCAGCCTGTACGCCACCACCGATTTCACCGGGGTGACCGTCAGCACCCAGTACTGACCGTCCACTTGACCGAACGGCCCGAGCGGCACGCCCCCCGGTCGGGGGCGTGCCGCTCGGGCCGTCGGCCTCGGTGCTCAGACCGCGTAGCGCTTGGGGTCGAACAGGTGGAGGTGCTCGGCCACCCAGGCCGAGGTCTTGGCCAGCCCCTCCTCCAGCGGGACCTCCGGCCGCCAGCCCGACCAGGTGCGGGCCCGGGAGTTGTCGGAGAGCAGCCGGTGCACCTCGCTGCCCGCCGGGCGCAGCCGGGCCGGGTCGACCGTGATCTCGACGTCGGTACGGCCGGAGGCGGCGATCAGCGCAGCCGCCAGGTCGCCGATCGAGACCTCGTGCCCGGTCCCGAGGTTCACCGCCTCGCCGACCGCGCGGTCGCAGTCGGCGAGGGCGAGGAAGCCCTCGGCGGTGTCGGTGACGTAGGTGAAGTCCCGGGTCGGGGTGAGCGAGCCCATCCGCAACTCCCGTGCCCCGGAGTGGAGCTGGGCGAGGATCGCGGGGATCACGGCGCGGGCGGACTGGCGCGGGCCGTAGGTGTTGAACGGCCGCACCACGGTGACCGGCAGGTCGAAGGCGTGGTGGAAGCTCAGCGCCATCATGTCGGCCCCGATCTTCGAGGCGGAGTACGGGGACTGGGGCTGCAAGGGGTGGTCCTCGCCGATCGGCGCGCGCAGCGCCGTTCCGTAGACCTCACTGGTCGAGGTGTGCAGGACGCGCCGCACGCCGTGCCGCCGCGCCGCCTCCAGCACGTTCTGGGTGCCGACGACGTTGGTGTGCACGTACGCGCCCGGGGAGTCGTAGCTGTACGGGATCCCGATCAGCGCCGCCAGGTGGAACACCGTGTCGCAGCCGGCCACGGCGTCCGAGACCCGGCCCGCGTCGCGGACGTCGCCGGCCAGCATCTCGACCCGGTCGCTGCCCAGGTGGGCGGCGAGGTGACCGCGTTCGGCGTAGGGCTTGTAGTGGACCAGGGCGCGGACCCGGGCGCCGCGGGCGACCAGCAGGTCGACCAGGGTCGAACCGATGAAGCCCTCGGCGCCGGTGACCAGGACGGTGCGGTCGGCCCAGCTGGCGGGGGCGGTGGTGGCGCTGGTGGTGGTGGCGGTCATTCGGCGAGCTCCGTTTCGATGGTGCGGATCGGGGTCGGGATCGGCTTCGGGATCGGCTTCGGGATCGGGGTGGTGATCGGGGTCGGCGTCGCGGTCCGGCCGTGCGACCGGCCGGCCAGCCGGCGGACCCAGTCGGCCAGCAGGTCGGCGGCCCGCGCGTGGGTCCCCCCGGGGGCGGCGGCGGCCATGGCGGCCAGCCGGGACGGGTCGGCCAGCAGTGGGTCCAGCACGGCGGCGAGGGAGTCCGCGTCGGTGGACTCGTCGCGCAGGATCCGCGCCGCCCCCGCGTCGGCGAGCACCTTGGCGTTGTGGAACTGGTGGTCGCCGGGCGCGTGCGGGTACGGCACCAGCACGGCGGGCACCCGGACGGTGGCCAGCTCGGCCACGGTCGCCGCCCCGGCCCGGCAGACCACCACGTCGCTGGCGGCGTAGGCGAGGTCCATCCGGTCCAGGTACGGCACCGCCTCGGCGACGGCGTCCCCGCCGACGGCGGCGAGCCGCTGCCGGGTGTCGTCCAGGGCCTGCGGGCCGGTCTTGATCAGCAGCCGGACGTCCGTCCGGCCGCGCCAGCGTTCGGCCAGGCCGAGCGCGGCCTCGGTCAGCCGGCGCGCGCCGAGGCTGCCGCCGTTGAACAGCACCAGCCGCGCCCCGGGCGGAACGCCCAGCCGGTGGCGGGCCCGGGCGCGCTCGGCCTGCCGGTCCAGCCGGGCCACCGCTCCGGTGAGCGGCATGCCGACGGTGACCGCCCGGTGCCGGCGCCCCTTCGGCAGGTGCTCCCTGGTCTCGTCGAAGGCGAGCGCGATCTGCGGGGTGAGCCGCGCGGCGAAGGCGTTGGCCCGCCCCGGCACGGCGTTCGACTCATGGATCAGGCTGGGCAGTCCGGCCATCCGGGCGGCCAGCACGGCCGGCGCGGAGGCGTACCCGCCCATCCCCACCACGACCTGCGCCCGCTGGTCCTCGACCGCGCGCTGCGCCTGCTTGGCGGCGCGGACCAGGTCCGCCGGCAGCAGGTAGCGCCGGGCACCGAGCGAGGGGTCGAAGGGGATCATGTCGACGGTGTGCAGCCGGTAGCCGGCCTCCGGGATCAGCCGGGTCTCCAGGCCGCGTGTGGTGCCCACGAAGGAGATCACGGCGTCGGGGTCGGTTCTCCGCAGGGCCTCCGCCAAGGCCAGGCCCGGGTAGATGTGGCCGCCGGTGCCGCCGGCACCGATCACGACCGAGAGTGGTGTGTCCATGGCTCACCACCGTGGCGGGCCGGCCTAAGAGGGCTTTAAGAGAATGCGGGCCTTCGCCCGCTATCTTTCGGTATGCCCGGAACGGGCCGCGAGCACGGAACGGCCCGCGAGCACGGAACGGGCCGTCGGAGCAGGTCAACGGGGTACGAGGAACGGAGGGTCGGCGGTGCGGATTCTGGTGGCGGACGATGACCAGGAGGTGCGGGAGGCCGTGGCCGACGGACTGACCGTCGAGGGCTACGAGGTGGTCACCGCCGTCGACGGGCACGACGCCTTGGCCAAGATCGCCTCCCACGAGCCCGACGCGGTCGTGCTCGACGTGATGATGCCGGTCCTCGACGGCCTCGCCGTCTGCCGCCAGCTGCGGGCCCTGCACGACCGCACCCCGGTCCTGGTGCTGACCGCGCGGGACAACATCGACGACCGCGTCGACGGGCTGGACGCCGGTGCCGACGACTACCTCGTCAAGCCCTTCGCCCTGGCCGAACTCACCGCCCGGCTGCGCGCGCTGCTGCGCCGCGCCGCCCTCGACGCGCCCGGCGCCGAGACCGACGCCGAACTGCGCTACGCCGACCTGGTCCTGGACCCGCGGACCCGCACCGGGCACCGCGGCTCCCGCCGGCTGGAGTTCAGCCGCACCGAGGCGACCCTGCTGGAACTGCTGCTGCGCCACTCCGGCCAGGTGCTCACCCGCGAGACCCTGCTGGAGCGGGTCTGGGGGCAGGACTTCGGCCCCGAATCCAACTCCCTCGCCGTGTACGTCGGTTACCTGCGCCGCAAGCTGGAGGCGGGCGGCGAACCGCGCCTGGTGCACACCGTGCACGGCGTCGGCTACCGACTGGCCGCGGGCTCGTGACCCTCCGCGTCCGGCTCGCGGTGGCGACCGCCCTGGCCGTCGCCACCGTCGCCCTCGGCCTCAGCTGGGCCGCCTTCGCGGTGATCCGCTACGAACTGACCCACCAACTGGAGCTGGAGCTCACCCAGGCCGCCACCGTCGCCCTCCAGCAGCAGGGCAACGAACCGCCCGGCGTGCTCTCCGGGCAGTGCCGCTACCTGGCCGCCCCGGCCTGCACCCAGGTCGTCCCGGCCGACCCGGCCCGCGACCCCCGGACGGCCGTCGCCCCGTACCTGTTCCCGGTCACCCCGGCCGTGCGCGAGGTCGCCGCCGGGCAGCGCGCCGCCTATTTCAGCACCGCCACCGTCGCCGGGTTCCCGGCCCGGATGCTGGTCACGCCCTTCCGGGGCGGCACCGCCCTCCAGGTCGTGCTGCGCTCGGACGGGGTGGACCGCGCCGTACGGCAGTCCGCGGCCGCGTTCGCCGGGCTCGGCGCCGCCGGGGTGCTGGCGGCCGGGTTCCTCGGCTGGTGGGCCTCCCGGACCGGCCTGCGCCCGGTGACCCGGCTCACCGCCACGGTCGAACGGATCACCGCCACCGGCGACCCCCATCACCGGATCACCTCCCACGCGGCCACCGGCCGCCGCCGGGACGAGGTCACCCGGCTCGGCGAGAGCTTCGACACCATGCTCGACGCGCTGGAACGCTCGGTCACCGCCCAGCGCCGCCTGGTCTCCGACGCCTCCCACGAACTGCGCACCCCGCTGACGGCACTGCGCACCAACGCCGAGCTGCTGGCCCGCGGCGACCGGCTCACCGACGCCCAGCGCGAACGGGCCGCGACCGCCCTGGGGCGCCAGCTGCGCGAGGTCACCGGCATGGTCAACGACCTGGTCGAACTCGCCCGGGACGAGGAGCCCCAGGCCCTGGTCGAGCGGTTCCGCCTGCTGCCGCTGGTCGAGCACGCCGTCACCTCGGCGCGCGGGCACTGGCCGGGCCAGGAGTTCACCCTCGCCGTCGGACCGGGCGCCGCCGAGGCGGTCGTGCCGGGCGTCCCCGCCCGGCTGGTGCGGCTGCTGGGGAACCTGCTCGACAACGCCGCCAAGTTCGGCGCCGGGCGCGGACCGGTGGAGGTCCGGGTGGCGCTGGCCGGCGACGGCGGCGACACCCTGGAGGTGTCCGTCCGCGACCACGGCCCGGGCATCGCCACCGAGGACCTCCCGTACGTCTTCGACCGCTTCTACCGCTCCGACACCGCCCGCAGCCTCCCCGGCTCCGGCCTCGGCCTCGCCATGGCCCGCCAGATCGCCCGCGCCCACGGCGCCGACCTCGTCGCCCGCGAGGCCGACCCGCACCACGGCGGCGGCGCCTGCTTCGCCCTCACCGGCCTGCCCGTTTCCCGGTGAGGCGGGCAGGCCTGGTCAGAACCTGGTGGTGTCGAGGTCCACCTCGAAGGGCTCGGGAAGCCGCACCGGCACGCCGAACGGGTGCGGGCCCTCCACCCGGGTGTAGCCGAGCTCGCCCGGCTGGGAGAACAACGTGCAGGCCCCCTCCTGGCGGTCCACCAGCAGGTAGAGCGGAGCGCCGAACTGCGCGTAGCGACGGCGCTTCACCGTCCGGTCCGTGTCGGCGTTCGACGGCGAGGTCACCTCGACCACCAGGAGCGTCCGGTCCGGAAGCAGGGCACCCTCCGACTCGAAGAGCTCCTCCGGCAGAACGGCCATGTCAGGCAGGTAGAAGTTCTGCGTCCCCGGCAGATCGAGATTGCCCGAGCCCGCCAACAGGCCCAGCTCGTCCATGCGGCGGCCGAGCTGCTTGCCGATCAGAGCGGTGGCGCGCTCATGCGCCCAGGACGGCGACACGGGGGTGATGACTCCTTCGATGATCTCGACGCGCTCACCCGCAATGTGCTGAATCGCGTACTTGAGAGCCTGCTCCGGATTCGGTACCTGGCTGTAGTCGCCAGGCCCGATCTGCGCTGTGCTCACTTGCTGTTCTCCTCTCCGGCGCCGGTCTCCGCGCTCGGGGGCTGCCCGGCGGAAAGACTATCGGTGCCTCAACCCGCTCCCCCGCACTTCACCACGCCCGACCCACGGAATCCGGACATTCACTGGTCATATGACTAAGCGCTTGCTTAGACTCGGCACCTGTCCTCACCGTGCGAGAACGCCACCAGGAGTCGTCATGACCGACGTCAACCGTCAGATCCGCCTTGCCCGTCGACCGGTCGGGGAGGTCCGGCCGGAGGACTGGGCCTACGGGGAGGAGCCGGTGGGGGTGCCCGGGGACGGGGAGTTCCTGGGGCGGACGCGGTACGTGTCGCTGGACCCGGCGATGCGCGGGTGGCTGGACGACCGGCCGTCCTACCTGCCGCCGGTGGGGCTGGGCGAGGTGATGCGGGCCGGGGCGGTGGCCGAGGTGGTCGCGTCCAACCACCCGAAGTTCCGGGTCGGCGACCACGTGGTGGGCTCCTTCGGGGTCCAGGACTACGCGGTGTCGGACGGCAAGGGCGTGGTCAAGGTCGATCCCGCGCTCGCCCCGCTGCCCACCTACCTCGGGGCGCTCGGGATGCCCGGGATGACGGCCTACTTCGGGCTGCTGGAGGTCGGCGCGCTCAAGGAGGGCGAGACCGTGGTGGTCTCCGGCGCGGCCGGGGCGGTCGGCACGATGGTCGGGCAGATCGCCAAGGTGAAGGGCTGCCGGGTGGTCGGGATCGCGGGCGGGCCGGAGAAGTGCGCGCTGCTGACCGAGGAGCTCGGCTTCGACGCGGCGGTCGACTACCGCGCCGAGGACGTCCGCAAGGCGCTGCGCACCCACGCCCCGGACGGCATCGACGTCTACTTCGACAACGTCGGCGGCCCGATCCTGGACGCCGCGCTGACCAGGCTGGCGATGCACGCCCGGGTGGTGGTGTGCGGCGCGATCAGCCAGTACAACAACGAGGAATCGGTGCAGGGCCCGTCCAACTACCTTTCGCTGCTGGTGCGGCGGGCCCGGATGGAGGGCTTCGTGGTGTTCGACTACGCCCGCCGGTACGCGGAGGCGGCGGCCGAGATCGCGGGCTGGATCGGCGAGGGCCGGATCAAGGTGAAGGAGCACCTGGTCGAGGGCACGGTCGCGGACTTCCCGGAGACCCTCGGAATGCTCTTCCGCGGGGAGAACACCGGCAAGCTGGTGCTGGGCCTGGTCTGAGCCGCGGACCCTGGACGCGCCCCGGCGGCCTCAGCCGCCGAGCAGGGCCGCCCGCTCGGCGCGGAGCCAGCGGCGCTCGGCCGTCATCTCGGCCGCGTCGCCGCGGGCGAGGAAGGCCGCCCACGGCTGCTCGCCGCGCCCGCCGAGCCGCTCGATCCGCGCGGCCTCCCGGGTCTGGAGCGCGTCCAGGGCGTCGAGCACCGCCTCCGGCCGCTCGCCGTAGGCGGTGCACAGCGCGTCCAGGCGTTCCGGTAGCACTCCGGGCCCGCTGACGGCGGCCCGCCGCTGCTGCTCGGCGGAGCGCAACGGCACCGCGTACCAGGCGAGTTGGGCGAGGTCGTCGACGGCGTGGCCGGGCGCGGCGAAGTCCCAGTCGATGAAGCCGGCCAGGTGGTCGCCGTCCCAGACGGCGTTCCACGGGCCGAGGTCGCCGTGCCGGATGACCAGGCCGGGCCGCCACTCCTGCTCGGCGCCCTGCCAGTGCGCCCCGGCGGGCGGGCGGAAGTCCCGGACGGCGTCGTGGTACTCGCGCAGCCAGCGCCCGAGGGCGCGGACGCCCGTGGTGGACCGCAGGGCGGCCGGCCAGGGCGCGAAGGCGGGTTCGCCGTGCAGCAGCGAGAGCACCTCCTCGCCGCCCTCGACGGCGATCGGGCGAGGGGCCCGGGTGAAGCCCGCCGCCTCCAGGTGGGCCAGCAGGGCGTGCACGGCGGGCGTCCACGCGCCGACCGGCCGGCGGATGGTGTCCCCGATCCGCCGCACCGTGGTCACGCTTCCCCGGTCCGTCGCTCCGTCCTCGATCACCGGGGCAGCGTAGCCGTCTCCGCAGGTCGGCGTCGCGCGGTTTCCCGCCGGGGGGCGCCCCCGGCGAGCGGGCGCGCGGCGCGGTCAGGCGGGCCGCAGCGTGGCGGTGGCGATCTCCAGGAAGTCGCGCAGCGGCTTGCCTCGCCGGGCGGCCAGGTCGGCCGGGACGGCCAGGCAAGTCTCGACTCCGGGGACGTCGGTGACGGTCCGGTGGACGAGGTCGGGGCGGGCGTAGGAGCGCACCACGCTCAGCGGCAGCAGGCCGATGCCGTGCCCGGAGGCGATCAGCTCGAACTTCTCCTCCAGTGAGGCGGTCCGCCGGAGCGGTGCGTCGAGCATCCGCTCGCCGGCGAGGTCGGCGGTGGTGAGTTCGGTGCGGGCGGCCAGCGGGTGCGTCGCGGGCAGGCAGGCAACCCGGGGCTCGTGGCCGATCGGAATGGTGCGCAGCCCCGATTCGTCGAACGGCCGCCGCAGGTAGGCCACTTGGCAGCGGCCGTCGCGCAGCGGCGCGTCCGGCTCCCACCAGTGCGCCGGGACGAGGTCGGTCTCGACGTCCGGGTGCCGCAGGGCGAACGCGCGGATCGCCTCCGACACGTGCAGGCCGGGCGAGAAGGCGACGACGAGCCGCCGGGTGCCCCGGTCGGCGTCGTGCACGCGCTGCACCGCCGCGGCGACGGCCGCGAGGATCCCCCGCGCCTCCTCCTGGAGCTGTCGGCCGGCCGGGGTCAGTTCCACGCTGCGCGTGGTCCGGACCAGCAGGGTGCACTCCAACTCCTGCTCGATGGCCCGGATCTGACGGCTGAGGACGGGTTGGGTGATGTGCAGCTGCTCCGCCGCCCGGCCGAAGTGCCGGTGTTCGGCGACGGCCGCGAAGTAGCGGAGCTTGCGCAGGTCGAGATCCATGCCGGAAAGGTATCAATGCCCAGGAAGGGTATTGGACGCCGGAGTTGCCCGGGCCGAGACTCGACACATGATCGTCATCACCACTCCCACCGGCCAGATCGGCGGCCGGCTCCTCGACCTCCTCCTCACCGGACCGCGCGCCGTCGCCGAGGACCTGCGCGTCGTCGTGCGCGACCCGGTGCGGCTCCCGGAGGCCGTCCGGGCCCGCGTCGACGTCGTCGCCGGCTCCCACGACGACCCCGAGGTCGTCGACCGGGCCTTCGCCGGCGCGCACGCCGTCTTCTGGGTCGTCCCGCCCACGCCGCAGGCACCGAGCCTGGACGCCGTCTACTCCGGGTTCGCCCGGGCCGCCGCCGAGGCGCTCACCGCCCACGGCGTCCGGCACGTCGTCGGCGTCTCCGCACTCGGCCGCGGCACCCCCGTCGCCGACCGCGCCGGGCACGTCACGGCCTCCCTGGCCATGGACGACCTCCTCGCGAGCACCGGCGCCGCCTACCGGGCGCTCGCCAACCCCTCCTTCATGGACAACCTGCGCTGGCAGACCGCCTCGATCCGGGACCGCGGCGTGTACACCTCCACCGTCGCCGCCGACCGCCCAGCGCCGCTGGCGGCCACCCGGGACATCGCCGCGGCCGCCGCCGACCTGCTGCTCGACCGCTCCTGGACGGGCACCGGCGACGTCCCGGTGCTGGGCCCCGAGGACCTCTCCGCGAACGACATGGCGCGCGTCATGTCCGAGGTCCTCGGCCGCCCCGTCCGCTACGAGCGCCAGTCGCTGGACGACTTCCGCGCCTCGCTCCCCGGCCACGGGTTCAGCGAGGCCCTCGTGGCGGGCTACGTCGACATGATGCGGGCCAAGGACGAAGGCCTGGACGCCGGGGTCGAGCGCACCCCGCGAACCGCGAGCCCGACGACCTTCCGCCAGTGGTGCGAGGAGGTGCTCAAGCCGGCCGTCCTGGCCTGACCGCCGGGCGACGCACCCGTCCCGCCGGGCGGGCACCGGCCGGCGCCGGGGCCCGCCCAACCCGGTTGACGTCCCCTCCGGACGAATGCTCGACTCCTCCCATGGACGACCGCGAGACCGACGACCGCCTCCCCGCCGACCACCTCCCCGCCGAGGCGGCCGCCCTCCTGGAGTCGCTGCTCGCCGCGGACACCCCCGCCTTCCGCGCCCTGCGCGCCCAGATCCCCCACCTGCGGGTCACCGGCGGCTGCGCGTGCCCCTGCCCCAGCCTGGACCTGGCCCTGGCCGACCCGGCCGCCGCACCCGCCGCGCCCGTCACCGACACTCCCACCGCCGAGGCCACCGTGGTCGACGCCGACGGTACCCCGATCGGCGGCGTCATGGTCTTCGTCACCGAGGGCCGACTGTCCTTCCTGGAGGTCTACTCCTGGGCCGACGAGCCGATCACGCGCCTCCCCTCCCCCGACCGCCTCCTGCCGTAGCGGCGCCGCGGGGCTCCAGGCAGGGACGGTTTCCGGCATGGGTGGAATCGCGGCGGCGTGGGTTTCCCGGGCCGGGCGGCGGTCGGGCAGGGTGGGGTTCGACCGTCCCCCCGATCCGAGAGAGCGCCATGATCTTCATCACCGTGAAGTTCCCCGTCCGCCCCGAGCACAGCGCGCAGTGGCTCGACATCGTCGCCGAGTTCACCGAGGCCACCCGCGCCGAGCCGGGGAACCTGTTCTTCGACTGGTCCCGCAGCGTGGACGACCCGAACGAGTACGTGCTCGTGGAGGGGTTCCGGGACGGCGAGGCCGGGCGGGCGCACGTCGAGTCGGCACACTTCCGGCGGGCCATGGAGACGCTGTCCGGCGCGGTCGCCGCCAAGCCGCGGATCATCAGCGTGGACCTCCCCGACCGCGAGGGCTGGGACCTCATGGGCGAGATCTCCCCGCGCGAGGCCTGAGCCCGGACGCCGCCGAGCGGGGCCGGACCGGGGGCCGGTGGCCTCCCCCGGTCCGGCCCCCGGCACACTGGACGGGTCACGCAGCACCAGCAGGAGGAGCACCCCGTCATGGCCGGGCAGACCGGGCCGCGCGCCGCCGACCGCACCCTGGAGGTGCTGGAACTCGTCGCGGGGTCACCCTCGCCCGTCCCGGCCAAGGCCCTCGCCCGCAGCCTCGGCTGCGCCCTGTCGACGGCCTACACCCTCCTCGCCCCGCTCACCGAGCGCGGCTACCTGGTGCGCACCGACGGCGGCTACACCCTCGGCTACCAGGTGTCCGCCCTGCACCGCGCGTTCCAGCGGCAGATGGGCCTGACCGACGGCATCGACGACCTGCTGGCCCGGATGCGGCACGCCACCCGCGCCTCGGCGAACTACGTCGCCTACCAGGGCGACGGGCTGGTGATCGCCGACGTGCGCACCGTCGCCGCCGACGGCGACCAGCGGCCCGAACTCACCGTCGGCGTCGACCCGCGCTCCCACGCCTACGCCCACGGCAAGATCGCCCTGGCCGCCGCCGGCCCGGCCGCCCGCCGCCGCTACCTGGAGCAGCCCGGCCTGCGCCGGTTCACCGAGCGGACCATCGCCTCGGTCGACCGGCTCGACGAGGAGCTGCGCCGGATCCGCCGCACCGGCGTCGCCCTGGACGTCGAGGAGGCCCGTACCGGCCTGGCCTGCCTGGCGGCGCCCGTGCTCGGCGCGGACGGCGCCGTGATCGGCAGCGTCTCGCTGGCCGTCCGCCCCGAGGACCTGCGCGCCCGCCGCCGGCAGCTGATCGCCGCCGTCAAGCAGGCCGCCCGGGAGGCGTCCCCGGCCCAGCCGTCCTGACCCCCGGCGTCCCCGCCGTCAGGAGGGGCCGGGCACCAGGGGGGCGATGACGTGCTGGGTCGGGTTGGTCCCGTTGTCGTCGTCGTTGTCGTCGTTGACCGAGGTGGTCACGGAGCCGGTCGCCCAGGAGACCACGCCCAGGATCAGGAAGAGCACCACCAGGGCGCGCCCGCCGCCGCTCAGCACCAGCGGACGGGTGGCCGAGACCCGCTCGGGCTCGCTGTTCGGCTCCTCGCCGAACAGGCGCTTGGGGTAGGCGGAGGTGAGCATCACCAGGTAGGCGGTGTAGCGCAGCTGGTAGCGCAGGATCGCGGTCGTCGCCTCGTAGAGCGGCTGCGGCATCCGGCCGAGGACCAGCACCACCAGCCAGATGATGAACGAGACCATCCACCAGCCCGCGTGCAGCAGGCCCTGCACGATGGAGGCGGGGATGACCAGGATGATCCGGAACAGGACGGCCAGCCGGTTCAGTTCACCGGGCCGCAGGCCGACCTGCACCGGGTACTCGGGGGCGCTGAACCGGAACGGCGGGTAGCGGTCCACGGTGAGCATCAGATAGGCGGTGACCCTCGCCTCGTACGGGACGAACGCGGTGAGGTAGTCGGCGACGAAGCCGGGCAGCCGCCCGAGGACCAGCGCGCCGAACCAGCCGATCACGGTGACGAAGAACGCCACCAGGGACAGCACCCACAGCACCACGAACTGAGGGATCAGCAGCAACAGGCGCAGCAGCACCGTCCAGCGGTTCTGCGCGGCGGGCGCCGGCATGTCCAGGACGGGAAGCCACTCACGGCTGACGGGGGCGGGGGGAGCCTGCCACATCCGGGCCTCCACGGTCTCGGAACGACGGGACCCGGCAGTCGGGCACCGCCGGGTCCCTCCGAAGATCCCAGTCCCCCGCCCACCCCGCGCGCCACGCTGCGCCGGACGGGTCACGCCGGGCCGCCCCGGTGCCGGCCGGGGGAAATCCCCACCGTTCGTACACCTGGTGTCCGGATGGTCCAGTGGATCTTGGAACGGGAGGCTGAGGACGCAAACGGAAGTCCCACCTCTGAGGAGAGTCCCCGATGTTCAACGGGAAGTTCAGCAAGCGTCGCACGGCCCGCGCCGCGACCGTGGCCGCGGTCGCCCTCGGCTGCGCGGTCGCCACGGCCGGCAGTGCCGGGGCGATCGTCAACGGGACGCCCTCCACTCAGCGCTACCCGTTCATGGCCTCCATCCCGGTGACGGCACCGGGCCTGGACGACGGCGTCTGCGGCGCCTCGCTGATCGACCGCCAGTGGGTGCTGACGGCGGCCCACTGCGTCGACCCGAACCTGGTGAAGCCGGCTGGCACCGTCCGGATCGGCAGCGCCGAGCGCAGGTCCGGCGGCACCGTACGGTCGATCGCCGCCACCGTCACCCACCCCGGGTACCGGCAGGGCCAGGGCAGCGGGCCCAACCTGAACGACCTCGCGCTGGTCCGGCTGGACCGCCCGGTGACGGAGCGGCCCATCGCCGTCGCCGCGCGAGCCGGCGCCCCCGGCACCCCGACCCGGCTGCTCGGCTTCGGCACCGTCGTCGACACCGGTGACCTCGGCGGCCTGCGCTTCCCCGACCACCTCCAGCAGTTGGAGACAAGGCGGGCGGGCGAGGCCGAGTGCGACCCCGGCTACGCGGGACCCACCCGGCTGTGCACCGTCAGCCTGGTCCCCCGGGCGATGGCCTGCTTCGGCGACTCCGGCGGGCCGCAGCTCCAGCGCGGCCGGGGCGGGCGCTGGGAGCTGGTCGGCGTCACCTCCGGCCCCGGCGTCGGCGGGCACGTGCCGTGCTCCTCCGGCCCCGGCCTCTACAGCAGTGCCCCCGCCTACGCCGACTGGATCCGCGCGACGATCCGCGCGAACGGCTGAGCCGAGCGGGCGGCGACGGGGCCGCCGGGTCGGGATAGGACCCTGGCCGGTGACCCGGTCGGGTGTAGACGTGGCCGGGCGGGGAGGCGGTCCGGTCCAACTCTGCGCCATGTTCCGTACACAGAGCGGGAGCTGGTCCGACATGCCGGAGTTCCAGCCGACCGCCGGGGCGCGGGTCGACGCCGGGCGGTCGGCCGGAACGGTCAGTCCGTCAGCTCCCGGGCCAGGCCCGCCACCATTCGCTCCAGCCAGGACCGCACCGTCTCCTCGTCGAACAGGTCGGCGTCGTACTCGGCCAGGCCCGCGTAGCCGTCCGCGTCCGGGGTGAGGAGCACGGAGAGGTCGGCGCGGGTGGACGGGCCCGGCACGTCCTCGACCTCGACGGCCAGACCGGGGAGGTCGAGGGCGATCGCCGGGGTGCTCTGCACCGCGAGCAGGACCTGCGGGTACCCGGCCGGCAGCCGGACGCCGCGCTCGCGCAGCGGCTCGATCAGCTGGCCGAAGGGCACCGTGGCGTGGTCCAGGGCGGTGGCCACCGCCCTGGCCGCCGTGTCCACCGACACCCCGAACCCGCCCGGCGGGCGGGTGGGCAGCCGGATCGGCAGGCCGGTGGTGAGCAGGCCGACGACCTGCTCGTCCACCGGCCGGGTGCGGTTGGCGTACGAGAGCACCACCAGGGTCTCCGCCGCACCGGTCAGCTCGCCGAGCAGCCGGGCGTAGCCGGCCAGCAGCACCGCCGAGGCGGTGGTGGAGCGCCCGGCGGCGCAGCGAGCCACCGCCTCGGCCAGCGCCGTCGGGACGCGGAAGGCGAGGGTGCCGCCGCGCCCGGAGCGCTGCTCGGGGCGGGGCCGGTCGGTGGGCAGGTCCACGGCCGGCGGGGTGTCCCCCAGGACGTGGGCCCAGTGGTCGAGGGCCTCGGTGACGGCGGCCGGCGTGACCACGGTCCGCTCCCAGCAGGCGTGGTCGGTCATCCGGCCGGGGTCCGGCAGCGGAGCGCCGTCCCGGCGGTACAGCGCGCCCAGGTCGGCCAGCAGGGTGGCCAGCGACCAGCCGTCGACCACGATGTGGTGGAGCGACAGCAGCAGCACCCAGACGTCCCGGCCCGTGCGCAGCAGCCGGGCCCGCAGCAGTCGGTCGCCGTCCAGGTCGAACGGCAGGGCGCCCTCGGCCCGGGTGGCCCCGGCGAGCGCCGCGTCCTGGGCGGCGGGGGCGAGCGTGCGCAGGTCCTCGACCGGCAGCTCCACCGGGGTGTTCGGCCGCACCTGCTGGAGCAGGCCGAGGTCGGTGTGCTGGTAGCGGGTCCGCAGGCTCTCGTGGCGCTCGCTCAGCGCCGTGAGGGCGGCGGCCAGCCGCTCGGGGTCGAGCGGCCCGCGCAGGGTGATGCGCTGGGTGATGTTCCACACCGCCGGGTCGGCGGAGCGGCCGTGCATCCCGTACAGCCGGCGCTGGGCCAGTCCGGCCGGCGCGGCGGCGAGCGCCGCGCCGGAGCCGGTCAGGACGGCCAGCAGCCGTTCCCGGTGCGCCCGGACGAGTCCGGCGGCCTCCTCGTCCAGCGCGCCGGGCGGGGCGAGGTAGCCGAGCCGCTCGCCGGTGGTGCGCAGCACGATCCCGCGCTCGTCGAGCAGCCGGACCAGGCGGTCCCAGCCGTCCTCGGCGGTGGACGCGGGAGCGGCGGGGCCGGGGGCGGGGCCGGGGGCGGGGCCGGGGGCGGTCACAGCGTGCCCTCCTCGTAGGCCGGGGCCGGGCGATCCTGGGCGGCCGGCAGGTGGGCGGCCATCGCGCGGACGGTGGGCCGGCGGAAGAAGTCCAGCACACCGATCCGCAGCCCGGTGGCCTCGCGGACCCGGTTCAGCAGCCGGGTGGCGGCCAGCGAGTGGCCGCCGAGGTCGAAGAAGGAGGTCTCCACGCCCGCGGGGCGGCCGAGTTCCTCCTCCCACAGCCGTTGCACGGTGCGCTCCAGTTCGGTGGCCGGGGCGACGGCGGCCAGTCCGGCGCCCAGCGGCAGCGGTTCCGGCAGGGCGGCGGTGTCGAGCTTGCCGTTGAGGTTGAACGGCAGCGCCTCGACGGCGGCCCAGAGCCCCGGCACCATGTGCTCGGGCAGCAGGTCGGCCAGCTGGTCGCGGACCCGGGGCAGGTCGGCGGCCGCGCACCGCACGTACCCGGCCAGCGTGGTGCCGGCCGGGGTGCGGCGTCCGGTCACGGCCGCGCCGCGCACGCCCGGGACGCTCCGCAGCACGGTCTCGACCTCGCCGGGCTCGACCCGGTAGCCCCGCACCTTGACCTGTCGGTCGGCCCGGCCGAGGTACTCCAGGGTGCCGTCCGGCCGCCACCGGCCGAGGTCGCCGGTGCGGTAGCGGCGGCCCTCCGGGGTGTCGGTGAAGACGGCGGCGGTCTCCTGCGGCCGGCCGTGGTAGCCGAGCCCGACCTGGACGCCGATCGCGTGGATCTCGCCGACCGCTCCGGCCGGGACGGGCCGCCCGACGGCGTCCAGCAGCACGATCCGGTTCCCCGGTGCCGGGCGGCCGATCGAGGCGTGGTCCGGGCCGTCCGGGTCGATCCGGCCGGAGGTGACCCCGTGGGTCTCGGTGGGGCCGTAGTGGTTGACCAGCCCGCAGCCGGGGTTGCGGGCCAGGAAGGCGCGCAGGGCGGGGGTGAGCAGCAACTGCTCGCCGCCCTGGATCAGTTCGCGCAGGTGCGGCACGGGTTCGTCGCCGAGGGCCTCGACCAGCGCGGCCAGCGGGGTGTACGGCAGGTGCAGCCGCTCGGCCCGGGTGGCGCGGACGACGGCGGCCAGCGCGGTGATGTCGTACCGGGTCTCCTCCTCGATCAGCAGCAGGGTGCCGCCGCCGGCCAGCGTGGTCAGCACCTCCTGGACGCTGACGTCGAAGCCGCAGGAGGCGTACTGCAGGGTGCGGGCGGCCGGGTGGTCGGCGACGTTCCAGACCAGGAACGAGGCCAGGGCGAGGGTGTGCATCAGCACGCCCTTGGGCCGGCCGGTGGAGCCGGAGGTGTACAGCAGGTACGCGGCGGCCTGCGCGGAGGGGACGGGCAGCGGCGGCAGTTCCAGCACACCGGGCGCAGCCTCGGCGTCGGCATCGGCGTCGGCATCGGCGTCCGTGTGGACCGTCGGCAGCGAGATGCCCATCAGGTCGGTGCCCCGGGCGGTGAGCAGCACGGTCGGGGCGCTGTCCGCGGCGATCAGCCGGCAGCGCTCCGCGCCCTGCACCGGGTCGATCGGCACCAGGACGGCGCCCAGCCGCAGCACGGCCAGCAGCGCGGCCACCTGGTCCGCCGAGCGCGGCAGCAGCACGGCCACCCGGTCGCCCTCGCGGACCCCGGCGGCCAGCAGCCGGCGGGCCAGCTCCTCGGCCCTGGCGTGCAGGGTCCGGTAGTCGGTCGCGGTGCCGTCGGCGGCGACCACCGCGACGGCCTCCGGCCGGTCGGCCACGGTGGCCGCCACCCGGGCCAGCGGGTGCGCGGGCGCCGGCTCGGCCTGCGGTCCGCACTCCAGGGCGGGGTCGGCGGGGGCGGCCGTCAGCTCGGCGAGCGGTCGGGCCGGGTCGGCGACGGCGGCGGCCAGCAGCCGCTCGAAGGCGTCGAACAGCCGGTCCACCGTGGCCCGGTCGAACAGGGTCTCGGCGTACTCGACGTGGCAGCGGATGCCGTCGGGGAGGTTGGTGAGGAAGAGCGCCAGGTCGAAGGCGGAGCGGTCGACCACGTGGTCCAGCGGACGGGCCGTCACCCCGGGCAGGTCCAGCTCGAAGACCGCGTGGTTCTCGAACTCAACCATCACCTGGAAGAGCGGGTTGCGGCTGGTGTCCCGCTGCGGGTTCAGTTCCTGGACCAGGACCTCGAAGGGCAGCTGCTGGTGCTCGTAGCCGTCCAGCGCGGCGGAGCGGACCCGGTCCAGCGCCTCGGCGAAGT
Organism: Kitasatospora sp. NPDC040550; assembly: GCF_055594965.1. Lineage (NCBI taxonomy): Bacteria > Bacillati > Actinomycetota > Actinomycetes > Kitasatosporales > Streptomycetaceae > Kitasatospora > Kitasatospora sp. NPDC040550. The sequence continues at coordinate 60,833 of NZ_JBVIWC010000006.1, read as the reverse complement.
CCGGCTCGCCGGAGAGGTCCAGCCGCAGCGCCAGCGTGTTGACGAAGAAGCCGACCAGGTCCTCGGTGCCGTCCGCCCGGTTGGCCAGCGGGGTGCCCAGCACCACTTCGTCCTGGCCGCTGTAGCGCTGGAGCACCCCGGCGAAGGCGGTGAGCAGCACCATGAACAGGGTCGAACGCCGGTCACGAGCCAACTCCCGTACGCCGGCCGAGAGTTCGGCGGGCAGGTGGCGGACGTGGGAGCGGCCGCGGCCGTCCGGTACGGCGGGGCGGGGCCGGTCGGTGGGCAGGGTCAGCACCGGCAGCTCGCCGCCCAGCACCTTGCGCCAGTGGTCGAGGCTCTCCTGGTACGCCCCGGCGGCCACCGCGGCCCGCTCCCGGGCGGCTTCGGCGGCCGGGGTGGTGGTGAGCGCGGGCAGCCGGTGCGGCCGCTGCTCCCGGGCCGCCCGGTACAGCTCGCCCAGTTCCCGGGTGATCACCACGGTGGACAGGGTGTCGATCACGATGTGGTGCATCGACAGCACCAGGACGTGCCGGTCCGGCCCGGTCTCCAGCAGCCCGGCGCGGAACAGCGGGCCCTCGGCCAGGTCGAAGCGGCGGGCGCCCTCGGCGGCGACCAGCCCGGCCACCGCCTCCTCGGCGGGCCCGTGCACCGGGACCCGCTCCAGCACCGGGCCGTCCGGCGCCGGCAGCACCTGCTGGAACGGTTCGCCGTCCTGCTCCCGGAAGACGGTGCGCAGCCCGACGTGCCGTTCCACCAGCGCGCGCAGCGCGGTGTCGAGCGCCTCCGGGTCCAGCGGGCCGTCCAGTTCGACGGCCTTGACCTCGTTGTACTGGGCGGCGTCGGGCAGCATCCGGTGCAGGAACCACATCCGCTGCTGCGCGTAGGACAGCGCGGCGCCGCGCTCGGTGGAGCGGCGCAGCGCGTCGATCTGCGGCAGGCCGGCGGCCACCAGGTCGGGGGCGAGCCCGAAGTCGACGAAGCAGGCGATCTCGTCCGCGCCGGCCGCCCGCAGCTCGGCGAGCACCGACCCGACGCTCTCCGGGGTGCCGATCAGGGCACGCGAGGCGCAGTAGCGCTCGTAGGCGCGCTCCAGCACGAACTCCAGGTCCTCCTCCCGGGTGTGCTCGAAGTCCAGGGTCAGGCCGAGGCTGTTGGCCATCTGCCCGAACAGCGAGAGCGAGGAGCGCAGGTAGTGGCAGAACGGGCGGTAGGCCTGCGCGCGGGCGGTGGCGAGGTCCGCGCCCAGGTAGGTGTGGACCAGGACGACCACCCGGCCGGCCTCCGGGTCCAGGCCGTGCTCGGCCCGGGTGCGCCGGTAGAGGGCGACGTTCTCGGCGAGTTGGGCGATGTCCTGGGTCATCAGGTTGGTGATCACGCCGAGGTCGTGCCGGGCGGCCTCGCGGAAGCTGTCCGGGTTGCCGACGATCGCGGTGAACATCGGCGGCTGCTCCTGCAACGGGCGCGGGTGCAGGGTCACCTCGATCGGCTCCCCGTTGCCGTTGCGGCCCCGGTAGGGCTCGCCGCGCCACAGCGCCCGGACGGTGTCGATCTGGCGGTGCATCAGCTCCTTGTGGCCGCCGTAGTTCTCCGGGAAGAACAGGAAGTCGTTGGGGTGCCAGCCGCTCGCGCAGCCCAGGCCGACCCGGCCGCCGGACAGGTTGTCCACCACCGACCACTCCTCGGCCACCCGGACGGGGTGGTGCAGCGGCAGCACCGCGCAGCCCGCGTTGAGCCGGATCCGGCTGGTCTCCCGGGCCAGCGCGGCGGCCAGCACCGAGGGATTGGGGAAGATCCCGCCGAAGGAGTGGAAGTGCCGCTCCGGCAGCCAGACGGCGTGGAAGTCGTGCCGGTCGGCGAAGCGGGCGCTCTCCAGGACGATGCGGTACTTCTCGTCCTCCGGAGAGTCCAGGGGGTAGTCGCCGAAGAAGTAGAGGCTGAAATCGACCGGGCGCTGCGGGTCGCTCACCGGGTGGTACGGAACGGGCGCGGCCTCGCTGCCGGTCCGGGATTCCGTTGCGAGCACCGGCGGTTCGGCCGCCGCCGGGCGCGGGGCCGGCAGCCGCACCCCGGGCGAGGCCGGGAAGAAGCCGCCGCGCCGCAGGCCGCGCAGCGACTCCCGGACGGCGTCGACCACGAACTCCAGGTCGCCGTCGGTGTGGGCGGTGGAGAGGAAGAAGTTGCGCCACTCCCAGACGTAGACCCCGCGGGTCAGCAGCTCCGGGAAGAACAGCTCCACGTCGGCCCGCGGCTCGAACCGGAACAGCGAGCCGAAGTGGGCCAGCCGGAGCGGGAACTCCTCCTCCTCGAAGAACCCGTTGAGGGTCGCGGCCAGTTCGTCGGTGCGGGCGTTCAGCCGCTCCTGGAGGCCGGGGCCGGCCTCCTTGAGGTGGCGCAGCACGGCGCCGGCCGCGGTCATCGCCAGCGGGTGCTGGATGTAGGTGCCGCCGAAGAAGGTGGTGTCCTTCGGCGGGTAGCTGTCGTCCCCGTAGTCCCAGTGGCCGCCGTCGATCCCGTCCAGGATGTCGGCCCGCCCGGCGATCGCGCCGATCGGGTAGCCGCCGCCGAGCACCTTGCCGTAGGTGGAGAGGTCCGGGGTCACGCCCCAGAAGCCCTCGGCGCCGCGCAGGTGGGGCCGGAAGCCGGTGAGCATCTGGTCGAAGAGCAGCACGATGCCGCGGCGGGCGGTCAGTTCGCGCAGCGAGCGGACGAACTCGGCCGGCTGGCGCCCCGGGTGGCGGCTCTGCACCGGCTCGACCAGCACGGCGGCGATCCGGTCGCCGAGCTCCTCGATGACCTGGAGGCTCTGCGGATCGCCGTACCGCAGCACGATCAGGTCGGCGACCGCGCTGCCGGGGATGCCGCTCGACACCGGGACGGTCTCCCGGTCGGCGCCGTGGCCGACGGTCCGGCCCAGGGTGTGGTCGAAGTGGCCGTGGTAGGAGCCCTCGAACATGACGATCTTGTCCCGGCCGGTGAAGGCGCGGGCGAGCCGGATCGCCCCGGCGTTCGCCTCGGTGCCGGAGTTGGCGAAGGCGACCCGTTCGGTGCCGGTCAGCTCGGCCAGCAGCTCGGCGGCCTCCCCGGTCTCCGGGCCGCGCGGGCCCAGCCGCAGCCCGCCGGCCAGGTGCTCGCGGACGGCCTCGGCGACGAACTCCGGGTCGTGGCCGAAGAGCAGGACGCCGAAGCCCATGGTGATGTCGACGTACGTGTTGCCGTCGAGGTCCTCCAGCCGGGAGCCCCGGGCCCGACGGGCGGCCAGCGGGTAGAGCATCTCCTTGGTCGAGGAGCGGAAGCCGACCACGGCGCGGCTGTCCGCCAGGGTGCGGCGGTGACGGCGGGTGACCGCCTTGGAGGCGGCGGTGCGGGCGGTGAAGCGGGCGACCAGCCCGTCCACGTGGGCGCGCTGCTGCTCGGTCAGGCCGCCGGCGGCCATGCCGGACTCGCGGGCGACGGTCACCCGGGGGCCGTGCACCTGCGGGGCGGCGGGCGCGGGGGCGGCTGCGGGAACGGGGGTGGCCGGGGCGCGGGCGGGAGCTACGGCCGAGGGCAGGGCGGCGACGGGGGCCGCCGCCGGAAGGGGCGCGGGCGGCACCGGCGCGGTCGCCGTCGCCGTACCCGTACCGGCCAGCAGGCCGAGCTGGTCGCGCATCAGGTCGGAGAACTGGCCGAGGAGCGCGAGCTGGCGCTCGATCAGGCCGGTGCCGTCGGTCACCGGGGCGGACGCGACCGGGATCGGGGGTGCGGGCGGAACGTTCGGGACGGGCGCAGTGGGCAGTGCGGCGGGCACGGGCGCAGCCGGTACCGGAAGGACGGGCTCGGCCGCCCGGGACGCCAGGGCCGCGACCGGCTCGGGCGCCGGGGCCGCGACCGGCTCGGGCACCGCGACCGGCTCCGGCGCGGCCGCCGGCTGCAGCGCGTCCCGGACGTCCGGCTCCAGCCGGTCGGCGATCAGCCCCGCCAGCCGGGCCGGGGTGTCCGCCGCCTCGAACAGCTCGCGCATCGAGATCCGCACCCGGAAGGCGCGCTCCAGGTCCCGGATCATGTTGATCATCCCGAGCGAGTCGGCGCCCAGGTCGAAGAAGGGGTCGTCGGCGCCGACCGCCCCCTCGTCGTGGCCCAGCTGCCGGGCCGTCTGTTCCAGCACCCGGCGCAGCACCGCCTCCTCGGCGAGCTGCTCGGGGCTCGCGGCGGCGGCCGGGACGGCGGGGGCGGGGACGGCGGGCTCCGGGGCGGTCGGCTGGGGCGGCGGTGCCTGGTGCATGGCGGGGTCCTCGGTGGTCGGCCGGTCGGGGGCGGTGAACCAGTGGCGGCGGCGTTGGTAGACGGTGGTCGGCAGGGGCACCCGGCGGGCCGGGCCGTCCGGCCAGTCGCGGGCGGCGGCGAACCGCGCCCAGTCGATCGGGACGCCGTGGGACCACAGCGCGCCGGCCGCGGCGTCGAACTGCGGCTCCTGCGGGGCGCCGCGCCGGGCACCGGCCACGAAGTGGCGGTGCGGCAGCTCCCGGCGGCCCATGCCGGTGAGCGTCGGGTGCGGGCCGAGCTCCAGGAACAGCTCGTGGCCCTGGCCGTCCAGGGCGGCGAGCACCTGGTCGAAGCGGGCGCTCTCCCGGGTCTGCCGGACGAAGTAGTCGGGCGTGGGCACGGTACCGGGGGCCAGCACCTCGCCGCCCAGGTTGCTCACCAGCGGTACGGTCAGCGGCCGCAGCCGCAGCCGGGCGAGCTGCTCGCGGAACGGTTCGAGCACCGGGTCGAGCAGCCGGGAGTGGAACGCCCGGTCGGCGGCGAGCCGTTCGGTGGTCACGCCCTCGGCGGCCAGGACGGCCTCGGCGGCCGCGATGTCGCGGGGTGGGCCGGACAGCACGCACTGTCCGGCGCCGTTGACCACGGCGACTTCCACCCCGGGCAGCCAGTCGGCGAGTTCGGCGAGCCGCCGCGGACCGGCCATCACCGCCGTCATGGCGCCGGGAGCGGTGGCCCGGTGCATCAGCCGGCCGCGCAGCGCCGTGAGGAACATCCCGTCGGCGAGGTCGAGGGCGCCGGCGGCGTGGAAGGCCGCGTACTCGCCGGCGCTGTGCCCGGCGACCGCGGCGGGGCGCAGCCCCAGCTCCTGCCAGAGCCGCAGCTGGGCCGCTTGCAGGGCGAACAGCGCGGGCTGCGCGGCCTCGGTGGTCCAGTCGTCGGCGCCGCCTTCGGGCACGGGGTCGAGCAGCAGCGGCAGCAGCGGTTCGTCCCAGGCCTCGCGGTGCAGCCGGTCGCACTCCTCCAGCACGGCCCGGAACACCGGGAAGGCGCGGTGGAGCTCGGCGGCCATGCCCCGGTACTGGGCGCCCTGGCCGGTGAAGAGCAGCACCGGCCGGACGTCGCCGCGCGGGGCCTCGCGGCGCACCGGTGCGGTGGCCGGGCCGCGGCCCGCCAGGTGGGCCTCCAGGCCGCGGAGCAGCTCGGCCGGACCGGCGCCGGTGACGGCGAGCCGGTGGCGCAGGGCGCGGCGGCCGCCGCCCAGGGTGAGCGGCAGGTCGCCGGGGGCGGGTGCCGGTCCGGCGGCGAGGCGGTCGCGCAGGAGTCCGGCCAGGGCGGTCAGGCCCTGTTCCGTCCGGGCGGACAGCGGCAGGACGGTCGGCGCCGCCTGCCGGGGGCCGTCGGCGGCGGCGGGCACGGACGCCGCCGGGGCCTGCTCCAGCACCAGGTGGGCGTTGGTGCCGCCGACGCCCAGGGCGCTGACCCCGGCCCGGCGCGGGGTGGCGCCGGCCGGCCAGTCGCGGCGCTCGGCGGAGAGCCGGAACGGGCTCCCGGCGAGCTCCAGCGCCGGGTTGGGGCGGTCGAAGTTGACCAGCGGCGGGACGGTGCCGTGCCGCAGCACCAGCAGGGCCTTGATCAGTCCGGCCATTCCGGCGCAGGTGTCCAGGTGGCCGATGTTGGGCTTGACCGAGCCGAGCGAGCAGAAGTCGGCGGCCTGCGTCCGGGCCCGGAACGCCTGGGCCAGGGCCCGGAACTCGATCGGGTCGCCCAGCGGGGTGCCGGTGCCGTGCGCCTCGACGTAGCCGACGCTCTCGGCCGGCACTCCGGCCAGGTCGAGGGCCCGGCCGATCACGGCGGCCTGCCCGTCCACGCTGGGCGCGGTGTAGCCGACCTTGAGCCCGCCGTCGTTGTTGACGGCGGAGGCGAGGATCACGCCGTGCACGGTGTCGCCGTCGGCCAGTGCCCGGTCCAGCCGCTTGAGCAGCACGGCCGCGACGCCGTTGCCGCCGACGGTGCCGGCGGCCTCCGCGTCGAAGGCCCGGCACTCGCCGTCGGGCGAGAGGATCGACCCCTCCTCGTAGCGGTATCCGGCGGCCTGCGGGATGTGCAGGGCGGCGGCCCCGGCGAGGGCCAGGTCGCAGTCCCCGGCGAGCAGCGACTGCGCCGCCAGGTGCACCGCGACCAGCGAGGTGGAGCAGGCGGTCTGAACGCCGATCGCCGGGCCGGTCAGGCCCAGCCGGTAGGCGACCCGGGTGGCGGCGAAGTCGGCCTGGTTGCCGATCGCGGTCTGCAGCGCGGACACCGGCTGGGCCGGGTCGGCCGTGCCGGCCAGGGTGTGCTGGTAGTAGGTGCGCAGCGCGTACAGGGTCATCCCGGTGCCGGCGAAGACGCCGACCCGGCGGTGCGGGTCGGGGGCGTCGTAGCCGCCGTCCTCCAGGGCCTGCCGGCAGATCTCCAGCAGCAGGCGCTGCTGGGGGTCCATCAGCGCGGCCTCGGTGCCGCTGATGCCGAAGGCCTCGGCGTCGAAGCGGTCGGTGTCCGGCAGCGCCCCGGTCACCGGGACGAAGTCGGGGTGCCGGTACTCCTCGGGGCGCAGTCCGGCCGCCGCCAGCTCCTGCTCGGTGAACCGGGTGGTGCTGCGGACGCCGTCGACGATGTTGCGCCAGTACTGCTCGGGGGTGTCGGCGCCGGGGAAGCGCAGGGCCAGGCCGACGACGGCGATCCGGCGGTCGTCGCCGGTCGGGGCCCCGCCCGCTGCCCCGGTGGCGGTGGCCGGGGCCGGCTCGGGGGCCTCGGTCAGGTGGGCGATCAGGGCGTCCACGGTGGGGTGCCGGAACAGTTCGGTGGGTGCTGGGGGCGTCGGCAGGACCGCGCTGAGGGCGCCGTGCACCCGCATCAACTGGAGGGAGCCGATGCCGAGTTCGGTCAGCGGGCGGGCCGGGTCGAGCGGGGCGTCGAGGACCGTCTCGAAGGCGTCCAGGACGGTCCGGCGCAGCTCGGTGGCGGCGGGGGCGTTCCGGGCGGCGGGGTCCGTGACGGCGGCCCGGGCGGCGGTCGGCTGCGGGGGCCGGTGCTCGTCCGTACGGCCGGTGGGCGCCTCCGCGACCGGCCGGGGCGCGGTGGCCAGCAGGTGGCGGCGCGCGGCGGGGGCGCTCGGGTCGGGCCCGGCGTACCAGCGGCCGGGGGCGCCGGACAGCAGCAGCGCGGCCAGTCGGCGGCCGTACGCGGCGCTCAGCACGGCGATGCCCCGGGCGGCGGAGGCCTGTTCGTGGTCGGTGGCACGGTTCATGCCGACCCGGCTCCACAGGCCCCAGGAGATCGTCCAGGCCGGGGTGCCGGTCTCCCGGTGCAGCCGTTCGACCGCGGTCTCCAGGTAGCGGTTGGCGGCGGCGTACGCGGTGGAGCCGACGGCCTCCTGGAGGCCGACCATCGAGGAGAAGCCGACGAACTGGGCGCCGGGGCGCTGCCGGACGAGTTCGACGAGGTGGTCCGTACCGGTGGTCTTGGCGCGCACCGCCTCCCGCCAGTCCGCCGGGCCGGTGCCGGAGAGCAGGGCGATCCGGTAGGCGCCGGCCAGGTGGAGCACGCCGTCCAGCGGTGCTCCCCAGTCCCGTTCGGCCTCGGCGACCACGGCGGCCAGCTGCTCGCGGTCCGTCACGTCGGCGCGGCGGTAGTCGACCCGGCCGCCGTAGCCGGACAGCCGGTGCAGCGCTGCGCGGCGTTCGGCCGCCTCGGCGGTGGGCGCGTCCAGGTCGGTGCGGCCGATCAGCAGCAGTCGGGAGCCGTGGTCGCGCAGCAGGCCGGGCAGCAGCTCGGCGGCGATCCCGCCGAGGCCGCCGGTGACCAGGTAGCGGGCGCCGGAGGAGAGCAGCGAGCAGCCGTCGGCGTCGGCGGCCTCGGTGCCGGGTTCGACCGGTCCGAGCCGGGGCACCCAGGGGCGGTCCCGGCGCCAGGCGCTCTCCGGCTCCGGTCGGGGCTCGGCCAGCAGGGCGAGCAGGGCGGCGGCCTGCTCGGCGGGCGGCGGGCCGGCCGGCAGGTCGATGTGCCGGGCGGCGGGCACCAGCTGCTCGGCCCTCGCCCCGGCGGTCAGCGCCGCCGTCAACGCCGCTGCCGGCGTTGGGAGTTCACCGGGCAGTACGGCGTGCAGTCCGGCACTGACGGTGACCAGCTCGCCGGTCGGCGGCCGGTCGGCCAGGGCCCGCAGCAGGGCGAGCAGGGCTTCGTCCGGCGGTACGCCGTCCGACGGCGCGGCGGGCCCGCCGTCCGCGCCCCAGAGGTGGACCACCCGCCCGGGGCGTTCGGCGCCGAGCGCCCGCCGCCACTGCGCGGGGTCGGCGGTCGGCGGCTGCGCCACCAGGACGGCCCCCGGCAGGGCGGCGGCCAGTGCCTCGGCGAGGCTGCCGGGGCCGGCCGGGCCGAGCAGCAGGGTCGGCCCCGCGGGCGCGGAAATCGCGGAAACGTCGACATTCTCAGCGGCCTCGGGGGCGTCCGGCGCCGGGCGGGGCTCCCAGACGGTCCGGCGCACGCAGTCGGGAACGGTCCGGGCGTTGGCCTCCGCCAGGTCGAGCGCCACGATGTGCTCGTCGAGCCGGCCGTCGAGCAGGCGTCCGCGCAGGGCGGTGCGCTGGATCTTGCCGCTGGTGGTGCGCGGGAACTCGGCCGCCGGCACCGGCAGCACCAGGGCGGGGGCCGGCTGGCGTCGGGCGGCCAGCACCTGGCGGACCTCGGCGGCCACCGGGGCGGCGGGGGCGTCCGGGTCGTTCGGCACGTAGGCGATCACCAGCTGCTCGGTACCGGTGCGTTCGTCCGGGACTCCGAAGGCGGCGACGTGCCCGGAGCGCACCCCCGCCACCGAGGCGACCACGTCCTCCAGTTCGTGGCAGAAGTGGTGCACCCCGTTGACGATGATGATCTCCTTGCGACGGCCGGTGAGCACCACCTCGCCGTCGGCCAGGAAGGCGAGGTCCCCGGTGTCGAACCAGCCGCCGCCGACGAAGGCCTCGCCGTCGGCGGCCGGGTTGTTCAGGTAACCCGGCGTCACCCGGCCGGAGTTAACCTGGAGCCGGCCGACCCGGTGCTCGGGCAGGGCCCGGCCGTCCTCGCCCGCCACCCGCATCCGGGTGCCGGGGGCGGGGCTGCCCATGCTGAGGAACGCGGTGCCGCGCTCCGGGGAGTCCGGGTCGGCGGGCTCCAGCCGGCCGGTCAGCGAGTCGGTGCGCACCAGGCGGCGGGCGCCGTCCTCGTGGTAGCGCTTGTAGGTGATGACGGTGCAGGTCTCGGCCATGCCCCAGCCGAGCAGCACGTGCTCCGCCCGGACGCCGAACGGGCCGGTGGCGGCCAGGAACTCGTCCAGCACCGCCTCGGTGCACTGCTCCCCCGCGTTGATCAGGGACTTGACCGAGGAGAGGTCCCAGTGCCGGCCGGGGCCGGCCGCCCGCACCGCCTCGGCGACCAGCCGGTAGCCGAAGTTGGGCGACCAGGAGTGCGCGCCCCGGTAGCGCTCCAGGGTGTCCAGCCAGACCAGCGGGTCGGCGAGCACCAGCTCGGTGGGCACCTGCACCTGGTCGGCGGCCAGCACCACGTCGCGCAGGTGGAACATCAGCAGCCCGGCGACGTGGTCCAGCGGAAGCCAGTTGACGGTGACGTCCTCGGGCAGGGTGCCCTGGGCGACCGCGCCGGCCACGTACTCCAGGATGCCGCGATGGGTGATCTGCACCGCCTTGGAGCGGCCGGTGCTGCCGGAGGAGAGCTGGAGGATCGCCACGTCGCCGGGGTCCGGGACGTGCTCGGCCCCCGCGCCCGCGCCCGCGCCGGCTGCTGCGGCGGCGCCGTCGACGGGCCGGTCCACCGCGATGACCCGCAGGCCGGGCGCCGGGTACAGCTCTCCGAGCCGGGCCAGGCCCGCCACGGCCGGACCGCCCGCGAGCACCGGCGGCTCCGCCAGGGTCTGCCAGGCGTGCCAGAGCTTCTCCAGGACGGGGTTGGGCTGGTCGTACGCCGGCGGACGGGCCACCGTGACCGGCTGCACCCCGCCCAGCAGACAGGCCCACAGCGTGGTGAAGTAGCCCTCCGGGTCCGGCACCTGGAGGATCACCCGGTCGCCCGCCCGCAACCCGGCGGCGGTCAGCAGGGCGAGGGCCTCCCGGGCCCGCTCCAGCAGCCGGCGGTAGGTCAGCCTGGTCGCCCCGCCGTCGGGCCGGACCAGGTGCAGGCCGCGGTCCGGGTGCCGCTCGGCGGCGCGCAGCAGGGCCGCGGGCAGGGTGCGCGGCGCGTCCGGCGCGGGCTCGGGCAGCGGGGCGCCGACCGCCTCGGTCCCGGGCTCCTCGGCTCCGGGCTCCTCGGGAGCGGCCCCGTCGGGAGCGGCCCCCTCGGGAGCGGCCCCCTCGGGAGCGGCCGTCGAGCCGCCCGGGGTGGCGCCGACGGCTGTGCCGATGGCACCGAACGGCCGCCAGTGCGGAGTGAGTTCGCGCAGGTGGCGGAGCACGGGCCCGGGAGCGGCCGGCGGCCGGGCCGCGGCGGCGGCGAGGGCGGCGCGGTCGGGCTCGCCCAGCGCGGTCCGGACGATGCCGTCCAGGAGGTGCACCTCGGTGCCCGGGTCGGCGTCCAGCAGGGCGGCGGTGGCCCGGCGGCGCAGCGCGGCGGGGTCGGTGTCGGCGGCGGGCACCAGGTAGGCCAGCAGGCCGCGGCGGCCGTCGGCGCGCTCGACCGGCAGCACTGCGCAGTCGGCGACCTCGGGACGCAGCAGCAGCCGGGCCTCCAGGGCGCGCAGCCGGGCGCGCTCGGAACCGGTGGGGCTCATCGGCGACGGCACCTTTCGGATCGGTGCGGGGCGTGCGCGGGTAGGGCTGCCCCGGGTTGCGGAGGGTGGGCGGATCGGGGTCGCCGGTGGCCCGGTGGGGCGTCGGCGGATCCGGTGGCGCGGTACTTGCGGGTGCGGTGGCACGGTGGTCGCGGGTGCGGTCGGGCGGTGACGGTCGGAGGCGGTGAGCGGCCGGGGGGTGAACGGGCGGGGGGGTGAACGGTCGGGCGGTGTGCGGTGGTTCGGCGGGACGGGCTCCGGGCCGCGCCGGTCAGCGCTTCCGGGCCCGGCCGACCAGGACCAGGAAGCCGAGCGCCAGCACGATCGGGACGGCGTGCGAGACGCCGACCACGGTCAGCGGACTGAGCAGGGCCAGCAGCGATCCGCTCAGCAGCATTCCGGTGCCCATGCCGACGTTCTCGGCGGAGGCGAGCAACCCGAAGGCCTGGCCGCGCCGTTCGTCGGTGAGCGCCTGGATCCGGGTGGTGTACGAGATCTCGGTGAAGCCGTCGCCGAGCCCCGCCCCGATCGCCACCAGGAGGAACAGCGGGGTCGGCAGTCCGGTGAAGACCAGGATGAAGCAGCCGGACATCAGACAGGTGCCCAGGGCGAAGGCGCGCTCGCCCGGTTCGATGCCCCGGCGCAACATGAGCCGGGAGACCAGTTGTTGGGCGCCGAGGTTGCCGACCGCCCAGGTGGCCCAGAACATGCCCAGCAGGGCGGCCGGGTTGCCGGGGTCGTGCTGGTTGGCGAAGACCGGCAGGCTGATGTTGTGCGCGGCGGAGCCGAAGGCGTCCAGCAGTCGGATCGCCGCCATCGCGCCGACCACGGGGGCCGCGCGCAGCACGACCAGGGCCTGCCACCGGCTGCCGAATCGTTTCATCCTGCCGCCGTCGGCAGCCTTGTCGGGCCCGGCGGCGGTCGCGGCGGCGGTCGCGGCGACGGTCGCGGGCTCGTCGGCGGGTTCGGCGGGGTCGGCGGGGTCGGCGGGGTCGGCGGGTTCGGCCCGGGTGCGCAGCGGCAGCCGGAGCACCACGGCGGCGAACACCACGAAGCTCGACGCGTCGATCAGCAGCGCCGCGCGGAACCCGGCCCAGGCCACCACCACACCGGCGGAGGCGAAGCCGAGCACCATGGCGGCCGAACGGCAGCTCGCCATCAGGCTGTTGGCCCGGGCCCGGCGCTCGGCGCCGACCATCTCCGGGATGCTGGTGCGCAGCGCGACGGCGCACACCGCGGCCGCGCCGCCGAAGACCAGCGCGAGCGGGTAGAGCACCGGGATGCGCGCGGACGCCGGGGCGAGGGCCACCACGACCAGCGCCACCGCCTGGGCGAGGGCGCAGCCCGTCATCAGCCGCCGCCGGTCGACCCGGGCGACGAGTCGCCCGCTGACCAGTCCACCGGCGAAACCGCCGGTCAGGCGCAGGATGAGGTACCCGGCCGTGCCGAGCGCGTTCCCGGCCGCCTGGTAGGCGAACAGGCTCAGCGCCACCAGGTCGAGCTGGCTCCCGTAGGTGGAGAGCGCGTCGCCCAGTGCCAGCCGGTAGAACACCCGGGGCAGCTTCTCGGTGGTCTGGAGCGGTACTTGCTGTGCGATGTCCGGCACCGGTCCCCCAGGAAGGCCGCGTCGGTCGGCTCAGTGTGACATTGCACCGCAATCTAGAAGCCGCCCGGCCGTAGATCAAGAGCTTGATCGTCCGCTGTCCGAAAGATCTTTGAGTTCGGCCGACTCGGGGTCATCATTCCGGCCAGGGTGGCGATTTGCCGCCGGTGACACGTCAACCCGCGTTCACATGCGCATGACAGCATGCGCGCGGCCGCACGCCCGGACCACCCGACCCGAGCCGAGCCGACCCGACCGCACCGACCCGGAGGACCCCCGTGAAGCGCACCCCCGCCCTCTCCGCCGCCCTGGCCCTCACCCTGGCCGTCGGCGTCCTGTCCACCGCGGGCACGGCGTCCGCCCACGACCACCCCGGGGCCGACGCCGACGCCGCCCGGCACGGCCGCTACGGGACCAAGACCCCCTACCGGCCGCAGGGCGATCCGGACCGCTACCAGCAACCCCCGCGCGGCTTCCGCCCGGTCTTCACCGAGAACGTCGCCCGCCACGGCTCCCGGGCCATGACCGGCAGCGAGGACGGCGACGCCGTGCTCGCCCTCCTCGCCACGGCGGAACAGCAGGACGCCCTCACCGACCTCGGGGCCCGACTCGCCCCGCAGGTGCGGTCGTTGCTGACCGCCGCCACCACCGTCGGCTACGGCAACCTCTCAGCCCTGGGCGCCCGGGAGCACCGGCAGACGGCGCTGCGCCTGGAGCAGCGGCTGCCGTCCCTGTTCCGGACCATCGTCACCGACCGGGAGCCCGTCGTGGTGGAGACCTCCGGCGTCCCGCGCGCGGTGGCCAGCGCCGACGCCTTCACCGCGGGCCTGACCGCCGGCGACCCCGACCTGACCGGCCTGATCGAGGCCCCGGTCACCGACAAGGACCTGCTGTACTTCCACAAGCAGCCGCAGAACGCCGACTACCGCGCGTACCTGGCGAACGACCCCGACCTGGCCGCCGTCCTCGCCCGGAACGAGGCCGATCCGCGCACCGCCGAAGCGGCCCGGCACGCCCTCTCCCGACTGTTCCGGGCGGACTTCGTCACGGCGCTGCCCGTCGACGAGCAGGTCTCCTCCGCCCGCTCGCTGTACGAGCTCTACAGCGCGGCGCCCGATCTCACCGTGGAGGCGCCCTCGGTCGACCTCTCCCGCTTCCTGACCGCCCACGACGCCCGCTGGCTGGGCTACCTCGACGACGCGGAGGAGTTCTACCAGAAGGGCCCCGCGTTCAGCGGACGCACCATCACCTACCGGATGGCCGGCGTCCTCCTCGACGACCTGCTCGCCCAGGCCGGGGCCAGGGCCGACGGCAGCAGCCACACCGGCGCGGTGCTGCGCTTCACCCACGCCGAGGAAATCGAGCCGCTCGCCGCCCTGATGGGCCTGCCCGGCAGCACCGAGGGCGCCGACCCCGAGCAGCCCTACAGCTACCGGAACAACCCGTGGCGCGGCGCCGAGGTCGTGCCGATGGCCGCGAACATCCAGTGGGACCTCTACGAGAACGCGCCCTCCGACGGTGGCCCGGCCGATCACCTGGTCCGGATGCTGTACAACGAGGAGGAGATCGCCTTCAAGCCCTCCTGCCGGCCGATCGCCGAGGGCAGCCACTACTACCGGCTGGACGAGCTCCGGCGCTGCCTCGCACACGACTGACCCCCGGCCCCGCAGGTCGGGGGTCGGGGGTCGGGGCGTGCCCAGAGACGGGAGCCGGAGCCTGGGCCTGGGTCAGTTCGGCGAGCCGGTCCAGGTGACGGACTTCATGCCCTGCCCGCTGCCGTAGTAGGTGAACTGGACGGAGAACGGGTCGGCCGCGGCGTTCGGCAGCGCGTACGCGGAGACTCCGGTGGCCTCCGCGCCCGGAGCCAGCGAGTTGCCGATGAACTTCATCCGGCCGCTGCCGTCGATCAGCGAGGTGACCAGGCCCCCGTTGGCGTCCTTGACGGTGGGCAGCCCCGATCCGACGAGCGAGACGTCCTTGGAGCCGGTGTTGGTGACGGTGATCCGCACCTGGATAATCGTGCTGTTCTTCGGCGCGGGGAACACGGTCTCGTCCGGGACGTACGGCGCCGGCGCGGCCATCGTGACCTTCAACCCGTCGGCATAGGTGTAGGACTGACCGAAGCCCAGGTGCCGGGCCTTCTCGTCGGCGGCCCTCGCCTGCTGCTCCTCCTCGAACTTCTTCTTCGCGGCGTCGAGCCGCTCCTTGGCCTTCGCCGCCCGGTCGGCGGCGGCCCGGTCATCGGCCTCGGAGCGGAGCCGGGCGGCGCGCGCGTCGGCCTTCTCGTCCTCCTGCACGGAGTGCAGCGCCACCGCGAAGACCACCCCGCCGCCGACCGAGAACAACAGGCCCGTGACACCCAGGATGACGCCCGCCAGGGCCACCCCCCGGTTGGTCGCCTCGCCCTTGCGCACGTACCCCAGGCCGATGATGCCGAAGATCAGCGCGAGCAGGGCCGGCAGCCAGGACAGCCAGAACAGCACGACGACCAGGCCGAGCACGGTGCCGACGATGCCGAGCACCATGCCCGCGATGCCCAGGCCGTTGCGGGGCTGGGGCGGGACCACCGGGTACCCCTGCCAGTAGGGCGCGGCCGGGTACGCACCGGGAGCACCCGGGGCACCGGGCGGAGCCGGGGCCGGGTACGCAGCGGAGGCGGGGGCCGGGGCCGGGGCCGGAGGCGCGAACGGCGACGCGCCTCCCACGGCGGCGGCACCGACCGGCACGGGCGCGGCAGGCGCGGCGTCGGCGGGCGCGGGCTCCGCGGCGGAGCCCTGGGCCTCGGCCTGCTCCGGAGCATCGGACTTGGACTCGGACTCGGCGTCAGCGGGCACGGGCACAGGCGCAGGCACGGGCGCCGCGGCCTTGGTGAGCGAGACGGCGTCGGCTTCGACCTCGGCGGGCGCGGGCTCCGCGGCGGAGCCCTGCGCCTCGCCCTGCGCGTCGGCCTGCTCCGGAGCCTCGCCCTGCCCCGAGGTCAGCGGCGTCCCCGGGTCGGCGTCGGCGGGCGCCGCCCCCGGCTGCGGGCTGTCGGGCGGGACAGGAACGGTCATACGGGATCCTTCGGGAACGTCGGGACGGTGAGCGGCTTTCCGCCCCGGGCCGAGGTCCCCTCCGCAGTTCCCCCCGCACCGACGGCCCGACCTCCGCGATGCGCGCACCGGTCCGGGCCGGACCCGGGCGTCGGCATCCCGGTGGGGAGCGCGGCAGGGTCGGCGACTGATCAACATACAGGTGCCCGGTGACAGCCCCGACACCGCGGGTGCCGTCATCGCCCAGGGCCGGCCGCCGTCCTTCGTCTGCGACTGACCACGGCCGGTTCCGCGCAGGTTCGGCGAAGCGCGCTGCGGCGAAAACCGCTTGCCCGCCACCCCCGGGGCCGGGTGCAATGTCCGGCATGATCACGCAGGTGTGCCTCCCGGCCCCGCCGGTCGGCGGGCCGGGCCGCGGCCTGTCATCGGACCGTCAGGCGGGAGGCGCCAGGCCATGAGTACGCCCCCTTCGTCAGCCGGTCCGGAGCGGGTCGACGGTCCGCCGGTGCCGATCGGCGCCCTCGTCCCGCTGAGCCGCCCGGGGTGGGTCGAGGCGGGTCGGCACCTGCTCGCCGGGCTGGAGGCGGCCGTGCGGGACGTCAACGACGCGGGCGGGATCGCCGGCCGTCCGCTGGAGCTGCTGGTCCGGGACACGGCGGCCGATCCGCAGCGGGCCGCTGCGGCGGTGGAGGAGCTGGCGGGCCTGGGTGTGGTGGCCGTGGCCGGGGAGTACCACAGTGTGGTCGCCCGGGCGGTGGCCGCGCGGGCGGACGCGCTCGGTGTGCCGTACCTCTGCTCCTCGGCCGTCCTGGACGCGCTCACCGACGGGCCGTCGGACCGGGTCGCCCGGCTCTGCCCGGCACAGTCGCACGGCTGGCGGATCTATGCGGACTTCCTCCTCGACGCGGGCCACCACCGGATCGCCGTGGCGGCCCAGCAGAGCGTCTACTGGGCCGCCGGGGCCCGGATCCTGCGCGAGCACCTGGCTCCGCACGGCGGCACCGTGGTCGAGCTGGACGCCGGCGCGCTCTCCCCGGTCGAGCTGTGCGGGGAGCTCGCCCGGCACGGCGCGACGGCCCTGTTGCTGCTGGTCGGCCACCCCGAGCCGGCCGTGCCGATCGTCCGGGCCGTCCGCCGTGACCGGCGCCTCGCCGGGGTCCTGATCGGTGCCCCGGCCGGGCAGCCGGAGTTCCCCCAGTGGCGGGCGCTGCTGAGTGACGAGGGCGCGGCAGTCCCGTTCCTGCGCTACCTGCCCGAGCGGTTGGGCGCCACGGGCGAGCGCATCGCGGCGGCCGTGCGGGAGCGGCTGGGCGAGGCACCGTCCTTCGTGGCCTTCGAGGGCTACGACGCCGTCACCGTCCTCGCCGAGGTGCTGCGTTCCGCCGGCGCGGACCGGGAGCGCGTCGCCGCGGCCTGGCCGCGGGTCGACGTCGAGGGCACCCGGGGGCGGATCCGCTTCACCCGGGTGCCCGGCACCGACGTGTGGCAGTGGGCGTGGCCGCCGGTCCAGGTGGTCGACCGGGATCCGGCGGCGCCCGGCCGCTTCCGGGTCCTGCGCTCCGGCTGAGCGGGCGTCGACCGTGCCGCGGTCGGCCGTGCCACGGCCTGCGCCCGCTCAGTCGAGGGCGGTGAACCAGCGCACGATGTCGGCCGTGGCGGCCACGTTGGAGCCCAGGTGGCGGGAGCCCGCGAAGTCCGGGGTGCCGAGGTCGACGACCTCCGGGTCCGTGCCGTGCGCGCGCAGCGCGGCCGCGCAGTGGTCGGTGTTGGCGTCGGCGGCCTGCTCGTCGGCCTCGGCCGCGTAGAGCCGGACGGGGGCGCGCGGCGCCCAGTCGCAGGTGCCGTCGGCCACCCGGAGCGCCGCGGCGAAGCGGCCGGTCGGGTGGCGCAGCATCGCGAGGGCGCGCGGGGTGAGCAGTTCGCCGATGGTGCCGGGCGTGCCGGCGAACAGCTCCGGGCCGGTGTGCGAGCCGTCGAACAGCGCCTCGACGGTGCGGTCGTACGGTGCCCGGAACACCTCGCCCGGGGAGTCGTACAGGTGGTGCAACCGGTTCCAGGCGACGAGCAGGTACGCGGCGTACAGCGCGCTCGACTTGGGCTCCAGGGAGCCGTCGAGCAGGGCCGGCAGTTCGGCCTCCCGGAAGGCGTAGCCGCCGCTGACCGGGGCGAGGGCGCGGAGCCGGAACCAGCGGTCGTCGCCGGCCTGGAGGGCGTGGGCGAGGCCCAGCGCCGCCGAGGCGCCCTGGGAGAAGCCGGTGACCAGGACGTCGTGGCCCAGTGTCCGGCCGGTGCGCGGGGCGAAGGCGCGGGCCGCCCGGAGCATGTCCAGGGAAGCGGAGGTCTCGGACGGGACGTCCATCCAGGGGTGGGTGCCCGGTCCGGTGCCCAGGCCGAGGTAGTCCGGGGCGACGGCGGCGAACCCGGCGGAGGCGTAGGTGAGGGCGGGCGAGGTCACGAACCCCGGCTCGGCCGTGGTGGAGGGGGCGTCGCCGCGGTAGCTCGCGGTGCCGTGGGTGAACGAGACCGTCCGCAGCTCGTGTTGGCCACCACGCGGGAGCGCCAGCAGGCCGCTGGCGGTGGTCGGCCGCCCCTGCGGGTCGACGGTCCGGTACTCCAGGCGGTACGTGTCCACGCCGTAGCGGACGGCGCCCGCGTCGTACTTGGCGGTGGTCAGGGCGGTGGCGACGGCCTCCTTGCCGTCGAGGGTGCCGGTCAGCTGGGCGGAGACCAGCCGGCCGCGGTCGCCGTGGTCCGACCGGTCCGGCCGGTCCGCCGGGGCCGCCGATGCGACCCCTGCCGTCACGGGCGTGGTGGCCAGGGCAGCCAGCGCGGCCAGCGCCGGCGCGGTGCCGGTCCGGAGTCGGACGGAGCGTGATCTGCCCTTCGGGCGTAGGGAGTTCATGCCGCGACGGTACGGTCGGTCGCCCTCGAACCGCAGTCCGGCCAGCGGGTGGATCCGTCCTGGGGTTGTCCCCACCCCGGATTGCGAGCGGCGGCCCGGGAGTCGTTGCGGACCGCCTACGGGATCTTGAGACCACGAGCAACCCATGGCAGGCTCATACCGCATGATCGATGATTTCGCCAAGGACAACCTGCACGCGAGACTGCGTCGGGACCGCGAGGCGCTGCTCTGGAAACTCGACGGCTTGTCCGCATACGACGCCCGCCGACCTCTGACAGCGACCGGGACCAACCTCCTCGGCCTGGTCAAACACGTGGCCACTGTCGAGGCCAGGTACTTCGGCGAGGTCTTCGATCGCCCTTCCCCGGAACCGCTGCCCCGGTGGCAGGCATACGACGGCAGCGATCTGTGGGCGACCGAGGACGAGACCCGCGATCAGATCATCGGGTTCTACCGGCGCACGTGGGAACACTCGGACGCGACGATCGACGAGCTTCCCCTCGACGCCCCCGGCCACGTGCCGTGGTGGCCGGAGCCCTACTCCCACACGAACCTGTTCGCCGTCCTGGTCCATGTCCTCGGCGAGTCCAACCGGCATGCCGGGCACGCCGACATCCTGCGCGAAGGCCTCGACGGCCGGACCGGGTTGCGTCCCGAACACGAGAAGCACATCGACGAGGAGGCCCGTGCGGCCTACCGCGCGAAGATCGAGCAGGTCGCCAGGTCGGGCGAACGCAGCGCGGTCGCCGGGTGAACCGACCGCGGCGGCCGTCAGGCCGCCGAGGTCATCGTGCACGCGGTGGCGGTTTCCTGCGCACTGCTCCCTGCTCAGGGTGTCGCGTGGGCCTCGGCGGCAGCCGGACAGTTGTGGCGGTGGGGCTGGGGTCCCGCGATGTTGAGGATCGGGTCTTCTCCATCGGGGATGTCGAAAACGAAGACGACACCGGAGGAGGTGGCCTGGATGGCGCACTGGTCGTCGAAGGTCAGGGGCGTGTAGGGCTGCCAGGCGCAGCCGGCGTGGTCGAGAGCCGCGATCACGTCCGCGTACTTCGGGTGGCCGGGGAACGTCTGCGCGGCGACCAGGCCAGCAGGGAGCTCGACGACGTCCCGCCAGGTCTGGAGGCAGATCAGGATGATCTTCTGGCAGCGGCAGACGCTGAGCTCAAGGTCGCCGAGGGCGAGCAGACGCGGCCAGGTTCGCGGCTTCCCGCCGACCGCCTCGAAGGGCTCGCCGAGCGCCTCGGTCACCGCGTTCCAGTCTGCGCCGTTCGCGACGGGACCCAGCCGTCCCGAGCGGGCAAGTTCCGTCAGGACGTCGAGTAGCTCCATGGGGCGGAAGCCTGTCATCTGCCGGGATGGACTGTCCAACGGCATCGCGGTCACGCCACGGCCCGGCGGCGGGCGGCGGTCCGACGGATCGTTTTCGGTCAGTTGTGAAGATCCTGCGATCCTGATCTATCAGGGAACTGATCACCGCCGCTAGGGTGCGGCGCAGCCTCGCACTTCCCCCCTCCCCGCGCCGCCCCTGACAGCGGCGCGAGGACGACCGATCGGACCGGTGACGCCGTGATCAGGACCCTCCGCCAGCTGACCACCCGCCTGGGACGGGCGGCCGCCGCGGTCGCCGTGCTCGCCGCCGCCTTCACCGGCACCGCGGCGACCGGCACCGCCTCCGCCACCGGCGGCTGGAGCTGCTCCGGCGCGCCCGTGCCCAGCGGCTACGTCATCACCATGTACAACGCCGGCGGCTGCAACAACCACGGCGCCTGGTTCCAGCAGCCCGCCCAGAACCGCCTGTGGACCTGCTCCGGCTCGCCGATCGTCTCCGGCTACGTGCTGACCAACTACAACCCGCAGGGCTGCAGCGGCGTCGGCGCCTGGTTCCACGAGCAGGTCCGCAACGGCATCTGGACCTGCCCGTACTCGCCGATCCCGGCCGGCTACCGCAGCACCACGTACGACGCCCGCGGCTGCAACGGCCTCGGCGCCTGGCTCACCATCAAGGCCTGACCCGCCCCGACGCGCTGCGGGCCGGGCCGATCACCGACCCGGCCCGCAGCGTTCCCCGGCTCGGCCCGCGCTCCCCGGCCCGGCCCGCGAGACTCCCCCGTCGGGCCCGCAGCGCCTCGCGGCTCAGCCCGTGGCCGGGCCGGCCGCCACGCAGAACTCGTTGCCCTCCGGGTCGGCCATCACCACGTGGTGCCCGTCGGCCTCCGCCAGCACCCGCCCGCCCGCCGCCACCAGCCGGGCGGCCTCCGCGGTGATCAGGGTCCAGCGCTCGGCCGGACTGCCGTGGCCCGGCACCCGGATGTCGATGTGCAGCCGGTTCTTCGCCCGCTTCGGCTCGGGCACCCGGAGGATGGACAGCCGGGGACCGACCCCCTGCGGGTCGCAGAGCCAGGCGCCGTCGTCCGCCGGGTCGTCCTCCGGCAGGTCGAACTGTGCGAGCCACTCCGCGCGCGTCCGGAACGGGGGTGGCGGCGGCTCGTCCACGTACCCCAGGGCCGTCCGCCAGAACGCGGCGAGGAGCTGCGCGTCCGCGCAGTCGAGGGTCAGATCGATCCGGGCTGCCATGAGCAGGACCGTACCGCGCCGCTCCGACATCCGCGTCCGGGCCTGCGCCCGGACCCGCCTCCCGGCCCGTTCGGCACGGCCGGTGAGAGTTCTTACCCGCCTTTGTCATCGCTCTGCCGAACGCCTGACGAGCCCCCGGCAAGGTCGTTCCCACACCGACCGCAGGACGCCAGGAAGGCACCGCGATGACCGCGAACACCCACACCACCCCGACCGCCCCGAGCGCCGCGACGGCCACGACAGCCATGACGGCCACCACCACGCCGACCCGGGCCCGCCGGGGCGGCCTGGCCGCCGCCGCGCTGGCCGTCCTCGCGACGGCGCTCCCGCTCAGCACCCTCTCCTCCCCCGCCCAGGCGGCGCCCGCGGGCGCCGAGGGCAGGCCCACCTGGTGCCCGACCGTCCCCGGACACCGGGTCGACTGCACCACGATGCGCCGCCCGCTGGTCGCCGACGAGCCCGGCCTGGGCACCATCGGCGTCAGCTACGCCGTGGTGCGCCACACCCGCCCCGGCGCGGCCCTGGGCACCATCGCCCTCAACCCGGGCGGCCCCGGCGAGACCATGATCGACCGCGCCGGACAGGTCAGCACCGCGCTCCAGGGGGTGCTGGACGACTACGACCTGCTGCTGCTGGACCCGCGCGGCACCGGCCGCTCCGGCCGACTGCCCTGCGACGTCACCGAGGCCGAGTACCGCTGGGCCCCGCGGGCCGACCAGCGCGAGCTGGTCGCCGACTGCGCCGAGGCGCTCGGCCCGCGCGCCCGCGCCTACACCAGCGCCGCCACCGCCGACGACATCGACGCGGCCCGCGAGCGCCTGGGCGCCCCCAAGCTGGTCCTGTACGGCCTGTCGTACGGCACCTACCTGATGCCGGTCTACGCCGACCGCCACCCCGGGCGGGTCGACAAGATGGTGCTGTCCGGCGCCTACCCCCTCGCCTTCGACTCGCTGGCACGCCCCGGCGCCCAGCAGGTGTCCCTGACGCTGCGCCGGATCTGCGAGCGCAGCGGCTCCTGCGACCCGGACACCGTGGTGCACGACCTCGCCGCCGTCACCGAGCGGCTGCGCAACCGCCCGCTCAAGGTGACCGCCACGGTCGAGGGCCGCAAGCGCACTGTGGCGTTCACCGAGGACAAGCTCGCCGACCTGATGTACGAGCCCGCCACCCGCGGCATCGGCCTGCACCCGGGCGAGCCCGGCCTGCTCGGCGCCCTGCCCGCCGCCCTGCACGCCCTCGCCGCCGGTGACGAGGCGCCGCTGACCGCCCTGGTGCGCGGCCAGATCGAGGGCACCGGCACCGAGGACCAGGCCTCCTTCCTGGCCGTCACCTGCAACGACTACGCCCGCGCCTGGGACCACGACGCCCCGGTCGCGGAGCGCCGCCGCCAGTACCGCGCCGCCCTGGCCGCCACCGACCCCGCCGACTTCGGCGCGTTCAGCGCCAAGGGCTGGGCCGAGGGCCAGACCGACGGCGGGGACAACTGCCTGAACTGGCCGCGCCGGGGCACCGCCCGCCCGCAGCCGACCGACCTCGGGAACGTGCCCGACGTCCCCGTCCTGGTGCTCTCCGGGGACCTCGACACCAACACCCCCGAGGTCAACTCCCGACTCGCCGCAGCCCAGTTCGAGCACAGCGCGTTCGTCTCGGTGCCCAACAGCGGACACGTCCCGGAGATGGAGTCCACCGGCTGCACCCTGGAGATCGCCGGCCGCTTCATCCGCACCGGCGAGGTCGGCGACACCTCCTGCGTGGCGGGCGTCCCGCCGGTGCCGGTCGTCCCCGTCCCGCGCTGACCCGGCACCGGGCCACCCACCGACCGCCCCCCGGCCGCCATGACCACGTCCGCCACCAGCGAAGATGACGCCATGACAGATCCCACCGCCGCCCGGCGCACCGTCCTGGTCGTCGAGGACGACCCCGGCGTCCGCAACACCCTCGACCACCTGCTCCGCTTCGAGGGCTACCGGGTGCTCACCACTGCCGACGGCCAGGAGGCCCTGGAGCTCCTGGAACACCGGCGCCCCGACCTCGCGGTGGTGGACGTGGTCATGCCCCGGCTCGACGGCCTCGCCCTGTGCCGGATGCTGCGCCGGCGCGGCGACCGGCTGCCCGTCCTGGTCCTCACCGCCCGCCACCAGCTCGGCGACCGCGTCGCCGGGCTGGACGCGGGCGCCGACGACTACCTCGCCAAGCCCTTCGCCACCGAGGAACTGCTGGCCCGGATACGCGCCCTGCTGCGCCGCACCGAGCCGATCGGCGCCGAGAGCGCCGACCTCGGCCTGGACGACCTCGCCCTGGACCCGGCCGCCCGCCGGGCCCACCGCGGCGGCCGTCCGCTCGACCTCACCAAGACCGAGTTCGACCTGCTGGAACTGCTGCTGCGCAACCAGGGCACCGTGCTGACCAGGCAGCAGATCTACGAGCGGATCTGGGGCTACGACTTCGACACCGACTCGCGCTCGCTCGACGTCTACGTCGGCTACCTGCGCCGCAAGACCGAGGAACACGGCGCACCCCGGCTGATCCACACCGTGCGCAACGTCGGCTACACCGCCCGGACCGCCTGATGCTGCGCGCCAGGATCGGCCTGGTCGTCCTCGCCTCCGTCCTGCTCGCGATCGCCGTGCCGGTCGTCGCCGCCTACCGCGGCGTCACCACCCTGGTCGCCGACCAGCTCGACCGGAGCCTGGCGGACCGGGCCGACACCGTGCTCGCCGCCGTGGACCTCGACCGCGTCCCGATCACCCGGCCCGACACCGTCGAACAGCTGCTGGCCCCCGACGGCACCGCCCGCCCGCTCACCCCGGGCGCGGCGGCGCTGCCGGTCTCCGACCGGGCCCGCGAGGTGGCCCGCACCGGGCAGGGCTCCCACCAGGAGGACATCGAGATCGACGGCACCCCGTACGGCCTGCTCACCAAGGCCCGTTCCGACGGGCGGGGCGCGGTGACGGTCGGCCAGACCTACGCCGGGGTGACGGCCGTCGACGAGGCCTTCCTGCTCCGGATCACCTGGACCAGTGTCGCCGCCGCGGTCTGCTCGGCGCTGCTCAGCTGGCTCGTGCTGGGCCGCCTCCTGCGCCCGGTGCGGCGGCTGGCCCACGCCGCCGAACACATCACCACCACCCGCGACCTGACCACCCCGCTGCCCGCCGCCGGGCGCGACGAGGTCGGCCGCCTCACCCGGGCCTTCGACGCGATGGTGGGCGCGCTGCGCCGCTCCCGGGAGCAGCAGCAGCGCCTGGTGCAGGACGCCAGCCACGAGCTGCGCACCCCGCTGACCTCGGTGCGCGGCTGCGCCGAGCTCCTCCAGCGGGCCCGCGGCCGGCTCGCCCCCGAGGACGAGGAGCAGATCCTCGGCACGCTGGTCACCGAGACCGTCGCGCTGGACGAACTCGTGCGCGAGCTCGTCGAGTTGGCCACCGACCAGTGGACCGCGGAGGACCCGGAGCCGGTCGACCTGCCGGCCGCCGCCGAGGACAGCGCCCGCCGCTTCCGCCGCCGCACCGGCCGGGAGATCGCCGTCACGGCGGACGGGCCGGTGCCGGTGCTGGCCCGCCCGCGCGCGCTCCAGCGCTGCGTGGACAACCTGGTCGGCAACGCCGTCAAGTTCAGCCCGGACGGCACCCCGGTGGAGATCCGTGTCACCGGCAGCCGGCTGGCCGTGCGCGACCAGGGTCCGGGCATCGCCCCGGGCGACCGGCAGGCCGTGTTCGAGCGCTTCTACCGCGCGGCCGGCACCCAGTCCACCCCGGGCTCGGGGCTGGGCCTGGCCATCGTGCACGACCTGGTCGCCGCCGACCACGGTTCGGTGTTCGCCGCCGCCGCCCCCTCCGGCGGCGCCGAGGTCGGCTTCCGGCTGCCACCGGCGCCGGAGCCTGCCGGGTGAACGGCTACAGCCAGCCGCGTTCGTCGGCGGTGCGCAGGGCCTCGGTGCGGTTGCGGGTGCCGGTCTTGGCGATGGCCGAGGAGAAGTAGTTCCGGACGGTCCCCTCGGAGAGGTAGAGCTTCCCGGCGATCTCGGCGACTCCGGCGCCGGAGCGGGTGGCGTTGAGGACGTCGCGTTCGCGGGCGGTGAGCGGGGAGGTGCCGGCCGCGAGGGTGGCGGCGGCGAGTTCCGGGTCGACCACCCGCTCGCCCACCGCGACCCGGCGCACGGCGTCGGCCAGCACCTCCGCCGGGGCGTCCTTCACCACGAAGCCGAGCGCGCCCGCCTCCATCGCCCGGCGCAGGTAGCCGGCCCGGCCGAAGGTGGTGAGGATGACCACCCGGCAACCGGGCACCTCCTGGGCGAGCACGGCGGCCGCCGCCAGGCCGTCCAGTCCGGGCATCTCGATGTCCAGCAGGGCGACGTCCGGCCGGTGCTCGCGGGCGGCCTCGACGACCTGGTCACCGCGTCCGACGGCGGCGACCACCTCGAAGTCGTCCTCCAGGTCCAGCAGGGCGCGCAGCGCGGTGCGGACCAGCTCCTGGTCCTCGGCGAGCAGCAGGCGGATCGTCATGACGTCCCTTCGGAGCGGGTGTCGGGCGGCCGGACGGTGACCAGCAGGCGCCACCCGTGCGGGTCGAGCGGGCCGGCCTCGACCGTACCGCCCGCCGCGGCGACGCGTTCGCGCAGCCCGGTCAGTCCCTTGCCGCTGCCGACCAGCCCGGCGCCGGGGCCGTCCGCCCCGCCCCGGCCGTCGTCGCGGATCTCCACCGAGGTGGCGGTCAGCAGCACCGAGCAGCGGGCGGCGCGGGCGTGCCGGACGACGTTGGTGAGGCCCTCCCTCAGCACCCAGCCGAAGAGTTCGCGCTGGTCCGGCCCGACCGCGTCGGCCGCCGAGGGCAGGTCGGCCACCACCCCGGCGGCGCGCAGCAGTTCGCGGCCGCGGGCGAGTTCGCCCGCCACGGTGACCTCGCGGTAGCCGGAGACGGCGGCCCGCACGTCGGCCAGGGCCTGGCGGGAGAGCGTCTCCACGGCGGTCATCTCCGCCACCGCCCGGTCCACGTCCTTGACCGCCAGCCGTTGGGCCAGCCGGGACTTGACGGTGATCGCGGTGAGCGAGTGGCCGAGCAGGTCGTGCAGGTCCCGGGCGATCCGGTTGCGTTCCGCCTCGGAGGCGAGCCGGGCGACCTCGGCCCGGGCGGCCACCAGCGCTTGGTTGGTGGCCGCGATCTCGGTGAAGGCGCCGCAGGTCAGCGAGGTGAACAGCAGGGCGAGCGCCTGGAATCCGCCGGGCCCGGTGTGCCAGGCGGGCACCGCCCAGGGCAGCAGCAGCGCGGCGAGGGTGCCGCCGACCACCACGGGGACGGTGTGCTTGTGCCACAGCACGGCGACCGCGGAGACGACCACGGTGGCCAGGAAGAAGGCGTCCGCGTGGGCGGAGGGCAGCGCGGCCAGGAACAGCGCGGTCATCGCGGCCAGCAGCACCCTGATCCACCGCGTCCGCTGCGCCCCGGCGGGGCGCCCGGTGATGAGCGCGAGCAGCACGTAGCAGAGGCTGAACGCGACCACGACGGCGTACCCGGCGACCGCCGCCGCCCCGCTGACGTTGCCGCTGACGGCCACCGCGGTCAGCGCCGGGAAGACCAGCATCCCGGCGCCCAGCAGTATCCGCCGCAGGCCGCCCGCCCAGCGGTGGGCGGGGGCCGGCGCGCCCTCCCGGTCGAGGTCGGTCGCCCCGCCCGTCGCCCCGTCGGTCATTGCGGCGGTCATTGCGGCGGTCACCCGGTCGGTCACCCTTGCGTCCCTTCCTCAGGGCCGGGCGAACAGCGTGCGCAGCTGCCGTCCGTTGAGCGTCATGGCCACCCCGGCGAGGGCGAGGCCGCACAGGCCCTGTTCGATCTTCATCCAGACCGGGAAGACGCCCGGCACCGCGATGATCGCAGCAATCGCGACCAGCATGACGCCGGAGATGATCCGCAGCCGCCGGAAGGCGCCGCGGGAGCCGCGGGCCGCCCGGACGGTGAGCAGCAGGGTGACGGCGGCGCCGATCAGGACGATGGTGCCGCGCACCCACACGGCCGGGGTGATCAGGTCGGTGCGGGAGCGCAGCGCGAGGGCGGCCAGCATGGTGAGCGCGCTGAGGCCGAGGTAGACGAGCACGAAGTGCCGTACGGTGCGGAAGGCCCGACGGGTGTCGGGGTGGTGCAGGTCGGTGGTGGTCATGGCTTCATCGTGGCCGCCGGCCAGGGCTGGTCGGCAGTGTGCTGCCACACCGCCGGACCGTGACATTTGTCAGCCCCCGCCGGTCAGCCGCTCGCCGCCGGGCGCGGTCGGCCGCCGTCCCTCGCCGCCCCGAGCGGGCGGTCACCGTCCGGCACCGCCTCGAGCGGTCGGATCATGTGCAGCTTGGCGACCGGCCGCCCGTCCACCAGTACGGCGGCGGGCTCCCGGCCCCACACCCGGAAGCCGCAGGCGGTGTAGAGCCGCAGCGCCGGTTCGTTGCCCTCCGAGACGGTGAGCAGCACCTGCCGCAGCAGCCCGTCCTCGGCGGCCACCGCGAGCACCCCGTCGACCAGCGCCCGGCCGATGCCGCGCCCGCCGGCCGGCCGAGCCACCGCCATGCCGTACAGGGTGGCCTTGTGGCGTTCCTGGCCGCGCCGTCCGACCCGCAGTCCGGCGGTGCCGCGCAGGGTGCCGTCCGGGTCGAAGGCGCCGAGCAGGGCGCCCGGGCCCCGCTCGGCGTCGGCGAGGCGGGCGAGGGTGGCGGCGATCGGCCGGTCCCGCTCCTCGGCGTGGGAGGAGGTGAAGGCGGTGGGCGTCTCGCGCAGGGCGGTGAGCCGGAGGGCCCGGTACGGTTCGGCGTCCGCGACGCCGAGGCGGCGGACGGTGACGGGCGGGTGCGCGGCCACGTTTCCGGCCACGGGTTCGGCCGTGCTCCCGGCCCCGGGCTCAGCCGAGGCGGACACGGGTGCACCTGGTCAGGTACGGCACGGCGATCTCGTCCCGGCCGGCCAGTTCGGGGTGGGTGGCGAGCAGCTGCTCGACCTCGGCCAGCAGCCGGGCGCGGTCGGCCTCGGGCAGGGCGATGACGTAGCTGCGGGAGGCGACCATGTCGAGCACGCCGGCCGGGGTGGTGGGGTGCTCCCAGCGGATCTCCAGCCGCTCGGGGGTGCCGAAGGGGGCCGGCAGGTCCGGTGCGGTGTCGAGCCGCTGACGGTCCGCGCGGTGCATCAGGGCGCCGAGTTCGGCGGCCCACGGCTCGGTCTCGTCCCGGACGTTCCAGATCAGGGCGAGGGTCCCGCCGGGGGCGAGCACCCGGGCGATCTCCGGGACGGCCGCGGCCCGGTCGAACCAGTGCCAGGCCTGGGCGACCACGACCGCGTCCACGCTGGCGTCGGGCAGCGGGATGCGTTCGGCCGAGCCGGCCCGTACGGCGGCCTTCGGCACGGCGGCGGCGAGCCGGTCGCGCATCTGGGGGTCGGGTTCGACCGCGACCACGTCCAGCCCGGCCTCGACCAGCATCCGGGTCAGCTTGCCGGTGCCGGCGCCCAGGTCGAGCACCCGCCGGGCCTCGCGGGGCACCGCGGAGCCGATCAGGGCCTGCGGGTAGCCGGGCCGGCCGTGCTGGTAGGCGGTGGCCGCGAGGCCGAAGGAGCGGGCGCGCAGCCGGCCGGCCCAGCGGCGGGTGGCGCCCTGGCGGGTCATCCCGCAGGCCCGGCCGATCTCCTCCCAGGTCGCCTGCCGGCCGCGCCGCAGCTCCTCGACCAGGTCCGTGCGCCGTTCCTCCAGTGCCCCGATCGTCTCCGAGAGCCGGTGCAGGCCGTCCAGCCCGCCACCTGCGGCCACCTGGGCCGCCACCCGCCGTCCGGGGTCGATGTCGTCCATGGCCCCGCACTGTAGGGGCGGGTTGCCGGGGTCGTCAACAGTCATTGCTGGCGCGGGCAACAGTTGTTGCGCCACGCCGGGGCGTCCCCCGGAGGAGTGATCACCGACCCCCGCGAGCCGGGCCTAGCACGAACTCACCGCTGATCGTGGCGACTTGGGCTGGAAACCCTTCACATGGGCGAATCCCGGCCGGGTTGCCGGTGCGCGGGCGGCCGGGCGAGAAGCCTGGTGACGGGCGGTGGCCGACCGGACTGCGACAGGTGTGCGAGATGTCGGTCATGTCCGGCAAGTTGTCACAAGTCGGTTGACGGACAGTATTTTTGAGTTTCGGTCAGGATTGTCCTGAACTTGGCTATGCTGCAGCACCACGCCTCCGGAGCCGGTCGTCGCCCGACCCCGTTCGTTCCCCACTGTTCCGACTTCTGTTCCGATCGTTTGAGGATGCCGAATGCTTCGAGCTGGTACGTCACCCACCAGACGGCGCCCCGCGCCCCTGCTCGGCTGGATACTGCCCACCGCCGTGATGGCTGCGGCGGTCGCGGTCGCCGCGGTGGTGGTGTCGGCCGGAGCCCGGGCCCAGGTGCTGTGGTGCGGGGCGACGGCCACCGTGCTGGTCGCCGTGGTGGCCGCCGAGTCCGCCCGCCGCGGGCGGGCCCTCGCCGAGCTGCGGGACGAACACACCCGGCGCGTCGAGGAGTTGCACCGCAAGCTGGCCGGGCAGGAGGACGAGATCGAGCGGATGGCCGCCGGCGAACTGCGCCGGCTCGTCGGCGGCGCCCGGTACGGCTCCTCCATCGACGTGCTGCTCCAGCCCTTCCAGCGCCCCAACCCGCTGCTGTCACGGAAGTTCCGCGCCTCGCTGGAGCAGGTGGTGCGCGGCATCGCCCAGGCCGTCGACGACGAGGTCAGCCGGCGCGACTCCGCCGAGCGCGCCTTCGTCAACCTGGCCCGCCGGGTCCAGGCGATCATCCACCGCCAGGCCAAGGATCTGCGGGAGATGGAGGACCGGCACGGCAACGACCCGGCGGTCTTCGACGACCTGCTGCGCCTCGACCACGGCAACGCCCTGGTCGGCCGGCTCGCCGACTCCATCGCCGTGCTCTCCGGCGCCCGGCCCGGCCGCCAGTGGACCCGGCCGATCGCCCTCTACAGCGTGCTGCGCGGCGGGATGTCCCGGATCCTCGAGTACCAGCGGGTCGACCTCCACCCGGTCACCCAGATCTCGGTCACCGGACCGGCCGTCGAACCCCTGATCCACGCCGTGGCCGAACTGCTCGACAACGCCACCCGCTACTCCCCGCCGCACACCCACGTCCACCTGAGCGCCTCCGAGGTGCAGAGCGGGATAGCGATCGAGGTCGAGGACGGCGGCCTCGGACTCACCGACGAGGCCCGCGCCCGGGCCGAGCGCTCGATGCGCGAGGCCATGGTGTCCAAGGACTTCGACGACCTCACCGAGTCCCCCCGGCTGGGCTTCGCCATCCTCGGGCGGCTCTGCCAGGCGTACGGCTTCCAGGTGTCGCTGCGCCGCTCCGCGTACGGCGGCGTGCGCGCGGTGCTGGTGGTGCCGCAGGAGCTGCTCACCACCGCTCCCCCGACCGGGCGGGCGCACGGCATCGGCGCCTTCTCCGGGCCGCGGCCGCTCCCGGCCAACCCGCCCCGGCACGCGGCCCCCGCCCGGACCTGGGGCGCCCGGACCGCCCCGGCCGGTGCCGGGTCGCCCGGTGCCGGATCGTCCGCCGGCGGGCCGGGGCACCCGGTCCTGGGCACCGCCGCCGAACCGGCGCGGTCCGCCGGCATCGGGCCGTCCTTCGGCGCCACCACCCCCTGGGGACCGCCCCCCGCCGCGGCCGGGGACGACGAGGTGATCGTCACCGAGCGCACCGCCAACGGCCTGCCCCAGCGCCGCCGCAGCCGCCCCACCGGCCGGGCCGCCTTCGCCACGCCCCCGCGCGGCACCGCCCAGCCCAACGGCCCCACCGCCGGGCCCGCCGCCGGTCCGGCCGCCGGACCCGCCGCCCAGGCGCCCCGCCCCAAGAAGGAGCCCGGCCTGTGGCTGGAGGCCTTCATGGAGGGCTACAAGGGCACCGGCGGCACCAAGGACGCCACCCCGGGCAACGCCCCGGGCACCACCCCGCAGCACCGCGCCGGACAGACCGGTACCGAAGAGACGGCAGCGAAAGGCGAGCAGTGATTCCGCACCGCAGCAACATGGACTGGATCCTCAACGACCTCGCACACAGCGTCCCGTACGTGCGCCACGTCATCGTGCTCTCCGCCGACGGCCTGCGGATCGCCCAGTACGGCGCCGACCCGGACACCGCCGACCGGCTGGCCGCCGCCTGCGCCGGACTGCAGAGCCTCGCCGCCGCCGTCGGGCACGAGTTCCCGCACGGCAACGGCGCGATGAAGCTGGTCGTCATCGAGGTGGACGGCGGCTACTTCTACCTGATGTCGGCCGGCGACCGCGCCTACCTCGCGGTGCTCGCCGACGAGGGCGTGGACGCCGGGCTGGTCAGCCACCAGATGCGCGACCTGGTCGACCGGATCGGCGAGCACCTCTCCACCCCGCCGCGCAACCCGGAGGCGGTCGCGTGAGCCGCCGCACCGCGGCCCGCATCCCGACCCGCACCGCCGCCCGCACCACGACCCCGGCAGCGGCCCCGACCAGCGCCCCCGGCGCCCGGGCGGGCACGTGAACGAGCACAGTGAGGCAGTGACATGACCGCCGACCAGGGCGGCTGGGACGGACCCGAGCCCGATCGCCTGTACGTGATCACCCGCGGCCGCAGCGGCCCCTCCGGGCCGGGCGTCTTCGACCTGGTCACCCTGATCGTCTCCCTCGCGGAGCCCACCCCCGCCATGCAGCCCGAGCACGCGGCGATCCTGCGGCTGTGCCGCTCGCCGCTCTCGGTGGCGGAGGTCTCCGCCTACCTCGAACTGCCCACGAGCGTGGTCACCGTCCTGCTGGCGGACCTCCTCGACGACGGGCGGATCGAGGCCCGCTCCGCCGTGCCCGCGGCGGAACTCCCCGACCGTGCCCTGTTGGAGGCAGTGATCCATGGACTTCAGCGGCTCTGACACGGTCGTCGGCCCGGCGAGCGCGGACCTGCTGCCCGACACCGTCACCACGGCGGTCAAGGTGGTGATCGTCGGCGGCTTCGGCGTCGGCAAGACCACCCTGGTCGGCGCGGTCAGCGAGATCCGTCCGCTGACCACCGAGGAGACCATGACCCAGGCCGGGGTCGGCGTGGACGACCCGACCGGGGTCGAACGCAAGACCTCCACCACGGTGGCCATGGACTTCGGCCGGATCAGCATCAGCGACAAGCTCGTGCTGTACGTCTTCGGCACCCCCGGGCAGGAGCGGTTCTGGTTCCTCTGGAACGGCCTGTTCGAGGGCGCCCTGGGCGCCGTCGTCCTGGTCGACACCCGGCGGCTGGAGGTCAGCTTCGAGGTGATCGGCCGCCTGGAGGACCGCGGCGTGCCCTTCGTGGTGGCCGTCAACGGCTTCCCCGAGGCGCCCAGTTACGCGCTCGACGAGCTCCGCCAGGCGCTCGACCTGCCGGCCGAGGTGCCGATCGTCGCCTGCGACGCGCGCAGCCGGCAGTCCAGCCGGGACACCCTGATGACGCTGATGCACTACCTGTACGAGCTGGCCGCACCGCCCGCGGGCTGAGGCGCTCCCGTGGCCCCCACCCCCGTCGTACCGCTTCCGAACCTCGTGACCCGGAGACCCAGTTGACCACCCCGTTCCCCGACGACGAAGCCGCCCCCGTCCCGCCGCCCGGCTGCCCCGCCCACGGGCACGCCGTCGAACCGACCGGCCCCGGCGGACTGCGCCGGCTGTACGGCCCCGAGGCCGAGGCCGACCCGGCGGGCCTGTACGAGAAGCTGCGCGCCGAGCACGGCGACGTCGCCCCGGTGCTGCTGCACGGCGACCAGCGGGCCTGGCTGATCCTCGGCCACGCCGCCAACATCACCGCGATGCGCACCCCGTCGCTGTTCTCCCGCGACTCCCGGCTGTGGAGCGCCTTCCGCAACGACGAGGTCCCGCCCGACTCCCCGCTGCTGCCGGTGGTCGCCTGGCAGCCGATCTGCGTCTTCGCCGACGGCGAGGAGCACCGCCGGCTGCGCAACGCCCTGCTGGACGGCCTGAACGGCTTCGACCGGCGCGGCATCCGCCGCCACGTCCGCCGCTTCACCACCGACCTGGTCCAGGTGGTCGGGCCCACCGGCCGGGCCGAGCTGATCACCCAGTTCGCCGAGCACCTGCCGATGCTGGTGATGACCAAGCTGCTCGGCATGCCCGACGAGTACGGCCCCCAACTCGTCGACGCCGCACGGGACCTGATGAAGGGCACCGAGACGGCCATCGCCAGCAACGAGTACGTGGTGGCGAGCCTGCGCCGCACCATCGCGGCCAAGCACGAGTCCCCCGGCGACGACCTGACCAGCCGCCTGCTCGCCCACCCGGCCGGGCTGACCGACGACGAGGTGATGGAGCACCTGCGGGTGGTGCTGCTCGCCGCCAACGAGACCACCGTCAACCTGATCGCCGACTCCTTGAAGATGGTGCTCACCGACCCCCGCTTCCGCGCCCACCTGTCCGGCGGCCAGATGACCCTGGGCGAGGCGCTCGACCAGGTGCTCTGGGACTCCCCGCCGATGTCCCTGGTCGCCGGGCGCTGGGCCACCGCCGACACCGAGCTGGGCGGCCAGCAGATCCTGGCCGGCGACCTCCTGCTGCTCGGCCTCGCCGCGGGCAACGTCGACCCGACCGTCCGGCCCGACCTCGCCACCCCGCTCTACGGCAACCGCTCCCACCTGTCCTTCGGAGCCGGCCCCCACGAGTGCCCCGGGCAGGACATCGGCCGGCACGTCGCCGAGGCCGGGATCGACATCCTGCTCACCCTCCTGCCCGACCTCCGACTGGCCGTCCCCGAGGAGGAGTTGACCTGGAGCTCGGCCTGGATCTCGCGCCATCTGACGGCGCTGCCGGTGGAGTTCACGGCGCAGGAGATCGAGCCCGACCCGGAGTCGGTCGCGGAGGCCGAGCGGGCGGCGGAACGGGCGGCGCAGCGGGCGGCGGAGGAGGCACGGGAGCTCGCCGAACGCGCGCTGGCGGCCACCCAGCGGGCGGCCGCCCAGGCTGCGGCTCCGGCGGCGGGAGCGGTGGCGGCATCGGCTTCGGCTTCGGCTTCGGGTGAGACCGCGACCGCGACCGTTCCCGCGCAGCGGCGCAGCTGGTGGGACGTGCTCACCGGCCTGTTCCGGCGCTGATCCGCAGCGCTGGTCCCCGGGGCTGATCCCCGGGACGACCGCCGCCGGTCCCCGCGTGCGAGCGCGCGGGGACCGGCGGCGGTCGTGCGGCGGCGGTCGTGCGGCGGTGGCCGTTGGGCACCCTCCGCCGCCGACTCGTCCGGATGCCCCGGTGCGCGTGCAACGCACCGCTTCTGCGGCGAGGTTGATGAGATGGACACCGTCATCGTGCTCGAACCCGACATCCCGACCAATGTCCGGCTCCTCGGCCCCGGCCACGAGCCCGCCGATCCGGAGAACCCGGTGCGCCTCGCGCACGCCGCCCCCGCCGAGGCCTCCGGCATCTGCGGGCCGCTCACCCTGTGCGGCCGGGACACCTCCGGCATGACGCTCGCCCCCCAGCGCTCCACCGACGACGGTCGGCCACGGCCGCACTGGAACGCCTGCCGGAACTGCCGCGCGGTCGAGGAGGGCGCGGCGCCCCGCACCCCCGCCGCGGCCGCACCGGACGGCCCCGAGGGCGACGCCGCCCTGCCCGGGTAGACGGGCGCGATCCCGCTGACCGCCGCACTCAGGCCCCGCAGCACTCAGGCCCCACCGGCCACCGGTCCGTCGACTTGGTCGGGGTCGACGCTGAGCGTGACGCCTCCGTACGTCTCGTCGGCGCTGCCCCGGTACTGGTGGATGCGGTTGCCGGCCCACAGGTCCTCGGGCAGCCCGGCCTGCCCGGTGGTGGTCGGGCGACCGTCCCAATGGGCGAACCAGATCGCGTCCGGCAGCGGGCCGCGGCCGGCCCGGGCCGCGGCGACGAGGTCCGCGATGCCGGAGGACATGCTGGAGTAGAAGCCCGACCGGTAACCGGCCGCCCGCAGGGCCCTGGTCCAGCCGACGGTGAAGTCGACCACCGCGCGGCTGCAGACCGCGTCCCCCACCGGGTAGGCCTCCATGTCGAGGTACACCGGACTGCCCGGCCCCAGCCCCAGCGCTCCCAGCGCCGCCGCGGCCTCGGCGGCCTCCTGTCCGCCCTGCTCCTCGGCCCGGTCCGGGTCGATCCGCAGCGGTTTGTCCTGGCGCTCGGCGCAGGGCGCCTGGAGCCCGACGTGCGTCGGCACCAGCTGCCAGCCCATCGCCCGGGCCTCGGCGACCCACTGCGGCGTCAGCCGCGGCTGCTCGCACCCGCGCTGCCCGCCGCTGCTGTAGATGTTCAGCGCGCCGTACGGGGAGGCGGTGCGCCAGGCGTCCAGGGCCTCCAGCGGCGGGGCCGAACAGACGTCGAAGCCGGGCCCGGCGTACCGGTAATCGGGCAGCGGTTCCGGGGCGTCGTCGGGCGGCGCGGCGGCCGGGGCCGCGGGCCCGGCGGCCGGGGACGGC
Organism: Kitasatospora sp. NPDC040550; assembly: GCF_055594965.1. Classification (NCBI taxonomy): domain Bacteria; kingdom Bacillati; phylum Actinomycetota; class Actinomycetes; order Kitasatosporales; family Streptomycetaceae; genus Kitasatospora; species Kitasatospora sp. NPDC040550. The sequence continues at coordinate 25,235 of NZ_JBVIWC010000006.1, read as the reverse complement.
GCCACCCGTACGGCGGCCTGCCCCGCCCCACCGGTCACGGGCACGGCGGTGGCGGGCACGGTGGCGGCGGGCACGGTGGCGGGGAACAGCACGAGCGGAACCGCGAGGAAGGCACTCGGGGGAAGAAGGCGCATCCCCCCGTCCTAACCCTCCGCGGCCGGGCGGGCGGGCCGCTGTGCCGACGCACCGCGACCGTTCACCCGAATTCACGACACCGGTACCGGTACCGGCACCAGCACCGGTCCACGGGCGCCCCCGTCCCCGCCCCCGGCCCCTCGGCTCTCCGCCTCAGCCGTGCCCGTCGGTGCGGCGGCGGTGCAGGGTGAAGGTGTCCACCGGGGTGAGGTCGCCGTGCGGGCCGTCGAAGGTGTAGTAGGTGACCCGCATCGTGGTGGTGCCGCCGCGGCGGTCGCCGGGGTCGACCTCGAAGGCGGCGAAGCCGTGGGTGTGGGTGCGGTCCTGGTAGGCGGCCCAGGGGGCGTCCTCGGTGAGCCAGATCGACTCCCGGTACGGCGCGCCCGGCGCGGGCTTGTCCTCCAGGCCGATCACCACCCGGCCCTGGGGGCGCTCGAACAGGTCGTCCTGGGTGGTGGCGGCGTTGCCCCCGGCGCCGATGACCATGTGGACGGTGCCCCGTCCGGTGTCGGCCAGCCGGGGGTCGGTGCCAGTGGGCACCGGGGTGCGGGCGTCGTTCGGCAGGGTGCCGCGGACGGGGTGGGAGCGCTCGTAGTAGTGCTCGTGGCCGCTGACCACCAGGTCGACCCCGTAGGAGTCGAACAGCGGGCCCCACGCCTCGCGGATGCCGAGGTCGCTGCCGGAGCCGTGCTTGGAGCTGGAGATCATCGGGTGGTGCATGCAGACCACGATCCAGTCGATCCCCCGGTCGCTCCGGGCGGTGCGCAACTCCCGCTCCAGCCAGCGCTGCTGAGCGCCGCCGGAGTAGCCGCGCAGGTAGGTCTCGCCGGAGTTCTGGATGGCGACGTCGTCGTTGGCGAGGCTGAGGAAGCGCACCGAGCCGACGGTGAAGGCGTACCACATGCCCCGGGTCTCCTCGTCGCGGTCGGCGGCGGAGGCGGGGAGGGTGAAGTAGGCCTGGTAGCCGGCGGCGCCGATCGGGCCGTTGCCGCCCTCGTTCTCGTGGTTCCCGGCGCAGGGCATCCAGGGGCGCAGCCGGGTCGAACGGCTGTTGTTGATGAACCAGTCGGCCCAGATGGCGGTGCGGCTCTGGCCGTGCCGGCCGCCGTAGGAGGCGTAGCAGAGGTCGCCGTTGACCAGGTTGAACAGCGGGCCGACGCGTTCGACGGCGGCGACGATGTCGGCGGCGTGCGGGCTGCCGATCTGGCTGGTGGTGTACACCGGGTACTTGCCGAGCGGGGAGGGCATGCCGTCCGGGAAGTCCACCTTGCGGCGCAGGTTGGGGGTGGCCTGGTCGCCGAAGCTGGTGAAGGTGAAGGGGGTGCGGCCGCGCGGGGCGGTGGTGAAGGTGCCGGTCTCGGGGTTCGCGCCGTCGTGCCCGGCGCTGTAGAGGTACGTGGTGGCCGGGCGCAGTCCGGTGAGCCGGGCGTGGTGGACGTACACCTCGTCCTTGCCGAGGGAGTCCCGGTAGGTGCGGGTCTCTGCCTCGACCACCGCCCCGGCACCGCCCTCGAGCGTGCCGAGCCGGACCAGGGGGCGCCGCACGGATTGCGGGGTGAGCCAGGAGACGGTCATCTCGGTGGCCGGGTCGGTGCCGAACTGCAGGTGCAGGCCGCTCACCCCGGGCGCACCGATCCGGTGCGGCCGCGCCTGGAGCAGCGGGCTCGCACCCGGGCCTGACGGGCTGTCCGCACCGTCCTCCGCTACGGCCTCTCCGGCGGCGGCGCCCCCGGCGACCAGGGCGGCCCCGGCCGCCGACGTGCCCTTGAGGATGGACCTGCGTGCGATCGTCATGACGCTCCGTCTGCCGAGTGGGGGTTCGGGACCCGCAGCACTGTAACGACATGAGCATGCAAAGGCGATCGCCTTTCCGACGAACGGTCAGGTCCGGCCACGGGCTCGGCCGCGGATCCGACCCGGTGCAGCCCGCAGGGCGGGCTCGGCCACGGGCTCAGCCCAGGCCCGGGAGGCTGCGCAGTTCCCCGATCCGCAACAGCCGGGCGGCGACGAGGAACAGCAACGCCATCGTGGCACCGCCCGCCAGCAGCGGGAGGGCCGGTGCCCAGGAGGCCGGGAGCGGGCCGTTCCCGCAGGAGCGGGCGACGACCCAGCCGACGGCTCCGGCCAGCGCGGCGGCCATGGTCAGCTTGGCGTAGGTGCGGCAGACCCGCCGGCCGTCCAGGAGCCCGCCAGTGCGGCGGCGCAGCCGCACCGCCGTGAGCAGCAGGCCGACCCCGTAGGACACGGCGTAGGCGGCGGCCATGCCGGTGACCGCCCAGCGGGCGGGCAGCACTTGGTGGCAGGCCACCGCCAGTGCGATGTTGACGCCGCCGATCCACAGCGCCGCCCGGAACGGCGTCCGGGTGTCCTCGAAGGCGTAGCAGCCGCGCAGCAGCAGGTACTGGGCCGAGAACGGGATCAGTCCCAGCCCGAAGGCCTGCAGCATGTGGCCCAGCGGGGCGGTCGTGGCGGCGTCGGCGGCGCCGTGGGCGAACAGCAGTCGGGCGAGCTGCGGGCCGAACGCGGCGAAGAAGAACGCCGCCGGGACGATCACCACCCCGCTGACCCGCAGCGCACGGGAGAGGTCGGCGCGCAGGTCGTCGATCCGGTGCTCGGCCGCTGCCCGGCTCATCCGCGGGAGGAGTACGGTGATCAGCGACACCGTGACCACCGACTGGGGCAGCATCCAGATCTGCTGGGCGTAGCTGTAGGCGGTGTAGCCGACTCCGTCGCCGGGTAGCGCGGCGTCCGCGTCGGAGGCCAGCCTGGTCACCACGGTGCTGGCCACCAGGTTGGCCAGGACGAACAGCAGCGTCCAGCGGGCTGCGCCCACGCTGCCGCGCAGCCCGGTGCCCCGCCAGTCGAACCGCGGCCGCAGCCGGAAGCCGGCCGCCCGGGCGTACGGGACCAGGGCCAGCGCCTGGAGGGCCAGGGCGATGGTGGTGCCGATGCCCAGCAGCCGGACCTGGGCGCCGGTGATCTCCGCGACCGTCGCCGGGACGGCCAGCAGGCCGAGGTAGAGGCCGAACACCGTGATCAGCACCAGATTGTTCAGCACCGGCGTCCACATCATCGCCCCGAACCGGTTCCGGGCGTTCAGGGTCTGCCCGAAGATGCCGAACACCCCGTAGAAGAAGATCTGCGGCAGTAGGAAGCGCGCGAAGACCACGGTCAGTTCGAACGCCTCGTGGGTGGCCGGGGTGTCGTCCTGGTAGATGCCGATGATCGCGGGCGCGGCCCAGGTGGCCAGCGCGGTGCCGACGCCCAGCACGCACAGCACCAGGGTGACCAGCCGCTGCTCGAAGGCGACCCCGCCGTCCGCGTCCGCCGCCCGGGCCCGCACCAACTGCGGTACCAGCACGGAGTTCAGCGCACCGCCGATCAGCAGGAAGTACAGGCTGGTGGGCACCGTGTTGGCCTGGTTGTAGGTCGTGGCCAGCAGGCCGGTCCCCAACGCCGCGCCCTGCAGCACCTGCCGGATCAACCCGGTGCCCCGCGACACCACCGTCCCGACGGCCATCAGCGCGGACGACCGCGCCACCCCACCGCCCCCGGCCCGCTTGGGCGCGGCATGCCTCCCGCGCTGCCCCGTGGATCGCGCTGACCTCTCGGGCGACGTCTTCTCGATCATGGCCACAATCTACGGGCCGGGCCACGACTTCTGGCCGTTCCTCCGCAACTCCGCTGTGATCCGCGTCCGTTCCGGCGCACGGTGCACCTCGGCGCCCGGCCCGGTAGGTTGGTGCGATGACCGATTCCCTCCCGCCCGGCGGCCTCGTGCTGGGTGCGGACGAACTGGCGGACCGCTGGGCCGAGGCATGGCGGCCGGAGCAGGTCGCGGAGCGGCTGGACGGGCTCCGCGCGAACTGGTGCGTCGCGGCGGGCTGGGCGCTGGACCTGTTCCTCGGGCGGCAGACCCGGCCGCACGGCGACCTGGAGATCGCCCTGCCGGCCGCGTCCTTCGCCGAACTCCGGGAACGCTTGCCGGAGTTCGAATTAGACGCGGCGGGCCACGGGCGGGTCTGGCCGGCGGCGGACGCGGCGGCGCTGGCGGCCACCCACCAGACCTGGGTGCGGGAGCCGTCGAGCGGCCGCTTCCTGCTCGACGTCTTCCGGGAGCCGCACCGGGGCGATATGTGGATCTGCCGCCGCGACGACCGGCTGCGGTTGCCGTACGCCGCGGTCGTCGAACGGACGGCGGACGGGATCCCCTATCTCGCACCGGAGTTGGTGCTGCTCTTCAAGGCGAAGACGATGCGGCCCAAGGACCGGGCGGACTTCGACGCCGTCCTGCCGTCGCTGGATCGAACGCGGCGCGAGGCCCTGCACGGGTGGCTGGACCTCGTGCACCCGGGCCATCCCTGGGCGGAGGCCTTGGCCGGGTGACCGGGCGCGGCAGCGGTCTCGACGAGCGGGAGAACGGCAGGACATGGAACTGACCAGGGGCGAGCGGCGCTCGATCGCGGCGGTCGGGCTGATCTGCGCCGGGGTGGCGGCCTGTTACGCGTGGGGCGGCGACGGAAGCGGATCCGACTCCCCGCTCCCGTACCGGCGCCACCCCGCCTCGCTCCTGTTCCGGATCGATCTGGCGGACCCGGACGCACGGAACACCACCGTGGCGGCCGACGACCGCACCATCACGCTGGACGCCTCGTGGAGCGGCTGCGACTACAAGCCGGACCTGGTGGCGAAGGAATCCGCCGACCAGGTCACCCTGATGCTGAACCGCCGCGACGCCTCCGGGCCGGACATCGGCTGCGAGGACGGCGGCATCGCCCGGCTGACCGCCGTCCTCCACCACCCGCTCGGCGCACGTGCGTTGACCGACGCCGTCACCGGGAAGCCCGTCCCCCACGTCCACGGCTGAGGCCGCCGCCGGGCGGGGCGCGGCGGGTCCCAGTACTCGCCCGCGTCGTTGCGGGTGGCCCTGGCAACGACGGCGAAGCCGTGGTCGAGCATCTCCCGCCCGTAGTGGCGCACGGCGTCGATCAGGCCGAGGGCTCCGTCACGGCCCGGACGCGGGCTTCCTGGGCGGCCCTGGCCGCGAGCAGGTTGATGTCGGCCCGGCGCTCCCGCTGCATGGCCGTCAGCCGGGTGACCATCAGGATCGCGGCGATCGCGGCGACGAGTCGCAGGGCCGAGCCGGCGGCCTCCAGCCGGAGGCCCGTGCGCACGCTCTCGAGGTCGATGGAGTCCAGCACGCCGAAGCGGGTGCTCCTGACCATGGCGACGCGACCGAGGATCAGGGAGCCCAGCCAGGTCAGCCACCACACCCCGACGACGGTCTCCGACGGCGTGCGACGCCGTCCCTCGGCGTCCAGCGGTGCACTGGCCCGCCAGCAGTCCACCATCAGCTGCCAGGGGAACCAGAGCTGGACGACCGGGGTGAACCAGCCGCCGATGGTCCAGCCGCGCCCGAGGCGGTGCCCCTTCGGCAGCAGCAGGTCGGCGTTCCCGCGGATGCGGTGGAACCAGATGATGAACAGCACCACGGTGGCCAGCCCCACGGGGACGACCACCCCGTTGAACGTGTGTGTCACGGATTCCAGGGCTGCCAAGGTGTCGAGATCGACGCCGTCCCTCCCGTCCAGCAGCCGCCCCGCGAGCACGTCCAGCCAGACGTCCAGCACGACCACCGCCACCGCCGCCACGGCGCCCAGGCCCAGCAGGACGTTCAGCGCCGTGGCGAGGCCGTTCGCCGGCCTGAGCGCGGCCGCCCACCCGGGGGCCGTCTCCGCACAGCCGAAACAGCGCCCGCTGTCCGTCCCCGCCGGACGCGTCCCGCACGCCACACACACCATCGGATCGTCAACTCCTGGAATCGCCGGGCGGCTCGACCGAGCACGCCGGGTACGCCACCGCCCCGACCGGGGCGGGCGCGCCGACTCTAGGGGATCCGCGACACCGACTGCCAATGGGTTTTCGCAGGTCAGGGGCGGTATCGCCAGATACCCCGACAGATCGCACCACCGAGGTGGGGCCGGCCCGGAGCCGATGGCCCGGAGCCCGGCGCCTCGGCGACAAACCGGGCCGAGGCGGGTGCCCGGGCACGCCCCGGCACGACACCCCGCACCCGCACCCGCACCCGCACCCACCCCGGCTCCGCGCGCGCCGCGGCCCCGACGGCCGGGGCTCCGTCGGGGCCGGGGCGGGTGCGGGGAGGTCAGGGGCACTGCTTCCAGGCGAGGTGGTAGGTGGTGTTGATGCTGCCGTCGGTGGAGTCCATCGTCATGAAGCTGGTGGTGTGGGCCTGGTCGGAGCTGCCGCCGGCGACGCGCAGTTCGGTGTTGATGTTGAAGTTGCGCTCCTCGCCGCAGGGGGCGAAGACCAGGGCGGCGACGTCGACGGTGTCGGTGGCCTGCCAGTTGTCGTCCGTCGGGCCGTCGAAGCGGTGGCTCTGGTAGCTGGTCTGGGGGTCGCCCTGGAAGTAGTAGTTGGCCCGTTCGGTGCCGTTCGCGCCCTGTTCCAGGTGGGCGAAGCCGCGGTAGTCGGCGGAGGCGATGGCGTAGGTGAAGCCCTGGGGGACGTGCACCCGCAGGTCGAGCTGGCAGTTCTTCCGGAAGTCGGTGGGCTTGGAGCCGACGCCCACCTGGGCCAGGTAGCTGCTGTACGTCACGGTGAAGGCGGTGTTGTCCGGCGATACGGCGACGGCGGCGGTTCCGGCCGGACAACCGGAGCCGTTGACGGTCGCGACGTCGATGACGATCCGGTCCGGCGGGGTCGGCAGCGAGTCGCCGCCGAAGGTGGAGGTGCCGACCAGCGCGGCGGTCGCGGTGGCGGCGACGGCCAGGGTACGGAGCAGCATGGGCTTCCCCTTCGATCGTCCACGGAGGTACGGGGGCGGAGCGGCGCGCGGCGGCGCAGGGCGGCGCGACGGCGCTGCGGGCGAGGCCGAGCGCGGCCCCCTCGGGTTTGACGTGGCTATGTCAGCACACCGTGCGGACGGTGTACAAGGGGTGACGCATGGTCACTATCGGCGGGCCCCGGCGGCCCCCCGGGTGACCTGCGGGCGTGGGGCGCGGCTCCGATGGATCGGACACCCGCATAGTTCGGAGGACTGATCACACCTTCCGATCGTGAGACGAGACGACCGTGCCCCTCCCTCGCCGCCGGACCGCCGTCACGGCCCTCGCCCTGCTGCTCACCCTCCCCGGCTGCGGCGCCCCGGCACCGACGCCGAACCCCACCGCAGACCCGACGGCCGGGCCCGCCGCGACGGCCACCGCCGCGGTGGGCCAAACCCCCACCGGCCCAAGGGCGTTCACCCTGGTCGCCACCGGCGACGTCCTGCCGCACACCGAGATCATCCAGCAGGCGAAGGAGGACGCCGGAGGGACCGGCTACGACTTCACCGCCATGCTGGCCGGCGTCAAACCGCTGATCAGCGGCGCCGACCTGGCCATCTGCCACATGGAGACCGTCTACGGCGCCGACGGCGGCCCGTACACCGGCTACCCGGCCTTCAAGTCCCCGCCCCAGGTCGCCAAGGCGCTCAGAGACGCGGGCTACGCCTCCTGCGACACCGCGTCCAACCACACCCTGGACGACGGCCCGGCCGGCATCCGCCGCACGCTCGACGCGATGGACGCCGTCGGCCTCGCCCACACCGGCTCCGCCCGCACCGCCGAGGAGGCCGGGAAGCCCGCGCTGCTGCGGGCGGGCGGCGCGACGGTGGCCCAACTCGCCTACACCTACGGCACCAACGGCATCCCACTGCCGAAGGGCGAGCCCTGGGCCGTCAACCTGATCGACCGGGACCGGATCCTCGCCGACGCCCGCGCCGCCCGGGCCGAGGGCGCCGACCTGGTGGTGGTCAGCATCCACTGGGGCACCGAGTGGCAGGACGCCCCGAACGAGCAACAGCTCACCCTGGCTGGTGAGTTGGCCGCATCCGGGCAGGGACCGGGCCGCCCCGACGTCGACCTGGTCCTGGGCACCCACGCCCACATCCCGCAGGCCTACGAGAAGATCGGCGACACCTGGACGGTCTACGGCCTCGGCGACCAGCTCGCCGGGCACATGTTCACCCACGACGGCGCCGAGGACCCGCGCGGCAACTGGAGCTCGCTCGCCCGCTTCACCGTCAGCCCGCCCGCCGGTCCGGGGCAGCGCTGGACGGTGAGCCGGGCCGAGTTCGTCCCGCAGATCACCGACCTCGGCCCGCCCTACCGGGTGCTCGACCTGCGTGAGGCCGTCCGCCGCGACCCTGGACGCGCCGACTGGGCCCGCGCCCTGGACCACATCCGGACGATGGTGCTCAGCCGTGGCGCCGGCGCGGCGGGCCTCACCATGGCGCCGTGACGACGGCCGGGCCGCAGGCCCTCGGACGGGCCTGCCTACGGCTTGCGGCCCACGCCTCCGTACACCGAGACCCAGCCGTCGAGCCGCTGGGCGGGGTCGGCCAGTTCGGGGTGCCACTGGTTGACCAGGACCACGCCGGGTTCGTCCAGCTCCAGGCCGGTGAAGAAACGTTCCACCTCGGCGTGCGAACGCGTGTGAACCTCTATCCCGGCCTCCGCGTAGCGCCGGGCCCCCGCCTTGGCCGCCTCGGGCGCGTTGTCCGCCGTGCCCGCGCTCAGAGCGAGGAAGCTGCCGGCGGGCAGGGCGTCCACGAGCTTGCGGACGGGCGGGTGCGCGGCCTCGTCGGAGAGGAAGTGCACGATGTTGATCAGCGTCAGCGCGACCGGCTGGGACAGGTCCAGGGTGGCGGCCACCGCCGGGTCGGCCAGGAACTTCTCCGGCTCGCGCAGGTCGCCCTCGACGTAGGCGGTGCGCCCCTCCGGGGTGCTGCTCAGCAGCGCGCGCGAATGGGCCAGCACGATCGGGTCGTTGTCGACGTACACCACCCGGCAGGCCGGGTCGACCGCCTGGACGATCTCGTGCAGGTTCGGCGCGGTCGGGATGCCGGTGCCGACGTCCAGGAACTGGCGGACGCCGTGCTCCTCGGCCAGCCGGCGCACCATCCGGTGCATCACCGCGCGCGCGGCGGCCGCGCCGGTCCGGGCCTCCGGGAGGTCGGCGAGCACCCGGTCGCCGACCTCGCGGTCCGCCGGGAAGTTGGTCTTCCCGCCGAGCAGGTAGTCGTAGACCCGCGCGGAGTGCGCCCGGTCCGTCCGCAGGTCCACCTGGGGCGGCTGCTCGAAGTCCACTTCGGTCAGCCAGCTCTCCGGCCCGTTCCCGTCCATCGTCGCCCTCCCCGTCCGGCGTCTGGTCCGGACCACTCAACCACAGGACGTGAACGTCCGTCAGGCGGTTCCCGGTGTCCGCTGAACCCCGGGTTCCGCCTCCCGGAGCGCGGCGGTGAACGAGGGCACCCGCATCGCGGTCAGCAGGCCCAGCGCCGGCCCCGCCGTGCAGACCGTGACGTAGAACGGGATCAGCCCGAGGTTGCCGTGGGAGTCCAGCCACGCGGCGAGCAGCGGGAAGGTGCCGCCGAAGGCCGCGATGGTGGCCGCGTTGACCACGCCGAGGCCCACCGCGCGCACCTCGGTCGGGAACAGCAGGCCGGTGAACACGTTGAGCGTGCCGAGCACCGTCGCCACCATCATCCCCATCAGCACGGCCACGAGTGGGAAGGGCAGCCAGCCCCCGCGCAGCCCGGCCAGCAGGAACCCGACCAGCGGGACGGGCAGTCCGAACCCGATCCGGGCGACCGGCAGCAGGCCGAAGCGGTCGGCGGCCGCGCCGGTGAGCAGCATGGTGACCAGCACCACGGCCAGCACGACCGTCATGAAGGACGCCGCCCGCTCCTTGTCGATGACGTGGTAGGCGGCGGCGTACTGCGGCAGGTAGGTCAGCGCGAAGTAGTAACCGACCGTACCGCCCAGGGTGTTGAGGAAGACGGTGAGCACCGCCCAGCGGTGGTCCCGGAGCGTGCGCAGGAACAGCGGGCGCCCGCCCGCCCCGGCGGCGGCCCGGGCGCGGTGGAACTCGGCGCTCTCCGGCGCGGCCCGCCGCACCCACACCGCGGCCAGCCCCAGCACCGCGGCGGCCACGAAGCCCCAGCGCCAACCACCGTTCTCCAGACCTGACTTGCCGATGGTGTGGATCAGCAGGGTGAGCACCCCGAAGGAGAGCAGCGAGCCCAGGATGATCCCCCCGTAGGAGACCGAACTGAACGCGAACCGGTGCCGGGGCGGCGCCGTCTCGGTCACGTACGCGGCCACGCTCGGCGCCTCCCCACCGAAGGCCAGCCCCTGCACCACCCGCACCACGACGGCCAGCACCGCCGCCCAGACGCCGATCGTCCGCTGCCCCGGCAGGACGGCGAGACCCAGGCTGGCGACGGCGATCACGGCCATGCCGAGGCTGAGCGCGAAGCGCCGCCCCCGGGTGTCGCTGAGCCGGCCGATCAGGTACGAGCCGACCGGGCGGGCCACGAAGCCGACCGCGAAGGTGGCGTACGCGGCGAGCGTGCCGCTGACCCCGCCCTTGCCGTGGCCGAAGAGGTCGGCGGCGAAGTAGGGCGCGAGCACGGCGTACACGTTCCAGTCGAAGGACTCGACCACCGACCCCACCGTCGCCGCCGCCAACTCCCGTCGCCGGCCCCCGTCGTGCACCCCGTCACGGGCGGGGGCGGTATCGATGCGATCTGTCATGGCGTCAGCATGACACCGTTCGACCTGCGGCGGAATCGGGTTCGGGCACGGCTCCGGCGGAGGCCGGGCGGACCGGCGGAGGCCCGGCGGACCGATCGCGGGCGGCGTGCGGCCGGTGCGGCGACGAACCACGGCCGGTGCGGCGACGAGTCGCGGTACCCCCGTAACCGCGCCTCGCCGCCGGACGGGCCCGGCACCGCCGGGCCAAGCCTTCATCCTCGTCCCGGGGCGCGGACGACGACCACGACGTTGACCTGACGTTGACCTGACACTTGGCCCCCGGGGGACTACGCTCATGCGCGATCCGGGTCGGCCGGGCGGGGCGGCGACACGGTTCGCAGGGGATCCGGAGGGAACGGATGGGGGCTGTTGCTTTCGCCGCGCTGCTGCGCGAGCGACGTCTGTCGGTGGGGTGGAGCCAGGACGAACTGGCGGACCGCTCAGGGGTGTCGACCCGGTCGATCAGTGCGCTGGAGGCCGGCGGCCGCCGGCCCCGGATGTCCTCGGTGGTCCGGCTCGCCGAGGCCCTCGGCGTCGACCCGGACACCCGGGCCCGCTGGCTGGCCGCCGCCCGGGAGACCGACGCACCGACGGCCGCACCGGCCCCGGAGCGCACTCCGCCACTCCCCGCCCCACCACCACCGCTACCCACGCCGGGCAGCTCGGGCCCGCAGCAACTGCCCATGGCGATCCGGCACTTCACCGGTCGGGCGCGCGAGCTCCGGGCCCTCGACGCCCTGCTCGCCGACGTGACCCCCGGCTGCGGCGCGGTCGTGATCTCGGCGATCGCCGGCACCGCCGGCGTCGGCAAGACCACCCTCGCCGTGCACTTCGCCCACCGGGTGGCCGACCGCTTCCCCGACGGCCAACTGTTCGCCAATCTGCGCGGGTTCGACCCGGCCCGGGCCCCGGTCGACGCCGCCGACGTGGCCCGCGGCTTCCTGGACGCCCTGGGTGTCCCGGCCCTGCGCATCCCCGCCGACCCGGACGGGCAGCTCGCGCTCCTGCGCAGCCGACTGGCGGGCACCCGGACGCTGATCGTGCTGGACAACGTCCGGGAGGCCGAGCAGGTCCGCCCGCTGCTGCCGGGCTCCACCACCTGCCTGGTCGTGGTCACCAGTCGCAACCGGCTGCCCGGCCTGGTCGCCCTGGACGGCGCGGTGCCACTCGCCCTGGACGTGCTCTCCCGCGAGGAGGCCCGCGAACTGTTCGCCCGCCGCCTCGGTGCGACCGCCGTCGCCGAACAGCCGGACGCGGCCGACGAGTTGATCGAGCTGTGCGCCCGACTGCCACTCGCCCTCAACATCGCCGCCGCCCGGGCCGCCGACCACCCCGGCACCCCGCTCGGCGTGTGGGCGCGCGAACTGCGCGACTCCCGGGCCCGCCTGGACCTGCTGTCGGCGGGCGACAGCCACGCCGACGTCCGGCTGGTGCTCTCCTGGTCCTACCGCGCGCTGGCCCCGCAGGCCGCCCGGCTGTTCCGGCTGCTCGGCCTGCACCCGGGCCCCACCATCACGGTGCCCGCGGCCGCGAGCCTCGCGGGCCGCCCGCCGGCCGAGACCCGCGCCCTCCTGGAGGACCTGCACCGGGCCCACCTGATCACCGCGCCCGAGCCCGGCCGGTACACCTTCCACGACCTGCTGCGCGCCTACGCCGCCGAACAGGCGGCCGCCCTCGAACCACCGCAGGGACGGGCCGGGGCGACCCGGCGGATGCTCGACCACTACCTCCACACCGCCCACCGCGCGGCCTGCCTCGCCTACGCCGACGACGCGGCCTGGCACCCGCTCGACCTCGCCCGCCCCGCCGCCGGGGTGACACCCGAGCACCTCGCCGACCGGCAGCAGGCCCTCGCCTGGTTCCGGCAGGAACAGCCGGTGCTGGAGCGGGTCGTCGACGCCTCGCACGCGGCCGGGGCCGACCTGCACACCTGGCAGCTGGTCGGCGCCCAGGTGCCCTACCTGCTCAAGTCGGGCCTGTGGCAGCAGTGGCAGCGCGCCGGCGAGACCGCGCTGGCCGCCGCCGAACGCGCCGGCGACCCCGGCCGCCGGGCCCACGCCCACCGCTGGCTCGGCCAGGTGCACCGCTCCCAGGACCGCCAGCCCGAGGCCCAGCGCGAACTGCGCCTGGCCCTCACCCTGTTCGAGGAGACCGGCGACCGGCCGCGCGAGGGCCGCACCAGGCTCGACCTCGCCATCGCCCACGGCGAGGTACGGGACGACGCCGAGGCGGTGGCCGAGTCCCGACGGGCCCTGGCCCTGTTCGAAGACCTCGGCGACCCCTCCGGGCAGGCGCTCGCCCTCAACAGCATCGGCTGGTACCTGGCCCAGCAGGGCGAGCTGCGCGCCGCGCTCACCCACTGCCGGCGCGCCCTGGACCTCGCCCGCGAGGTCGGCAACCTGCCCGGCCAGTCCTCCATCTGGGACAGCATCGGCTACATCCACCACCGACTCGGCGAGTACCGCGAGGCCCTGCCCGCCTACCACGAGTCCCTGAACCTGCGGCGGGCGGTCGGCGACTACTTCCTCCAGGCCGACATCCACACCCACCTCGGCGACACCCACCTCGCCCTCGGCGACCCGGAGGCCGCCCGGGCGGACTGGACCCTCGGCCTGGCCATCCTGGACGACCTCCAGCACCGCGACGCCGAAGCCGTCCGGGCCCGCCTCCACCGCCTCGACGCCGCTCCGGGCGCGGCCCGACCACCGGCGGCACCACGCGAGGGCGTGTGACGCCATCACCTCCCGAGTGGCAGCGGGAGTACGGGTCACGGGTACGGAGATCGGGCCATGAGCATGTCTGTACCGGCCGTCCTGGACGGCGCTTCGCTGGCGTTCGTACCCCGCCCCGCGGATCCCGCGCCGAGCCGAGCCACCGGACACATGCCCTAGGCGGAGCGGAGCACCGGGTCGAACTCCTCCAGCATGGCGTGGAGTTGGCGGGCCCCGTCGGCGAGGCGGTGGTCCGGGGCTCGGGAGAGCTCGTGGCACAGCAGGAGCGCCTCCTCCCGGTCGGAGGCGAAGATGCCGAGCGCGTCGACCACCGCCGTGTGGATCCAGTCCTCGTGGTTCGGGTCGGCGGCGGCCAGGGCCGTGGCGACCGCCGCCAGCCCGGCACGGTCCTTGCGGCGCAGGAGGGCTCGCGCGGTCACCCTGGTGACGTAGGTGTCGTCGGGGTCGAGGACCAGGGCCAGCAGCGGTCCTCGGGCCTCCGGCAGGTCGGCGAAGGCCGCCAGGCCGTGGCCGGCGGCGGCCCGGTCCCGGAGATCGGGGCTCTGCGCGAGCGCGCCGAGTGCCGTGACGGCGGCGCGTCGCAACTGCTGGTCCACCTGCCGCCCCCCCTTGGACGATGTCGGGGCACGGTACCACCGGGGCGGCCGGCAGGTGGTCCGTCTCACGGGCGGCGCAGGAAGCCGTCCTGGGGGCCGGTGCGGCGGGCGGGCGCCGCACCGGCCCCGGGGCTCACGCCGAGGTGCCCGTACGGCCGCGGCGGCCGAGCAGCACGCCCGCCGCCGTACCGAGGACGCCGACCACGATGCCGGCGATGCCGAGGCCGCGGGCGGTGGAGTCGCTGCTGTCGGCCTTCGCCGCCGCCGTCGTCGATGCCGTCGCGCTGCCCGTCGCCGTCGCGCTGCCCGTCGGCGCCGGGGTCGCGGCACCGGCGCTGTCCCCGTCGGCGGCCGCGGCCGTCAGGTGCAGCACCGGGGCCGGGTTCTTCGGCTCCGGCTGACCGGCCTGGGGCTCCTCGATCCAGCGCACCACGTTGCCGTCGCTGTACGTCTGGAGGGCCTTGAAGACGACCTGGTCGGTGCCCTCGGGCAGCGCGCCGAGCTCGACGGTGAAGTCCTGGTAGTGGCCGGGGGTGATCTGGCCGCCGGTCCAGATCACCTGGGAGACCACGTCGGTGACGTCCCCGTCGTCGGTGTGGATCGGGGTGGCGAGTTTGGTCGTGGTGATCTTGTCGGTCCAGCCGGGCACCGGCGTGACCAGGGCGGACGGGACGGGGTGGTCGGTCGGGAAGTCGATCTCCACCTTGACGGTGCTCTTGGTGTCGTCCTCGTTCGGCACCCGGAAGGCGAAGGTCCGGTCGGTGGCGTTCTTCGGGACGCTGGACGGGTCCACGATGACGTGCGCGGAGGCCGCCGTGGCAGCGGCCAGGACGGTCGTGCCCGCCAGGGCGGCAACGGCGGTCAGGCGGGTCAGGCGGGTCAGGGGAGTCAGGGGGGAAGTTCGCATGATGCGGTTGTTCTCCAGGGAGGGCACGCGTGCGCGCGCACGGGCGCGCGGCGGGCCGGTGTCCGAACCGGGCCGTCGTCGCCGTCGTACGGGAGATCGCGTGCGGTGGGTGATCCGGGGGTCGGGAGGACGGCCGTGCCCGGGAGCGTCCCCGCTCCGGGTCACGCCGTCGCGAGCCCCGGCGGACCGCGCCTGATCACCACGTGCCGCAGGAAGGCCGAGCACGCCCGGCCCAAGCGGTCGGCTCGCGACGCCCGGCGCACCGCGCGTCCCGGGGCGTCGAGACCGTCCCGCAGGGCCGTGAACAGGGCCAGCGCGCCTCGGAGTTGAGCCGCGCAGGCCCGCCCGGTGGCCTCGGCGACGCGGGCCGCGAGCCGGACCAGGGCCCACACCGCCGCCTCGCCCCGGCGCAGCCACCAGCCGGCGGCGAGGGTCGCGGCCAGGTGCGCCAGGAGCATCGCGGGGCTGAGCCCGGCGAGCGTCGCATGGCACCAGAAGCCGAGGTGGGTCGCCGCGACGGCGGTGTGGTGGGCGGTGCCCGCGCCCGCGCCCGCCGTGACGTGCGTCACGGCGGCACCACGGCGCCCGGCCATCACCGACATACCGGCCATGCCGGTCATGCCCCGCATTCCAGGCATGCCCGCCATGGTCGGCATTCCACTCATGTCCGGCATGCCGGCCGCCCCGGCAACCCCGCCCGGGCCGCCCCGCACCGTCCCCGCCTGCCCGGCCCCGGCCGCGGCCGCGTGGAACAACAGGTGCAGGCCCACCTGTCCGCCCAGCAGACCGCCGACGATCGCCCGAGCCGACCGCTCCCGCCGCGCGCCGAGCACGGCGAACGCCGCGACCAGCACCCACCCGAGCAGCAGCACGCCGGGCGGCAGCCGGTCCCCCGAGGCCAGCACGTGCCCGGCGGCGGACAGCACGAGGCAGACCGTCGCGAAGGGCAGGGCCCGCAGCACGCGAAGGTCGAGGGCGGCGGCGCGCACCGGCAGCGGTGCGGGCCCGGCGTCGAGGTCGGTCATGGCGGCGCCATCATGGCACGGGATCCCTGTGCCCCGTCGGGGTCTCCCCTGATTCGTCCCCGATCCGGCGCCCGGCGGCGTTTCGGCCTGCCCGGCCCCGGCTACCACAGCCGTACGACCCGTCCGGGAACCCGGGCCGCAGGCCTTCATCGCGGCACGCCGGAGGGGTAGTTGAGCTTAAGCGGATCTTCAGCAAGGCCCTGCCATCCTGACCGTGCCGCGGTTCGCCGCGGCCCCAGCCGCCGCTCGTCGCACCAGGCGGCTTCCCCCGCGCCCCGGCCTCGTCCGGGCACCGGAACGTGCCCGGACGGGTGCCGGAAGCCACCCGCCCCTGCCCCGTCACCGCCAGAGGATCGGCCGACCGTGTCGCAACTCCCGCACCTCCACGAGGCATCGGCGCACCACGCCGACGCGTCCCGTTCGTCCGTGCCCGCCGCCGGGCGCGTCGTCATCGTCTCCGCGAGCGTGGGCGCCGGGCACGACGGCGCCGCCGCCCAACTCGCCCAGCGCCTGGCCGGGTCGGGCCACACCGTCGACCGCTGGGACTTCCTGGACCTGATCCCCGCCGGGCTCGGGCCGCTGGTCTCGGAGTGCTACCGGCGGCTGCTCACCGTCGCCCCCTCCGCCTACCAGCGGATCTACTCCAGCACCGAGTCGACCGGGCGGCCGGGCGCGCTGATCCGGCTGATCCAGCGCAGCACCCACCGCAAGCTGCTGCGCGCGCTCCCGCCGGACACCCGCGCGGTGGTGGCCACCTACCCGATCGCCGGGCAGGTGCTCGGCACCCTGCGCGGCCGGGGTCGGCTGGCGGTGCCCGCCGCGGTCTACCTGACCGACTTCTCGGTGCACCCGCTCTGGGTGGCGCCCGGCGTCGACCTGCACCTGGCGGCCCATCCCGTCCCCGCCGAGCAGGCCCGCGAGCACGGGGCCGAGCGTGTCACGGTCGCGGGCCCGGTGGTCGACCCCCGGTTCACCCCGACCACGGAGGCCCTGCGCACGGCCGCCCGGGCCCGGTTCGGGCTGCCGCCGGGCGCGCCGCTGGCCCTGCTGGTGGCCGGCTCCTGGGGGGTGGGCGAGGTGGCGCGGGTGGCCGCCGAGGTGCGCGCCACCGGGGCGGCGGTGCCGGTCGTGGTGTGCGGGAAGAACCGGGCACTGGCGGAGCGGCTGCGGGCGGACGGCGTCGAGCACGCCTTCGGCTGGGTCGAGGACATGCCCGGCCTGATGCACGCCTGCGACGTGCTGGTGCAGAACGCCGGGGGCCTGACCTCGCTGGAGGCGTTCGCCGGCGGCCTGCCGGTGGTCAGCTACCGCTGCATACCCGGGCACGGCCTGACCAACGCGGCCGCCCTCGACCGGGCGGGCCTCGCCCCGTGGGTCCGCGACCCGGCTGACCTCGCGGCCGTCCTCGCCGCCATGGTCGACGGGCCCACCGGGCTCCGGTACCGGGAGGCCGGACTGGCACTGCACCGCGACGCGTCCGGGCCGGCGGAGGCCATCGCCGCCATCGCGGCCGGCGCCTCCCCCGCCGTACGGGCCTCCGGCGCCTCCCCCGCCGTACGGGCCTCCGGCGCCTCCCCCGCCGTACCGGCCGACGCCGCGCCCCCGGCACACGCCGCACCGCCGCCGCTGATCCCCGCGCAACGCAGCCGCCCCGACCGGGCAGCCGCACCCACCCCCGACCGCCGCCCCGGCCGGGCAGCCGCACCCACCCCGGACCGCCGCCCCGGCCGCCGCGTGGGCCTCGCGGTCGCCGCCCTCAGCGCGACCGCCTGGCTGTCCACCGCCGGCACCCAACTCGCCGTCGCCTACGGCGGGTTCGACGCCGTCGATGCCGGCCGCACCGGCCGGGCCTTCCTCGTGGTGCACCCGCCGCACGGCGGGCACCTGGACGACGCCACCCTGCGCGCCCTGTCGACCGTGCAGGCCGCCGTCTCGGTCGACACGGACGAGGCCGCCGCCGACCCGGCCGAGGTCCGCCGCTTCGCGGCCGCCGGGCTCACCCTGGTCAACGCCGGCTACGGCCCGCCGTACCAGAGCGGGATCGTCACCCGCCGGGACTCCGTCGAGGCCGGGGCCGACGCCCTGCGCTCCGCCACCGGCGCGGGCAGCTCCTTCTTCCTTTCCAGCCGGGACGTGGACGCCCTCGACCTCGGCCTCGCCGCCTACCACCGCGAGCACCTGGTCGTGCCGGACCTCCGGATCGCCTGCGGCAGCGCCGTCACCCCTCAGCTGAGACCCGGCCAGATCGTCCTGGTCGAGTGCGGCAGCGCCGATCCGGCAGGCCTCACCACGACCATGAACCGCCTGCTCACCTCCCACCGCCCGCCGCGCCTCGGCGCACTGACCACCCTTTCCTGAGGCCCCCATGAAGCCCCGCGCGCTCCCGCTGCTCGGCACCGCCGCTGCCACCGCAGCCGTCGCCGCCACCGCCCTCCACGCGGCGCCCGTGCTCTCCACCTACGGGCCGCTGCGCAACCGCCTGCTGCCCCGGCTCGCCGGGACCGGGCGCCCCGACCACGTGGCCCTCACCTTCGACGACGGCCCGGACCCGTCCTCCACCCCCGCCTTCCTGGCCCTGCTCCAGGAGCGGCGGGTGCACGCGACCTTCTTCCTGCTCGGCTCGATGGCCGTCCGCGCACCCGCGCTGGTCCGGGAGATCGCCGACGCCGGGCACGAGATCGCCGTGCACGGCTGGGCACACCGCCCGCTGCTGCTGCGCGGCCCGCGCGCCACCTTCGAGGACCTGCGCCGGGCCCGCGACACCGTCGCCGACCTCACCGGCACCGCGCCGCACTGGTTCCGGCCCCCGTACGGGGTCATGAGCGCGGGTGCCCACCTCGCGGCCCGCCGGCTCAGCCTGACCCCGGTGCTGTGGACGAGTTGGGGCGAGGACTGGACCGGTCGCGCCACCCCGGACACCGTCCACCGCACCGTCACCGCGGACCTGTACGGCGGCGGCACCGTCCTGCTGCACGACTCGGACTGCACCTCCGCCCCCGAGTCCTGGCGCTCCGCCCTCGGCGCCCTGCCCCGGCTGCTCGACCACTGCGCCTCCCGGGGCTGGCAGGTCGGCCCGCTCCGCGAGCACGGGGTCGGGGCGGGGCCGGGAGGCGGCGCGGCCTGAACCGAACGCGACGCCTCAGCCCGACGAGCGCCTCAGCCCGACGAGCGCCTCAGCTCGACGAGCACGTCAGCCCGACGAGCACGTCAGCCCGAAACGGACTGCGGCCCGCCCGCGATGCGGGCCGCCCTGGCACACACCCGCCGCAGCAGCGCGTTCAGTTCGGTGCGCTGGCCCTTCGTCAGCGGGGCCAGCAGGTCCTCCTGGACGGTGGCGGCGTCGCCGTGCAGCCCCTCCAGGGCGGCCTCGCCCGCAGCGGTGAGGGTCACCACCTCATGGCGGCCGTTGACCTGGACGACCATCGCCTGCACCAGCGCGGCCGACAGCAGTTCTTCTAGCGCCCGGGACACCTCCGGCTCCGGCAGGCGCAGCCGTGCGGCGAGGTCGGGTCGGGCGTGCGCGCCCTGCCGGGACAGCGCCGAGAGCACCGCCAGGTGGGTCCGACCCATCCCCCGGGCCCGCCACCGGTCCGCCAGCAGGCCGTCCGCCGCCCGGCCCGCCTCGGACAGCAGGTAGACCGTCTGCTCGAAGGGGCTCGACGATCCCTTCCGCCCGTCGTACACGTGCCGTCCAATCGCTGGGGGAGGGCTGCACCACCTCCGGTCCGGACGCCGGGGTGCCGACGCCCACGCCCGCGCCGGGCCGAGTCGTACCGGCGGTGAGCGGTACGGAACGCGCGGAGGGCGCGAGGACCACGGGCACGCGGTGCTGCGGACAGGCGGGAGCAGCCACACCCTACCCAGGCGCGGCGGCTTCGGTCTACATCGATGTCGTCGAACGGCGAGCTCACCGGCCTTGCCCCGCGCCCACGGCCCCGGTCACGGCCTGACCGCCGGTCGACGTACGTCCGGGCGCCGGACCGTGTCGGTCGTACAGAGACCTTCCGGGCTGCCACATACTCGCGATCGCTGTTCGAGAGTGCCCGCACCGCACCCGGCAGCCGACCCGAGCACCCGCCCCGAGCCCGCCGGAGGACCCGTGACCACGCCCCCGACCACCCCCGACCCCGATCCGGTCGTCGCGGCGCCGACGTACCTGGCGGACATCCGCACCTACTTCCGTCCCGAGGACGTGGCCCACATGGCCGCCAAGGGCATCGACCTCGGCACCTACGCCGGGGTCAAGCAGAACGCCCTCACGATCTTCGCCCACACCTCACCCCCCAACGCGGACATGCCCCCGGACGCGGCGGGCAAGTGGAGCGCCAACCGTTCGCAGACCTTCAAGAACTGGATCGTCAACGGCTTCCCGCTCGGCACCTCGACACCGGTCACGACGGCACCCGGCGGGGCGGCCCCGGCCCGGCTGCGCAAGGACGTCACCACCCTCACCGACGCCGAATTCGCCCTCCTGACAACGGCGTTCAACGGCGTCATGGCCCGCTCCAGCACCGCCCCGGACGGCTACTTCACGCTGGCCGGGCAGCACGGACTCCCGAAGGCCTGGTGCCTGCACCACGAGCCCCGCTTCAACCCCTGGCACCGCGTCTACCTGCGCGAGTTCGAGGACGCGCTGCGCTCCGTCCCGGGCTGTCAGGACGTGACGCTCCCCTACTGGGACATCGCCACCCCGCTGCCGGACCGCCTGCAGCACCCGCCGTTCGACCGGTACGTCCTGCCCGCCGACCCCGGCGCCACCGCGACGCCGCCGGTCACCGGGCTCTTCCCGTACACGACCCAGCGCTACTCCGTCGCCGACATCACGGCGAACCTGGAGCGCTTCGGGGTCCTGGCCGACATCGCCACGTCGATGGCCCAGTCCCTCTGGGGCGCGTCCGACATCAACGGCTACCAGAAGTTCTCGATCCAGGCCCACGACAGCGGCCACGGCTCGGTCGGGCCGACGATGGGCGTCCAGGAGGTCTCCGCCTTCGACCCGGTCTTCTGGTTCTACCACTGCAACATCGACCGGCTGTGGCTGCGCTGGCAGACGCTCAACCACGCGACCACCCTGGCCGGGTTCCGGACCACCCTGGCCGGCGGGGACGACAGCTGGCTCACCGACCCGAGCTTCAACCCGCTGCCGCCGTTCACCGCGACCGCCGACCAGACCATCGCCACCGACATCGGGTACGACCGACTGGACCTGCCCGCCGCCCTCGCGGAGACCGTCATGGAGAACCTCTCCGGCAGCATCGACGCCGCCCGCACCTTCTCCTTCCGCAGCGCCGACCCGGTCTCGGTGCGGGTGAAGGGCATCGACCGGCTGAACATCCCGGGGTCGTTCGTCATCAGCCTGCTCGCCGACGGCGAGCCGGTCGCGGAGCGGTTCTTCTTCCAGCCCAACAACCCGCGCCAGTGCGCGACGTGCGTCAAGCACGGCACCGTCAACATCGACTTCCGGCTGACGAGGGAACAGATCCTCGACCGCGCCCTGACCGTCCGGATCGACGTCCCGGGCCACTCCGAGGAGATCGGCACCGCCTTCCCGCTCGCCCAGGCCGGCAACCCCACCGTCAACGCCCGCCTCCTGGTCGGCGAGGCGTAGCCGCGGCCCGGCCCGTCGCTCTCCCTTCCCCCTCCCCCTCCCCCTCCCCCGTTCGCCCGGGAGCCCTGGATCCACACCGGGCTCCCGGGCGAACGGGGATCAGACGGCCGAACTCAGACGGCCGAACTCAGATGATCGAGCTCAGATGAAGGCGATGACAACCAGGACGGCCGCCACCAGCAGCGCGACCGTCAACGCCGACGTCCCGGTACGGCCGCCGGGGCCGCCCGAGGTCACGGCGGCCCAGGAGACGGCGGGGACCGCCACGGTGAGCGCGATCGCCAGCCACGTCACGGTCCCCATCGGGACCCCGGCGACCTCGGCCCCGAAGACGGTCGTGAACATCACCAGCAGCCAGGCCGTCGCCGTCAGCAGCGCCCAGGCCGCACGGGCGGTCCACCGCTCGACCGGGTCGGCCGCACGGAAGTTGCTGCGGGTCATCGTCAGGATCCGGGTCCAGTTCGTCACCGGAACATTCTGTCGAACCGGACCCGCGGGTACCAGGGGCGGACCTCGGCACCATCAGCGGGCTCAGCGGGCGAACTTCTGCTTCGCCGCCGAGGTGACGGGGGTGAAGAAGTTGACCAGGTTGCCGTCGGGGTCGCGGAACAGCAGCGAGCGGTTGCCCCAGGGCATCGTGGTGGGGCCGGCGACGACCTCGGTGAGGACGGCGGTCAGGTTGTGGTGGACGCGGTCCACGTCGTCGACGAGGAACTCGGTGATCACGCTGTGGTTGTCCGCCGGGCGGGCCGAGCCCGGGGCGAACAGCGGGACGGTACGGGTGCCGGCGATCGCGAGGGTGGCGCCGCCGATCCCCAGCTCGGCGAAGTCCTCGGTGGCCCACACCGCCCGCACCCCGGTGGCCTGCTCGTAGAAGGCGACGAGGCGGGCGACGTCGGCGGTGATGATGCGGATCGAGACGAAGTCCATGGGGATCTCCTTGGCTGAACCTGAAACGGGATTCGGGAACCTGCACGTCGCAGGCTAGGCGGAATACTGGACAGGTTCGGTCCTCTATTCCGGCTAGGCTGCGAACATGCCCCGACCCACCGCCCGTGTGCTGACCCTGCTGGAGCTCCTGCAGTCCGGCGGCACCCGGACCGTCGCCGAACTCGCCGACCGGCTCGGCGTCCAGGGGCGCACCGTGCGGCGGTACGTGGACCAGCTGAGCGAGCTGGGCGTCCCCGTGGATTCGGTGCGGGGCCGCTACGGCGGGTACCGGCTGGCCCCCGGGTACCGGCTGCCCCCGCTGATGCTCGGCGAGGACGAAGCGCTGGCCGTCCTGCTCGGTCTGCTCGCCGGCCGCCGGGCGGGTCTGAGCACCGCGGAGCGCACGGCGGGCGAGACGGCGGCGGCGAAGATCCGACGGGTCCTGCCCCAGCACCTGGCCCGTCGGCTCGACGCGCTCCTGGACGCCCTCGCCTTCACGGACCGGCCCGGCGAGTTCGACACCCCGGACGCCGAGGTCCTGCTCACCCTCGCCGACGCCGTCCGCCACCGCCGACCGGTCTCCCTCCGCCACACCGGCCGCGACGGCCACCGCACCGAGCGCACCCTGCACGCGTACGGGATCGTGGCCCACGCGGGCCGGTGGTACGTCACGGGGCGGGACGCCGGGCTCGACGAGGACCGGACCTTCCGGCTCGACCGGATCGCGGACGCCCGCACCCTGCCCGGCTCATTCGCCGTGCCCGACGGCCCGGATCCGGCGGAGCGGGTGCTGTCGGCGTTCGCCACGGCCGAGTACCGGCACGAGGTGACCGTGCGGATCCACGGGACGGTCGGACAGATCCGCGCCGGCCTCCCGGCGAGCGTCGCACGCCTGGCGGACGGTGCTCCCGGGGACGGTGCTGCCGAAGACGGCGCTCCCGAGGACGACGCGACGGTCGAGCGCTGGCGGGTGGTCGAGCTCCGGGTGGAGCGGCTCGACTGGCTGCCCGCCGTACTCGCCTCGCTGGACCGGCCGTTCGTCATCGAGCGGCCCGGCGAACTGCGCAAGCTGGTGTCAGCACTGGCCGATCGCCTCGCCTCGTACGCCCGCGACCACACCCCCGGACACGCCTGAGCCGCGCCGCCGTACCGCCCGCAGCGGCCATCTCTGCGGCGATGGCCGCAGTTCAGGGCCGGCCGGCCAACTCCGTGGCTCGGCCTGGCCCGCAGCCGGACAGCCCGGCCGGCGCTCTGAGGGGCGGAGAGGGGGCCGTTTGCGACGGTGAGGTGAGCACGAGCCAGAGATCACGAAGACCCCCGCCCCCGCCATCCGGGTCCGTGCAGTTCGAGGACAGCCATGGCCGCGGCACCTTGTGCGACGGACCGGCTGGATACAGCGCCGGATAGCGGCACGCCGGGCGCCGACGGCGGAGACCGTCGACGCCCGGCTTCACGGGCCGCAGGCTGGGAGCCGGTTCGGATCAGTCGATCAGAACTTGTTGCAGACTGTCTGGGCGTCCAGGTTGGCGTGCCAGTACATGGCCCTACGCGTCTGGGGACCGTAGACACCGTCCGCGGAGAGGCCGACCCGGGCCTGGAAGTCCCGCACCGCCTGGGCCGTGGCGGGGCCGTAGTAGCCGTCCTCGGCAAGGCCGTTGGCGCCGTCACACCGGTGAAGCGAAACCTGGAGGTCATAGGTCCCGGAGTTGAACCCTGACTGCTGACCCATGACACAGTCCACCGAGCCGGTGGACGACACCGGCACCCAGGTTCCGTAGCCACCCACCGAGACCTGCTGCCCCGTCGAACAGGCGGGAAGGGACGACGCACTCGCCGTCGGGGCGAAGCCGAGCAAGGCGGCAAAGGACAGGGCCGTGGTGCCCAGGGCAATTGCGCGACGCTTCATGAGAGCGCTCCTGAACGGGGTGTAGAAAGGTTCGGGACACCCCCGTGACGCCCCGAACGACGATGGCTCTCGGCCATCCCGGGAGCATCGTACATTTGAGTGATCAACGCTCCACTCAGGGGCCGGAGTCGGGGCGATCCCCTGTCCGCCACCACGAGCAGCGCCGGATCCGTCGGGTCACGGCCCCAGCCTCACGCCGACCCCGCAGCTCGACCTGCCCTGCGGCCCGAGTTGCCCGGCCGGCACACCGCACAACGACCTTCCCGGGGCCGGCACGGCCGTCGCCCACCCACCAGCCTCGCTGCACTCCCCGCCACCAGGCCATTTGACCAGGGCACATGGAGAGCTCCCACTGGAGTACTAGGGCGTGTTTCGAAAGTGCTGGTAACAGCCACTCGTTGATGGCTGCGACCAGCACGGTCGCTTCGTAGCGGACGGCGATTTTGATGCCCCTATGGATGTCAATCGGCTGATGCTGGTGCAGGAGTGGGCTTCCTGGCTGCGGTGATGAGTTGGTAGATCTCGCGGGCGACGTAGCGTTTGAGGCAGCGAATGGCTTCGCGGCGGGTCTTGCCTTCGGCGACGCGCCGTTCCAGGTACTCGCGGCTGCGGTTCTCCCAGCGCAGGCGGGCCAGGACGATGGTGTAGAGGGCGGAGTTGGCTTGCCGGTCACCGCCTCGGTTGAGCCTGCGGCGCTGGGTCGTGCCGGATGACGCCTCCACCGGGCTGACGCCGCAGAGGGCGGCGAAGGAGCCCTCGCCGCCCATCCGGTCCGGGTTGTCGCCAGCTGCTATCAGC
>NZ_JBVIWC010000005.1:315828-387923 GCF_055594965.1 Kitasatospora sp. NPDC040550 | reverse complement strand
GGAACGGACGCTTCCTTCGGACCGCCTTCCAGCGGGCCCTCCGGGCGCTTCGTTCTTTCGTGTTTCCAGCTTATCAGATGTTTTCCGCTCCGTTTCCGGGGCTTCGTCATCCAACTCGCCGTTGTCTTCTGCGGCTTGACGCCCCGTCCGACGTTTCAAACTCTAGCCGACCCTCGCTCCGAAAAGCGAATCCAGCCGCAATCCGATAAAACGCTCACGCCGAATACGCACCGGGCCGAGACGCAAAGAAGCGAAACGGCAGGCGCGGGCCCGACGTGGTGTCTCCAGGGATTGGCCGCCCCGGGACCGTCCGCGCCGATGCGTGTCCGGTGCTCCCTGCCGAGCGACTGGGAGACAGTACCCCTGTCCGACGCCCGAGACAAACTCGGCTCGTCAGGTCCGGCGGCCCGCTCGCGCTGGGCCGACCAGGGGATTCCGGGATGCGCCGTCACTCCGTACCCGCCCACCTCGGAGCGCGGCCACTAGCTTTGTCGACGCTTGGTCAACTCCGCCCTCTCTCCCCCGGGACCAGCCATGCCCAAAGCCCGTCGGCACGCCCTTCTCACCACGACCAGCCTGCTGGCGCTGCTCTGCAGCGCCGCCCCTGCTCTCCCCGCCCAGGCCGCCGTCCGGGGCCCGATCGCCGACCACCACCACGACAGCGCCCTGCGGTACGGCACCAGCAGCAACTGGTCCGGCTACGCGGCGACCGGCGGGAAGTTCACCAGCGTCAGCGCCGAGTGGGTCCAGCCGGCCGTCTCCTGCACCAGCACCAACACCTGGTCCGCCTTCTGGGTCGGTCTGGACGGCGACGGCAGCGAGACGGTCGAGCAGATCGGCACCGAGGCCGATTGTTCGCGCGGGAGGCCGGTCTACTCCTCCTGGTACGAGATGTACCCGGCCTACCCGACGAACTTCCTCAGCACCGTCCACCCCGGCGACCACTTCACCGCGAGCGTCACCACCAACGGCAGCGGCGCGTTCACCCTCACCCTCCGCAACACCACGAGGGGCTGGTCCCACAGCGTGGCGAAGACGTTGCGGAACGCCGCCCTGGCCTCCGCCGAGGTGATCGCCGAGGCCCCGTCCAGCAGCTCCGGCGTCCTTCCGCTCTCCGACTTCGGCACCGTCGGCTTCACCAACGCCATGGTCAACGGGAAGAACCTCGGCGCCTCGAACCCGTCGGTCATCGACATGGCCACGAAGGACGGCGTCACCAAGGCGACCACCTCCGGGATCAACGCCGGCACCGGGTTCTCGGTGACCTGGCACCACAGCTGACCGGTCCCCCGGCGACGCCTGCCGTCCACGGCCGTCAGGCGTCGCCCGTCAACCGGCGGCCGCGCGCCAGGAAGTCCATCAGCCCGCCGGCGCCGCCGAGCTCGCGGACCGTCCGGGCGGCACCGAACGGCGCGTTCCAGAACTCCCCCTGCCGCAGCTCGTGCGGGCCGACGTAGGCGTACGGCTCCGCGAGGAACGCGTCCCCGGGCGAGAGCCCGTAGTTCACGGCGCCGACCGTCACCCCCACGTCGAAGTGCTCGGGCCAGATGACCGGCTCCGCCTCGGGGAACAGCCCCCGCAGCGCCGCCTCGCCGAGCGCGAAGCAGTGCGCGAGCCACCGGGCCGCGGCCGGGTCCACCTCGATCGGCCGGTCGGCGGCGACGCCCGGACCGTCCCGGTACACCCCCTCGGGGGCGCCGACGCCGAGCCCGAGGGCCGCGCCGAGCGTGACGCAGCTGGTCCGTTCGAGCGACACCGCCCGCCCGCGTCCCACCAGCTCCGCGCCCACCACCCGCAACCACGGCTCGGCCACCGTCCCGAACCCGCCCGGGCAGGCCCGCAACCGGATCGTCCCGCTCGCCCGGTACTGCGGCCCGGCCAGCACCAGCTCGGCCACCGCGTGCAGGGAGCGACGGGTCCGTACGAGCGTCTCGGCGTCCATGGAGGCATGGTCTCCCGGGAAGCGGGTCCGCGCACCCTCCTCCACCGCCCCGACCCCCGCGCACCCGGCCACCGCCCTCCGGTGCCGCGGAACGGCCCCGCCCACCGGGCCCCGGGCGCAGCCGGCGAGGTCCGTCGCGAGGTGTCGACGTTCTCATCGAACTACCTCTTGTAAGTGGGGGGTTGGTGAGGGAATCATGACAGCCCTCACACAACCGGGGAGTTGAGACCTCATGGGCGCCGTGGCGGCCGGCACCGAAGTGGCACGGCGGACGGCCTCGGCGAGTCGCCGTCAGCTGGCGATCCTGCTGACCGCCAAGACGATCTCGGACGTCGGCTACGCGCTCGACTTCATCTGCCTGTCGGTCTTCGTCTGGGAACTCCACCACTCGACCCTGGACACCGGGCTGGTCAGCGTGGCGCTGTACGCGGGCGCGATCGCGGGTGGGCGGCTGGGACACCGGTACGGGGACCGTTGGGACCGCCGGCGGATGATGATCGGCGCCGACCTCGCCCGGTCGCTCATGCTGGCGCTGCTGGCCGTACTGCCGACGGGCGTGCAGAGCTGGTGGCTGTACCCGGCGGTGCTGGTGATCGGCAGCGGGCGGTCGGTCTTCGAGGCCACGCTGTCCGCCGCCACCCCCGTGCTCGCCGGGCCGCGCACCCCGTCGGTGAACAGCGCGCTGGCCGGACTCAAGGGCGTGGCCTTCATGGTCGGCATGGGCCTCGCCACCGTCCTGGTCCCCCTGGCCGGGTACCGCTGGGTGTTCGGGCTGGACGCGGCCAGCTACGCGCTCTCCGCCGCGGTGCTGCTCGCCCTGCGCCTTCGGATGCGGGAGCCGGACGGCCCGGCCGCCGGGGCCCGGGACCGCTCCGGTGCCTGGCCGTTGCTGGTCGCCGCCGGCCTGGCCGGGCTGGTCGCACTGCGCGGACTGGACGCCTTCGGCAGCGCCTCCCAGCACGTCGGACTGCCGCTGCTCGGCACCGAACTGCGCCCGGACGAGCCCGCCGTGGTCTCCGGTGCGGTGTGGGGCAGCTGGGCGGCCGGGCTGCTGCTGGCGAGCTTCGTGCTGCGGCCCCTGGCCAGGCGCATCGTCGACCGCGCGCCGGCCCGGGTGTACTGCGTGGCCACGATGGTGATGTCGCTGGGCTTCATCGGCGTCTTCTGGCTCGACGGCTGGTGGCCGCGGCTGCTGGCGGCGGCCGGGGCCGGTCTGGGCGACGCGCTGAGTGAGATCACCTACAAGCAGTCCCTCCAGCAACTGCCCGACGGGCGGCGGGGACGGGCGTTCGGGCTGTCCCAGATCACGGTCAACGCGGGCTTCATGTCCGGCCTGCTCGTCACGAGCCTGGTGCTGGAGCCGGCCTGGGTGGCGCCGTGGGTGCTGCTGCTGCACGGCGTGCCGCTGCTGGTGGCGGGCTGGATGGCGGTCGCCGCGCCCCGGGCCGCCCGCCCGGTCGGGCCGGTCTCGTGAGCGGGCTCCGACGGCCGGCCGGCGCCGCCACCGGTGAGGTCTACCTCGACTACGCGGGGCTCGGCCGGCTCCGGCCCGCCGCCGTCGCCGCGATGCGCACCGCCGTGGACGAGGTCCTCCCGTACGGCAGCGCCAGGGTCGGCCCCCTCTTCGGCGCGCGCGCCGCCGCCCGGCGGTCGGTCGCCCGGCTGCTCGACTGCACGCCCGACGAGGTCGCCTTCGTCCCCAACACCTCGGCCGGCATCCATCTGGTGGCCGACGGACTGGACTGGCGCCCGGGCGACCAGGTCGTGCTGTTCGACCGGGACTTCCCGGCTAACGTGCGGCCGTGGCTGCGCCTGCGCCGCCACGGGGTGGAGCCGGTCTGGGTGCCGATGCGTGACGGCGGCTACCGGATCGAGGACGTGGCGGCGGCCATCGGGCCGGCCACCCGTCTCGTGGCGGTGAGCCACGTCAACTTCGCGACCGGGTTCCGCTGCGACCTCGACCGGATCTGCGCGCTGGCCGCCGAGGTCGGGGCGCTGGTCTGCGTGGACGCCGTGCAGAGCTTCGGCGCGCTGCCGCTGTCGGTGGCCGGGGCCCCGGTCGACTTCCTGGCCGCGGGCGCGCACAAGTGGCTTTGCGGGCCGCCGGGCACCGGGGTGTTCTACTGCCGGGCGGACCGGCTGGAGCTGCTGCGCACCACGCCCACCGGCTGGTTCGGCCACCAGGGCGCCGCGGAGGTGTCCAAGGGGCCGGGGCAGCTGCGCTACGACCTGCCCGAACGGGCCGGGGCGGCCAGGGTCGAGGGCGGGATGTACGACCTGGTCGGCATGGCCGGGCTCGCCGCCGCGCTGGCCGAGCTGGAGGAGACCGGCCTCACCGCGGTCACCGAACGGGTGCGCACCCTGGCCGACCGGCTGCGCACCGGGATCGCCGCACTCGGCTACCGCCCCGCGCTCCCCCCGGACGGCGCCGGACACTCCGGCGTCGTGAGTTTCACCGGCCATCGGACGGACGGGGTGGAGATCGTCCGGAGATTGACGTCGGCCGGAATACACGTTTCCGTTCCGGATGGCTGGGTCCGGGTTTCCCCGCATTTCTGGACAACCGACGAAGAAGTGGCGGAGATCCTCTCGGAGCTTGCCGCGCAGAAGCCTTGACGGCGCCGTTCCGGTTCCCGAAGAATATCGCTCAACCGCTTCGCCGGACCGGATATCCGGACCGGCCCGTGAAAAGAGAGGGGTGGCGAAATGGCTTACGAGACCTGGGAGTCCCTGGAGGACGAGGTCGAGATCAGCACTGGTGCGGCGGACTGCTGGACCTGTCTGATCGACGACGCCGGCGTCTGATCCCGGCGCTCCACGCATGCCCCGCGAGGGATTTCCGGTACGCCCGGATTCCGTCGCGGGGCATGTCGCCGATCGCCCGGATCCTGATCCCAGAAAGGCACAGGAATTACCGCGTGAACCGTTGGGAATTCAGTCACGGAATCGTCGGGGTCAACGCGCCGAGTTGGCTCACCTTCGAGGTGCACCGCCCGTACTTCGACGGTGCCGAATCACCGGCCACCGCCATCCAGGCGCGGTCCGCGGTCCTGGCCGCCCGGCGTTTCGAGAATCCCGCTCCGGGCGCGCTGCGGTTCGGCATGACGATGCCCGCGAGCTACCGCCGGCTGCTGGTGCAGGAGTCCCGGCTGACCGCCTACCGGGCAGCGGTCCCGACCGACCTGCCCGACGAACTGGCCTCCCCCGCCTGGCGGCGGATGACCGAGGCGTACCGGCGGCACGCCGAGCTGAACCAGGTGGACCGGTCCGGGCTCGCCCACTGGCTGGTCGCGGTCTGCCTCCCCGCCGCGGTGCTGGAGGTCGTCCCGGAGGACCTCGACCCGGCAGCCTGCCGGGACCAGGTGACGGCAGGCGTCCAGGCCGCCCGCGCGGCCGCCCTGTTCGGCGCCGAGGGCCTCTCCGAACGGACCGCCACGGCCTACCGGGTGCTGGCCGACCGTCCCGCGCCCACGGTCGCCCACGTCCAGGCGGTGGCCGCCTGGGGCTACCTGCTCGCCCGGCACTCCGGCGACGACTCCGCCGCGCCGCTCCTCCTCGCCCGCGCCCGGGAGCTGCTCAAGGAGATCGCGGGCGAGCTCACCCCCTTCACCCACACCGTCCTCACCGCCCGGCTGGCGCTGCGCGAGGTCATGTACGCCGAGCGGCAGCGGGACTTCGGCGGCGCCCGGGCGCTGCTGGCCGACGTCCGGGCGAGCGTCGCCGAGCTGACCGCACCCGACCGGGACGACGAACTGGTCCTGCTGGAGACCCGACGGCGGCTGCTCGACCGGCACCTGGAGATCGTGGTGCGGATCGGCGACACCGAGGCCGAACGCGCCGCCGTCGAGGAGGGCCTCGCCCTCGATCCGTGGGACGTGAAGATCCGGATGCAGGCGGCGCAGGCCCACGAACGCGCCGGCGAGCACGAGCAGGCGCTGGCCGGCTACCTGCACGCCGCCCGGCTGGGCCCGTTCGGCACCGCCTT
The DNA here is from genome assembly GCF_055594965.1 of Kitasatospora sp. NPDC040550. Lineage (NCBI taxonomy): Bacteria > Bacillati > Actinomycetota > Actinomycetes > Kitasatosporales > Streptomycetaceae > Kitasatospora > Kitasatospora sp. NPDC040550. The sequence continues at coordinate 381,996 of NZ_JBVIWC010000005.1, read as the reverse complement.
CGCGCTGCTGCGGGCCGCCGGCCGCGCCCGGGACCTCGGGCACGCCGAGTTCGCCCGGGTGCTCGACGAACGGGCCTTCCGCGCCGCCCCGCGTGCCCGCGCCACCCGGGACGCGCTGCTGGAGGCCTGCCGGAACGACGGCGACCGGCCGCTGGAGGAGCTGACCGCGCGCGCCGCCACCCGGGACCCGGAGCGGCCGTACGCCAACAACTGGCACTACCGGATGTACGCCTCGTACTTCAACCTGGGCGAGTCCGAGTCCCCCGGCCTGTACGCCCGACTCCCCAGCCTCGCCTACGAGTTCGCCGAGCGCGGGGGTGAGCGGGCCGAGGTCAACTGGCAGCGCCTGATGCCGCCGGCCTTCCGCGGCAACCTGATCCGCGAGTCCGGGCTGACCGAGTTCGCGGTCGACCACCCGGCCGAACTGCCCGAGCACCTGCGCACACCGCGCTGGAACCGGCTGTGCGCGTGGCTGGACGAGTTCGACCGCTGCGAGCCCGAGCGCCGGCAGCAGATCGCCATGGTGCTGTACCGGCTCGGATTCACCAAGCTGGTCCTGGAGCTGATCCCGGCCGTACCGGTCGACCGGCTCCGGACCCCGGCCGAGCTGCGGCTGCACCACTGGCGCGACCTGGTGCGGTACGTCGCCTCGATCGGCACCGCGGTGGCCGCACCGGAGACCTCCTTCGCCATCGCCGAACACCCGGCCTGCCCGACCCACCTGCGGTTCGTCATCGCCGTGGTGGCGGTGGTGTTCCACGCCCGCGAGACGCGTTCGCTGGAGGAGGCGACGCGCTGGCGGGAGATCGGCGCCCGTGCGCTGGAGGAGCTGCTGGCGGACCCGGACCGCTCCGCGTTCGAGCGGACGATGGCGGAGAGCCGGTTCTACCGCAGCGTCAGCTTCGTCCCGTTCATGGCCGGCGACCGCGCGTGGCTGGCCCGCGACATGGACCGCGCCGAGGAGCTGGCCCGGGCGGTGCCCGCCGAGGGGCCGTACCAGGAGTTCCTCAAGCGGGAGAACCTGCGGGCCTGCGTGGAGAGCCGCTCCAAGGAGTGCTACGCGTTCGGCGAGGACGAACGCGGCGACCTCCTGGTCGCGGAGGCACTGGCCCTGGACCCGTACGAGCCCAAGACGCACATCGAGGTGGCGGAGGGCCTGCTGCGGCGCGACCGTCCCCGGGAGGCCGCCGACAGCTTCCTGCGGACCGCCCGGCTCGGCCCGGTCTCCACCGCTTTCGGCTACGCGTCCGCGGCCGAGTGCTTCCGGCTGGCCGGCCAGCCGGTCCTGGCCGAGGACTGCTACCTCCAGGCCCTGCGGGTGGACCCGTACGCGATCTCCGCGGCACGCGGCTGGGCGGCCGTCGGCGCGGCCAACGGCATGGCCGAGGCGGCCCGCGGCTACCTCGCCGACCTGGAGGCCTGGGGCGCGGCCCGGCGCGCCGCCCGGCGGGAGCGGCCGTGAGCGTCACCTGGGTGCTGCGCCCCGAGCCCGGCCCCGGGGTGGAGGCCGTCGTACGGCCGGTGCGGGTCGGCGAGCTGCCCGCCGACCTGCCCGCCGCGTTCCTCGCCGGGACCGGGTTCAGCGGCAAGGTGGGCGAGGTGCTGCAGCTGCCCGGCACTCCCGTGACCGTGCTGCTCGGCGTCGGCCCGCGGGCCCGGACCGACCGGGACGCGATCCGGGCGGCGGCGGCCGGGCTGGCCCGGGCCGTCTCCGCCTACCGGCGGCTGGCCGTCCACCCGCCGGGCCCGGACCTCCGACCGCTGGTCGAGGGGTACCTGCTCGGCGGGTACCGGTTCACCCGGTACCGGAGCCGTGCGGCCGAGCCGACCGACCAGCTCGTCGAGGTGCTCGCCCCCGGCACGCCGGAAGCCGCCCGAGGCCTGTTCGAGGGCCGTCGGCTGGGAGAGGCCGTACTGCTGGCCCGGGACCTGGTCAACGAACCGGGCGAGGCCCTGACCCCGCCCGCGTTCGCCGACCGCGCGGCCGAGGTCGCCGCGGCGGCCGGGCTGGAGTGCGAGGTCTGGGACGGCCGGCGGATCGCCGAGGAGCGGCTGGGCGGACTGCTCGGGGTCAGCCGGGGCTCCCTGGTGCCGCCCAGGCTGGTCAAGCTGGGCTACCGGCCGGACGGCTGGACGGAACGGCCCGGAGCGGCCGGACGGACCGGACGGATCGCCCTGGTCGGCAAGGGCGTCACCTACGACGCCGGCGGCCTGTCCCTCAAGCCCAACGCGCAACTGGCCGGGATGAAGGCCGACATGGCCGGGGCGGCCGCCGTCCTCGGGACGATGTCCGTCCTCGGCGCCCTGGACTGCCCCGTCGCGGTGGACGCCTGGCTGCCGCTCACCGAGAACATGCCCAACGCCGACCCGATCCGGGTCGGCGACGTCCTGGTGATGCGCAACGGCACCACCGTCGAGATCTGCCACGCGGACGCCGAGGGACGGCTGATCATGGCGGACGCACTGGTCCTGGCCGGCGAGACCGGGCCGCAGGCGATCATCGACATCGCCACCCTCACCGACGCCGCCGCGATCGCCCTGGGCCGCCGGGTCGCCGCGCTGATGGGCACCGACGACACCCTGGTGGACCGCCTGCGCGCAGCCGGCGCCCGGGCCGGCGAGCCGCTCTGGCCGCTGCCGCTCCCCGACGCGTACCGGCCCCAACTCCGGTCCCGGGTCGCCGACCTGGTCAACTACACCCTCGGCACCCGGCACGGCACCGCACTGCTGGCCGGCCACTTCCTCCGCGAGTTCGTCCCGCCCGGCATCCCGTGGGCCCACCTCGACATCCAGGGCACCGCCCTCTCCGACGGGACGGACGCGGAATGGGTCGCCGGCGCCACCGGCTTCGGCGTCCGCACCCTGGCCGAACTCCTCACCGGCCCCCACCCACTCGCCCGCCTGACCGGTCCGCCGTCGCGCAGCGGCGTGGAGTGATGGGACTTACGCGGAGTGATGCGGAGTGATGCGGAGTGATGCGGAGTGGCGTGGATCACGCCGGGATCCGGGCGGACGGTGAAATGCGGGGGCCGCCGCGGTGGTTGGCACCGGCGATCGCCGCTGACCCGGCGCACCGCACCGCTACCCGCGAGGAAACCCCCATGACCGTCACCGAGTCGTCCTCCTCCCGCGCGGCCGAGATCCTCTCCCGGCCCGTCACGATCAACGGGCTGACCGTGCCCAACCGCATCGTCATGGCCCCGATGACGCGCCAGTTCTCCCCGGGCGGCGTCCCCGGCGAGAACATGAGCTCGTACTACGCCCGCCGCGCCGCCGCGGGCGTCGGCCTGATCGTCACCGAGGGCACGTACGTCAACCACGAGTCCGCCGGGCAGAGCGACAGCATCCCGCGCTTCCACGGCGAGGAGCAGCTCGCCGGGTGGGCCCGCGTGGCCGCGGACGTCCACGCGGCGGGCGGCACCATCGTGCCGCAGCTCTGGCACATCGGGATGGTGCGCAAGCAGGGTGACCCGCCGGTCGCCGACGCCCCGGCCGTCGGCCCCTCCGGCATCCGGTTGGACGGCACCGAGGGCACCGGCCGGGCGATGACCCGGACCGACCTGGACGCCGTCATAGGCGCCTTCGCCGAGGCCGCCGCGGCCGCCGAGCGGATCGGCTTCGACGGCGTCGAGCTGCACGGCGCCCACGGCTACCTCCTCGACCAGTTCCTGTGGGCCGGCACCAACCGCCGCACCGACGCCTACGGCGGCGACCCGGTCGCCCGGGCCAAGTTCACCACCGAACTCGTCGCGGCCGTGCGCGCGGCCGTCTCCCCCGAGTTCCCGGTGATCTTCCGCTACTCGCAGTGGAAGTCGGACAACTACGACGCCCGGATCGCCGAGACCCCGCAGGAGCTGGAGTCGATCCTCACCCCGCTCGCCGAGGCCGGCGTGGACGCCTTCCACGCCTCGACCCGCCGCTACTGGGTCCCCGAGTTCGACGGCTCCGACCTCAACCTGGCCGGCTGGACCAAGAAGCTCACCGGCCGCCCCACCATCACCGTGGGCTCCGTCGGCCTGGCCGGCGACGTCATCGCCTCCTTCGCCGGTGAGGGCTCCGACACCCGGGGCATCGACAACCTCCTCGACCGCCTGGAGCGCGACGAGTTCGACCTCGTCGCCGTCGGCCGCGCCCTGCTCCAGGACCCGGAGTGGGCCGCCAAGGTCCTCGGCGGACGCTTCTCCGAGCTCCGCCCCTACGACGCCGCCGCCGTCCGCACCCTGAGCTGACCGGCAGCGGCGACACCGGTGGCGGGATCGGCCGATCCCGCCACCGGTGCACGCCCTGCGCCGTATGCTCGCCGGATGGAGACGAACGGGTCCTTACCTCCGTACGAAGTCCTGGTGGCGGGGCCGTACTTCACCGATCTGGTGTTCCACGGCCTGGACCGGCCGGTGCGGCCGGGCACCGAGGTGTTCGCGGACGGCTTCGGCCTGGTGCCGGGCGGCGCGTACACCCCGGCGATGGCCCTGCGCCGGCTCGGCCGGCGGGTGGTGTGGAGCGCGGACTTCGGCACGGACCCGTTCAGCGCCCACGTCCTGGCCTGCGCCCGGCGGGAGGGCCTGGACGAGGCCGCGTTCCGGCGGCACCCGTTCCCCGTGCGCAGCCTGACCGTCGCCCTGGCCACCGAGGGCGACCGCGCGATGGTCAGTTTCCAGGACCGGGTCGACCCGGCACCGCTCGCGCCGCTGCTGCGGCGGTTCCGTCCGCAGGTCCTGCTGCTGCCCCAACTGCGCTGGGACGAGGAGGCGGTGGCGGCCTGCCGGGCCGCGCGGGAGCTGGGCGCGCTGGTGGTGATGGACTGCCACGACACGCCCGCGCGCCTCGACGACCCGGCCGTCCGCGCCGCGCTCGCCCTGGTCGACGTCCTCACCCCGAACGACGGCGAGGCCCTGCGCCTGACCGGCGCCGACGGCCTGGACGAGGCGGTCGACCTCCTCGCCCGCGTGGTGCCCACCGTGGTGGTGACCCGGGGCGCGGAGGGTGCCACGGCCGTCCGGAACGGCGAGCGCCACGACGTCCCGGCCGCCCGGACCGCCGCCGGGGCCGCCGTCGTCGACCCGACGGCGGCCGGCGACTGCTTCAACGCGGGCCTGGTGCACGGGCTCCTCGGCGGCTGGGACCTGCCCGACTGCCTGGCCGCCGCGTCGCTCTGCGGCGCCGCCGCGACCACCGGCCCCGGCTCCGGCGCGGCCCTGCGCGCCGAGGAGCTCGACCGGCTCCTGGCCCGGCTCCTCGACCGCCGCCGCGGCCACCGCCGCGACCAGCCCGCCCGACCGGGGCACCCGACCGCTCGCCCGGCCGCTCGCCCGGCCGCAGGCTCCGCTGAACTCCGCTCCTAGCAGCATGAGATGAACACTTCACCACCCGGCGTGATCGTGTTAGCGTCCGTCGGATGTCGAGGATTCTGGTCACCGATCTGGACGGCACGCTGCTCGGCGGCACCCGGGACGACCGGCGGCGATTACGGGACGCCCTGGCCCGCCACCCCGAGGTGACCACGGTCTTCGCCACCGGACGCGGCCTGGCCTCGATCCGCGAAGTGCTCCGCGACCCGCTCGTCCCCCGCCCCCGGTGGATCATCGCCGACGTCGGCGCCACCGTCCTGGACGGCACCGACCTCACCCCCGTCGACCCCGTCCAGGAACAGCTGCGGGCCGGCTGGCCGGGCCCGGACCGGATCCGCGCCGCGCTGCTCCGCTTCCCCGCACTCGCCTACCAGCACGGCGTCCACCAGGACGGGCGGTGCTCCTACCACCTCCCCCCGGACGGGCTCACCGCCGAACTCACCGCGGCCGTCGAAGCCCTCGGCTGCACCTGGGAGTACTCGGCGGACCGCTACTTCGACGTCCTGCCGCCCAACGCCTCCAAGGGCAACGCCCTGCGGGCCCTGGCCGCGAAGCTGGGCTGGCAGCCCGACGGGATCCTGGTCGCCGGCGACTCCCTCAACGACCTCTCGCTGTTCCGCGCGGGCACCCACGCGGTGGTCGTCGACGGGGCCGAACCCGCCCTGCTCACCGCCCTCGCCGGGAACCCGCTGGTCCAGCACCCGGGCCGGCCCGGGGCGGCCGGCATCCACGCGGCGCTCCGCACGCTCGGCTGGACCTCCCGCGCCGCCGACCACGGGCCCGGCCACGAGTCCGACGCCGATACCGAGGCCGAGTCCGACGCCGACGCCGAGTACGACGCCGATGCCGAGCTTGGGACACCCGTCGGCCGGCACTCCGTCGTGGTCGCCTACCACCGCCCGCCGCTGCACTGGAACGGCGAGAGCTGGCAGCCGCCCAGCAGCCCCAACGGCATCCTGCCCACCCTGAGCAGCGCCTTCGCCGACGACCTGCCCGGCGTCTGGGTCGCCGCCCGCACCGGCCGCGACCGGCAGGCGCCGCACCCGCCCCCCGCCTCCGCCCCGCCGCTGGCCGCCGTACCCGTCGACCCGGCCACCTGGAGCGGCTACTTCCACCGCGCCTGCAAGGAGACGCTCTGGCCGGTCCTGATGTCCGAACCGGACCGGGCCGTCTTCGACGAACGCTCCTGGGCCGACTACCGCACCGTCAACGCCCGCTTCGCCCGGCACATCAGCGCCCAGGCCGCCCCCGGCGCCACCGTCTGGCTGCACGACTACAACCTCTGGCTCGTCCCGGGCCTGCTCCGCCGGGCCCGCCCCGACCTGAGGACCGGGCTCTTCCACCACACCCCGTTCCCGGCCCCGGAGACCTTCGCCCGCCTCCCCGTCGCGGCCGAACTCCGCTCCTCGCTCGCCTGCCTCGACTGGGCCGGCTTCCACACCGAAGCCTTCGCCGACCGCTTCCGCCGGACCCTGGCCGGCCTTCCCGGCCGGCCGCACACCACCGTCCACCCGCTGGGCATCGACCGGCCGGCCGTCGAGCGGCTCGCCCGCCTGCGCGCCCCGCACCGCCGCCCGGGCACCCCGCGCGTGGTGCTCTCGGTCGAACGCCTCGACTACGCCAAGGCCCCGGTCCAGAAGGTCGACGCCGTCGACCGCCTGCTCGCCCGCCGCCCCGACCTGCGCGGCCGGCTCGCCTTCCGCCTCGTCTGCCCGCCGCCCGAGCCCGGGATCACCGCGTACGAGAGCACCCGCCGGCACCTGGAGCGGCGCATCGCCGAGACCAACTCGCGCTGGCGGAGCGGGTCCTGGCAGCCGGTCGACTACCTGCCGCACCGCCTCTCCACCACCGAGGTGATCGACCAGTACCTCACCGCGGACGTCCTCTGGATCACCTCCCTCCAGGACGGCATGAACCTCACCGCCAAGGAGTTCGTCGCCGCCCGCGCCGCGCTCCCCGGGCACCGGGCCGACCCGGGGGTCCTCGTGCTGTCCCGCCACACCGGCGCCGCGGCCGAACTCGGCGAGGCCGCCCTGCTCACCGATCCGCACTCCCCCGAGGACCTCACCGCCGTGCTCGCCCACGCCCTCGACCTCGCCCCGGCCGAGCGCCGCGCCCGGATGGCCCGGCTCTCCGCCCTCCTCGGGAACAGCCGCCCCGCCGACTGGGCCCACGAGATCCTGCGCGCCATCCGCAGCGGCGCCCACCGGAGCCCGGCCGCGTGACGCGCCGTGAACCCCGGCCCGGGAGCTGCCGGGCCGGGGTTCACGGCTGGAAGCGGATCCCGCCGTCGAAGCGGATCGTCTCGCCGTTCACGTAGTCGTTCTCGATCACGAACCGCACCAGGTGCGCGAACTCCGCGGCCCGACCGGCCCGCTTGGGGAACGGGACGGGCGCGACCAGCTTGGCCTTGAACGCCTCGGCGGCCTCGCCCTCGCCGTAGATCGGCGTGTCGATGATGCCCGGGCAGATCGTGTTGACCCGGACGCCGATCGCCGCCAGGTCGCGGGCGGCGGGCAGGGTCATGCCGACGATGCCCGCCTTGGAGGCGGCGTAGGCGACCTGGCCCGTCTGGCCCTCCAGGGCCGCGACGGACGCCGTGTTGACCACCACCCCGCGCAGGCCGTCGGCGTCGACGGGCGCCGTCCGGGCGATCCGCGCGGCACCGATCCGCAACAGGTTGAAGGTGCCGATCAGATTGACCCGGACGACGTTCTCGAACTGGCCGAGGTCGTGCGGCGCGCCGTCCCGTCCGACCGTCCGGGAGGCCCAGGCGATGCCCGCGCTGTTGACGATGACGCGCAGCGGGAGGCCGGTGTCGACGGCGGCCTGGACGGCGGCCTCCACCTGGGCCTCGTCGGTCACGTCCGTCCGGACGAAGAGGCCGCCGACCTCGTCGGCCAGCGCCTTGCCGGGCTGCTCGCCGAGGTCGGCGATCACCACCTTGACGCCGTGGGCGGCCAGCTCGCGGACGGTGGCCGCGCCGAGTCCGCTCGCGCCGCCGGATACCACCGCGGAGATGCCGTTCGTGTCCATTGCTCGCAGTACCTTCTTCCAGGATCGGTTGGTCAGGACCGGTCGGTGCCGGTCAGGGCCGGGTCGGTGCCGGACGGGGCCGGGTCGGTGCCGGCCGCGTCGCGCCGGGCGGCGACGAGCCGGATGAACGTGTCGGCGGTCGAGTGGCGGTAGAAGTCACGGGGCGCGATCCTCGGCAGCCCCCGCTCCTGCATGGACCTGAGCACCCGCAGCACGAGCAGCGAGTTGCCACCCATCAGGAAGAAGTTGTCGGCCATGGACACGTCGGCCCTCAGGTGCCGGCTCCAGATGGCCAGTACCTCCGCGGCGAGGTCGTCGGTCGCGGCCGGGCCCGGCGGGGTGGCCCTGACCTGCTCGTCGGCCCGGCCCGGGGCGGTCGGCGGCGGGAGCCGGTCGAGGTCCGGCTTGCCGTTGGTGGTGAGCGGCACCGCGGGGATCCGGGTGAGCGTGGCGGGGACCATGTAGTCGGGCAGGATGCGGCGGGCGTGGTCGAGGATCCGTGCGGTGTCGGCGTCCCGGGCCTCCCCCGCTGCCCCGGCCCTCCCTGCTGCCTCGGCCTCCCCTGCTGCCCCTGCTGCCCCGACCTGCCCGGCCGCTCCGGCCAGGACGACGTACGCGTCGATCCGGCTGCTCGCCGGATCGTCGGGAGCCGCCGCGGTGGCGACGACGACGGCCTCGCTCACCGCCGGGTCGGCGGCCAGCACGGACCGGATCTCGCCCAGTTCGATCCGGTGTCCGCGGATCTTGACCTGCTGGTCCAGCCGTCCGAGGTGGTCGAGGCGGCCGTCCGGGCGCAGCCGCCCCTTGTCCCCGCTGCGGTAGAGGCGTTCGCCCGTCACATCGTCGGTGACGAACCGCTGGGCCGTGAGCTCCGGCCGGCCCAGGTAGCCCGCCGCGAGTCCCGCGCCGCCGACGTGGATCTCGCCCGCCGCCCCCGGTGGCAGGACGCGTCCGCGCGCGTCCCGCACGGAGACCGACCAGCCGGGCAGGGCACGGCCGACCGACCGGGAACCGGCCGCCAGCTCGGCCGGGGTGATCGTCTGGGCGGTCACGTGCACGGTGGTCTCCGTGATGCCGAACATGTTCACCACCCGGCACCGGGTGTGGGAGTGCCCGGCGAACCAGGGGGCGAGCACCCCCACGTCGAGCGGCTCTCCGCCCAGCACCAGCAGCCGCACCGACAGTTCGCCCTTCCCGGCCCGGTCCACGCGGACGAGCTGGGCGAAGGCCGACGGGGTCTGGTTGAGCACGGTGACCCGCTGCTCGACCAGGAGCCGGTGGAACTCCTCGGGGTCGCGCGCCGTCCAGTGCGGGACGACGACGAGTCGTCCGCCGCTGAGCAGGCAGCCCCAGGTCTCCCAGACCGAGAAGTCGAAGGCGGTGGAGTGGAACAGCGTCCACACGTCGTCGGGGCGCGGTGCGAAGTCCGTACCGGTCGCCGCGAGCAGGGCGGTCACATTGCGGTGCGGGACGACCACGCCCTTGGGGCGGCCGGTGGACCCGGACGTGTAGATCACGTAGGCGTCGTCGGCGGGGGTTCCCTCCCGTCGGTCTCCACCGCCCCCGGGCACACCACGGGCACTCAGCTCGTCGAGGCCGACGACCCGGACGTCCTCGACGGCGGGAAAGGACTCCGCGTCGCCGACGACGAGGGGCAGTCGCGCGTCCTCGACGACGTACCGCAGCCGCTCCGCCGGGTAGCGGACGTCCATCGGGACGTAGGCGCACCCGGCTTTCAGGACGCCGAGCATCGCGACGACCACCGAGGCGTCGCGGTCCAGGCAGACACCGACCTTGCTCCCCCGGGCGACCCCGAGGGCGCGCAGGCCTGCCGCGACCCGGTCGGCGCACTCGTCGAGCTGCCGGTACGTCAGCTCTCCGCGCTCGTCGGTCAGCGCCACCGCGTCGGGGCGCCGGCGCGCCGCCTCCTCGAAGCACTCGTCGATCCGCCGGTCGGCGCCGGGGCCCGGAGCCCGGCCCACGCCTCCCCGGCGCAGGACCTCCGCCTCCTCCTCCGGGGTCAGGAGCGGCACCGTGGCCGGTACGGTCGCGCCGGAGTCCGTCGCGAACCGGGCGGCCAGCCGCTCGACCGCGGCGCAGAAGGTGTCGGCCACGTCCGGGGAGAGGACGCCCTCGTCGAACCAGCAGGACGCCTCGACCGCGCCGTCGGGGTGCTCCAGGAGGTGCACGGTGACCGGGAAGACGGGGGTTAGGCAGGGCAGGTAGGTGCCACCGGCCCAGGCCTCGGCGTGGACGACGCCGACCGCCGGGAGCGCCGGCCCCGGGGCCGCACCGGGTACGGAGTCGAGTTCGGCTTCGGCTTCGGCTTCGGCTTCGGCGAGCCGGTCGGCGACGCACTGCTGCTCGTCGATCTGCCGGACGCTCAGGCGCGCGCGCTCCGCCCGTCCGCGCGCCACGTCGAGGTGCCCGATCGCCACGGTGTCCGTTCCGGCGTACCTGGCGGTGGTGAGGGCGAGGGCCTCCAGGAGCAGCCGCGCGGTGCCCCGCTCGCGGCCGGGTACGGCGAGCGGGCGGGCGCTGACGGTGCCGCTGCGGTGCCGGTCCCCCAGGCCCCAGTCGGCCGGGGCGACGGGGGCGGACGGGGCGGTCGCGGCCCACGGGGCGGACGGAGTGGCCGGCGCGCCGGCGGACGGCGGCTCCACCGCCGCCCCGGTGAGCAGGGCCTCGGCCACCTGCTCCAGCAGCGCGCGCGGCACGACGTGGCGCAGGGCGACCAGGACCAGGTCCGCGGTTCCGTCGGCGTACGTCAGCCGGACGGCTCGGAGCGGGGACCGTTCGTCGCGGACCGGGCGCAGCAGCTCCCGCCGGGCCCGGGCGGTCGCCCGCGGGTCGTCCCGGGTCGTCGGGACCCTGGTCTCCCAGAGCCGGGGCGAGCCGAGCTCCGGCCGACGGCGGGCGGCCTGCGCCAGCCGTCGGCCGGTGTCGTCCGGGCCGGGGGTTCCGGGCGTGCCGGGGGTACCGGGCGTGCCGGGGGTACCGGGGGTACCGGGCGTGCTGGAGGTACCGGGCAGCCGGGCGATCACCCCGTGGCAGGCCCGCCCCTGCGCGGGCAGCCGCAGGCCGGACGGCGCTCCGGGATGCGTCCGGTCGTGGCCGGCTCCGGTGCGCGGTCCGGCCACGGGCGGGGGCGGTGTCGCTTCGGTCTGTGCAACCACGGTCGGCCTCCTGCCGAGCTCTGAGCGGTCCGGTGCCGTCACCGGGTGGTGAACCCGCCGTCGACGGTGAGCACCGTTCCGGTCACCCGGCGGGAGTCGTCCCCGGCCAGCCAGAGCGCCGCCCCGGCCACGTCGGCGGGTTCGACGAGGGCGTTCATGGGCTGGTCGCGGAGGAACGCCTCCTCGTGGCCCTCGGCCGGCAGGTCGAGCGAGCGGGCGATCTCGGTCAGCATCCGGCCCTCGACCAGCGGGTCGTCGCGCACCGAGCCGGGGCAGAGCGCGTTGACCCGGATCCGGTGGGGCGCGTAGTCCAGGGCCGCGGCCTTGGTCAGGCCGATGAGTCCGTGCTTGGCGGCGACGTACCCCGCGAAGTAGCGGTAGCCGACCAGTCCGGCGGTCGAGGAGACGTTGATGATGCTGCCGGACCCCTGCTCGACCATGCCGGGCGCGACCGCCCTGATCATCCGCCAGGCGCCGGAGAGGTTGACGTCCAGCATGAGCGCCCAGTCGCGCTCGCTCGTCTCGTGCACCGGGCGGCCGGACGGTGCCGCGATGCCGGCGTTGTTGACCAGCACGTCGATCCGGTGGAAGCGCTCCAGCGCCTCGTCGACCGCCGCCTGCACGCCCGCCGGGTCGCGCAGGTCGACCGCGGCGGTGACGACCGCGCTGCCGTGCTCCTCGCACAGCTCGGCCGTGTGGTCCAGCTGGCTGCGGCTGCCCAGGGGGTAGTCCACGCCGTCCAGGTCGTCGGCGAGGTCGAGGAGCACCAGGTCGGCGCCCTCGCGGGCGAAGCGGACGGCGCACTCGCGGCCGAGCCCGCGGGCCGCTCCGGTGATCACGGCGGTCCGGTCCCTCAACTGCATGCCCGCCGCTCCTCCGTCCCGTGCTCCGTCCGGCCCCGGGCGACGGCCCGCAGCAGGGCTTCGGGCGAGTCGACCAGGTACATGTGGCCGCCGGGCAGTTCGAGGTAGCGGAACTCCCCCTTGGTGACGTCCTGCCACTGCCGGGCCTGCTCGGCGGTGACCAGGACGTCCTCTGCGCCCCGCAGCGAGGTGACCGGGACGCGGAGGGGCTCGGTCGAGCTCGGCGTGTAGTCCTCGTGCATGGCGACGTCGGCGCGGAGCACCGGCAGCAGGACCTCCCGCAGGTCCGGGTCGTCGAAGGCCTCGTGCCGGTAGCCGGCGAACTCCTGGACGCGGGCCAGGAATTCGGTGTCGTCCAGCCCGGTGGCGCGGGCCTCGCGCCCGTTCGCCGGGCCGGGGGAGCCGCTGACGTACAGGTGCTCCAGGCCGCGGTCGCCCTGTCGGTCGAGTTCGAGCGCGATCTCGTAGCTGAGCACGGCGCCGAGGCTGTGGCCGAGGAGCGCGAACCGCCGGCCCCCGGTGAGCTCGGCGACCCGGGGGGCGAGCAGGGCGACGGCCTGGGCCACCTCGGTGAGCGGATCGTCCAGGAACAGCTCCTCGCGCCCGGGCAGTTGGAGCGGCAGCACCGTCAGGCCGGGCACCGCGAGGTCGGACCAGGCGCGGTAGAACCCGGCCCCGCTCCCGGCGAAGGGCAGGCACACGAGTGGCAGTTGCTCGATCGACATGGTCTCCTCGTTCTCGGGTCAGGGCTCGAACCCCGGAAGCCCACGGCTCGGGGCACGCAACGCACGGCTCCAAACGCCGGGCTCCGGTTCAGCAGGTCAGGAAGGCTCCGGCGCCCCGCCGCCGCCCGTGCTCCGGACGCCCCGGCTTCTCCACGAACCTCCTGAGGTAGTTCGCCCCCTCGGTGCCGCCGGATCCGGTGAGTTCGGGGGTCAGGTACCGGACGGCGAAGCCGTAGTGCCGCCCGCGCCAGCGCCGGAGCACCCGTAGCAGCGCGTCGAGGTGGTGCGCCACCTCGGCGTCCCCGGCGGCCCGCAGCCGGGCGCCCTGCTCCTGCCACTCCTCGGCGAGGACGCCGCGCAGCTCGGCCAGGTGCCGGTAGCCCCCGAGGACCGCGTCCTTCTCCGGGTCGAGGCCGTAGAGCACGATCTCCATGGCGTGGTAGTTCATCGACTGCACGGCGCTGGCGTCCCCGGTCTCGGCACGGAACTCCATGAAGCGCTCGGGCGACATCGTCCACAGTGCGCTGAACACGCCGTTCAGCAGCTCGGCCGTCAGGGTGGCCTGCCGGAGCCTGGTGCGGGCCTCCCGCCGGTCGTCCGCGCAGGTCTCGGCGGCCCGCAGCACCAGGGAGCGGACCAGGAAGAAGACCATCTCGCAGGCGTGCACGGAGCGCAGGAAGAGGTGCTCGTCGTGCTTGTCGGACTGCGGGAAACCGGTGCACTCGGCCAGCACGAAGCTGTTCCAGCGCGCCCGCGGGTCGGCCTCCCGGGCGCGCAGCACCTCCTCCAACGGGACCTTCCCGTCGGGGTCGAAGGTGAGGGCGCGCACCCGGTCGAGCGGGGCCCGCAGCCGGTGCCGGCGCTCGGCCGAGGTCGCGGGGTCGATCGCTCCGGCCGGGGCGGCCCGCTCCACTTCGAGCAGGGCGGTCAGCGAGACCGCCAACGCCTCGGCGGCGCCGGTCAGTCGGTCGTCCGGCCGCTGGGCCAGGAACCAGTCGAAGACGTGCAGGTCGGTGTAGCGGTAGTACCTCGGTATCTCGGTCGTCCGGCTGAACGGCCGGGTCAGCAGTGCGAGCAGGTCCGCCTCGCCTTCCGTCTCCCCGTCGGCGGGCGCCGGGGGCCGGTCGTAGGACCCGGCCAGCTCGTCGAGCCGTTCGGGTGCGAGCGCCGCGCGGCCGTGTGCCCGCTGGATCCTGACGATGTGTGCGCAGCGTTCCGGTAGGCGCGGTTCCACGGGGTCACCTCCTTTGGTTCGACGAGGGGTTGGAGCCGGGCTCGGACGGGGTCTACGGTCGGCGGGCCGTCACGAGGTGCTTGTCGCCGTCGGAGCGGCGCACCTCGCAGGCGGTGAACCCGGCGGCCTCCAGCAGTTCGGTGTACTCCCGGGCCGAGCGGTGCCGCCCCTGGGTCTCCACGTGCATCGACAGGTTCATCACGGCGGCGCCGAGCGGGCCGTCGCGGTCCTCGTCGAAGAGCCGGTCCATCACCAGCACCCGGCCGCCGGGCGCGCAGGCCCGGTGGGCCGAGCGCAGCAGGTCGAGGCAGGTGGCGTCGGACCAGTCCGACAGGACGTAGCCGAAGGCGAAGCAGTCGCCCGGGGGCAGCGGGTCGCGGAAGAAGTCCCCGGCCCGGAAGTCCAGCCGGTCGTCGAGTCCGTGCTCGCTCCGCTTGGCCTTGAGGAACGGCTCGACCTCGGGCAGGTCGAACACGGTGGCCCGCAGGGCCGGGTGGCGGCGCAGTGCGGCGACGGCGAAGGGCCCGTTGGCCCCGCCCACGTCGACCAGCGTGGTCGCCGTGCCAAGGTCGGCGAGTTCGGCCAGGCGCTCGGAGGCGTGGTGGCTCAGCTGCCACATGGCCGCCAGGAACCGCTCGGTCGACGCGCCGTCCCGGTGGATCCGGCTGAACGCGTCCGGGAGTTCCGCGTCCACGGCGTCCTTGCCGCGGGTCAGGTACGCGTCCAGCAGGTCCAGCTGACGGGAGGCGTCGGTGACCAGGTGCTCGACGAAGCCGCCCAGGTACCGGGGGCCGTCGGGGGCGAGGAAGTCCGCCGTCCCGGCGGGGAGTTGGTACCGGCCGCCACCGGCGTCGGCGAGCACTCCGGAGACCTTGAGCAGCAGCATCAGCCGTTCCAGGGTCTCGGCGTCGAGCCCCAGCTCGGCGGCCACGGCCGGCGCGGCGGCCGGGCCGTGGCGCAGCAGGTGGGTGAAGACGCCGTGCCGGTCGGCAAGCCGCAGCGCGTGGGTGCCGTGGATGCCGTAGAGCGCGTTCTCCAGGGGAGGCGGGATCATGTCGTCACTCCGATCGTCACTCCGAAGAAGTCGTCGACCTCGGCGGCGATCCGGTCCAGGGCAGGCTTGCGGAGCAGACTGCCGTGATTGCCCTCGACCCGCCGCAGGGTCAGTTCGGCGGGCAGGCCCTGCCAGCCGTTGTGCTCGTCGTCGAACAGCGCCGGGGCGACTTCGTCCCGGTCGGTGGGCTTGAACAGCAGGACGGGGAAGTCGACCGCCGTCGCGCGGTTGGCCCGCAGCAGCCGGTCGCTCTCCCGGGCGTCCTTCTCCATGAAACGGTCGAAGTGCTGGCCGTTGCGGCGCTGGTGTGCGAGCACCTCGTCGATGTCGAGGGCGGCGAGCGCGTCGGCGCGCGGCCCCCAGTTGTGGGCGTCGAGGATCACGACTCCGGCGACCGGCTCCCCCGCCCGCTCCAGGGCCTGGCCGATCTCGTAGGCCAGCGTTCCGCCGAAGGACCAGCCGAGCAGCCGGTACGGGCCGGCGGGTTGCCGGGCCCGCAGCAGCCGGGCGTAGTCCTCGGCCATCTCGCGCAGCGTTCCGTAACGGTGCTCCAGGTCGTCGAGGTGGGGGTGGTTGACGCCCACGCAGGGGGTGGCGGGGAGCAGCTCGGCCAGCGGCTGGTAGCAGTAGGCCGTGCCGCCGGCCGGGTGGATCATGAAGACGGGCGGTTCACCGGTGGCCGGTGCCGTGGCGGCGCCGTTCCCGAGGTCGAGCAGGACGGGCAGTCGCGGCGGACTGCCGCCCGCCCGGCCGACCAGTTCGGCGAGCCGCTCGACGGTGCGGCTGTGGAAGACGTCGGCCACCCGGACCTCCGGGCCGAACTCCCGCTGGATCTCCCGGGCCAGCCGGACGGCGAGCACCGAGGTCCCGCCGGAGGCGAAGAAGTCGTCCCGCAGGCCGGGCGCGGCCCCGCCGAGGACGGTTCGCCAGAGCCGCCGCAGCGCGTACTGGACCGGGGTCATCATCACCGGGTCGTCCGGCCGGGCGGTGGTCGTCCCGGCGGCCGCCAGTGCGCGCAGCGCGGCGGTGTCCACCTTGCGGTTCGGGGTGAGCGGCAGCTCGGCGAGGACGAGGTACTGGGACGGTCGCAGGTACTCGGGCAGTTGCTCCTCCGCCCGGCGGCGGGCGGCGTCGGCCAGGCCGGCCGCGGCCGGGCCGGCCTGCTGGAGGAAGGCGACCAGCCGGGCGTGCGCCCCCGAGCCGACGGCGGTCACCACCGCCCGTTCCACACCGGCCAGTCGGGACAGCGTCGCCTCGACGTCGCCCGGTTCGATCCGGAAGCCGCGGATCTTCACCTGGGCATCCCGGCGGCCGAGGAACTCCAGGGTGCCGTCGGCGCGCATCCTGGCCAGGTCCCCGGTCCGGTACAGCCGCTCGCCGGTCTCCGGGTCGGTGCCGAAGGCCGCCGCGTCCAGGTCGGGGCGCCCGAGGTAGCCGACCGCGAGCCCGGCCCCGGCCAGGTGCAGCATCCCGACGACGCCCCGGGGCACCGGTCGGCCGGCGGCGTCCAGGACGGACGCCCGGGTGTTGGGCAGGGGGCGGCCCAGGTGCACGCGTTCGTGCCGGACCAGCCGGGCCGCCGTGCTCCAGATGGTGGCCTCGGTGGGGCCGTAGACGTTCCACGCGGTGTCCGTCAGCTCGGTGAGCCGGTCGGCGAGCGGCTGGGGCAGGGCCTCGCCGCCGACGACCGCGGTGAGGCCCGGGGGCGCGGCCCATCCGGTGTCGAGCAGGCCCTGCCAGGTGGCCGGGGTGGCCTGGAGGACATCGGCACGGTGGTCGTCCAGCCAGGTCCGCAGGGTCTCCGGGTCCCGCTGGGCCTGCTCGTCCGCCACGATCACGGTGCCCCCGGCGGTGAGCGGGAGGAGCAGTTCCAGGACGGAGATGTCGAAGGCGGTGGTGGTGATCGCCAGCAGGCGGTGGCCCGGGCCGGTGCCGAGCACCTCGGCCATCGCCCGCAGGGTGTTGGCCAGGCTCCGGTGGGAGACCGCCACGCCCTTGGGGCGGCCGGTGGAGCCCGAGGTGTAGATCGTGTACGCGACGGCGTCGGGCTCCGGCCCGGAGAGCCCGGTGAGTCCGGTGAGTCCGGTGAGTCCGGTGGCCCCGGGCGCCCCCGGCGCCCCGTCGGCCCGGGTGAGGTCCGCCCAGCTGACACCCGGCAGCCCGGCGGCGCCCGGGTCGCCCAGCGCCAGGCGGGCGCCGCAGTCCTCGACCACGTGCGCCGTGCGCGCGGCCGGGTGGGCCGGGTCGACGGGGACGAAGAAGGCGCCGGCCCGCAGGATCCCGAGCAGCGCGGCGGGCAGCCGGCGGTCCCGGGGCAGGGCGACGACCACCGGGTCCCCGGGGCGCACGCCGTGCCGGTGCAGGCCGGCGGCGACCCGGTCGGCCAGCTCTGACAGTTCGCGGTAGCCGAGCCGCCCGGTCGCGTCCTCGACGGCGGTGCGCCCGGGGTCGCGGCGGACCCACCCGGCGACCAGGTCCGTGGTCAGCTCGGGCCCGTAGTCGCGGACCGGGCCGGTGCCGAGGTCGCGCAGCGCGGCGCGGCCCGCCGGGGGCAGCAGGTCGAGGTCGCGGACCGGGCCGTCGGGCCGGGCGACGACGGACCGCAGGAAGGTCTCGAAGCCCTCCAGCCACTGCGCCACGGTGTCCGGCGCGAGGATCGCGGTCGCGTGGTCGGCCCTCAGGTAGGGCCCGTCGACGCCGCCGGTCTGGACATGCAGGGACAGGTCGAACTTGGCCGTGTCGGCGTCCAGGGTGAGCAGTTCGGCGGTGGTCCCGGCCAGGTCGAGCGGCTCGGGGAGCCGGTCGGCGAGGGTGAACATGGTCTGGAAGACCGGGGTGCGGCCGAGGTCGCGGGCCACGTCCAGGTGGTCGACCAGGAGCTCGAACGGCAGGTCCTGGTTCTCCTGGGCGGTGACGACGGTGTCCCGCGCCCGGGCGACCAGGTCGACGAAACGTTCGGTGCCCTGGTGGCGCAGCCGCAGGGCGAGCGAGTTGGCCATCAGCCCGACCAGCCGGTCGCTGCCCACGTAGTGCCGGCCGGCCACCGCCGTGCCCACCACGACGTCCTCGCTGCCCGCCATCCGGCCCAGCCACACCTGGAACGCCGTCAGGTACAGCACGAACTCGGTGACCCCGCGGTCGGCGGCCAGCTTCCGCAGCGCCGTGCTGAGGTCCTGTGCCAGCGGGCGGGTCACGGTGGCGCCGCGGTAGTCCTGCTCGGGCGGCCGGGGGTGGTCGGTCGGCAGGTCCAACCGCTCGGGGGCGCCCGCGAGTTCGGCCTTCCAGTGGACCAGCTGCTGGTCCAGCCGGTCGGAGCCGATCTCCCGCTGCCAGCTGGCGTAGTCGACGTAGCGCAGCGGCACCGGCGCCGGCTCCTCGCCGCGGGAGAGCACGGCCAGTTCCGACAGCAGTTGCTCCACCGACCAGCCGTCGACGGCGATGTGGTGCAGGCAGAGCAGCAGGACGGCACGCTCCTCGCCCAGGTCCACCAGCCGGGCCCGCAGGTTCTCCCCGGCCGTGAGGGCGAACGGCCGGGCCAGGTCGGCGGCGGCCAGGCGGCGCCACTCCCGCTCCCCGGCCGCGCGGTCCAGGCCCCGCAGGTCGCTGACCTCGACCCGGACCGGCTCGGCCGCCAGGACCCGCTGGACGGGCCGGCGGTCGGTCTCGACGTACGCCGTGCGCAGCACCTCGTGCCGCCGCACCAGCGCGGTCAGCAGCCGCCCGACCTCCTCGGCCGACACCCGCCCGGTGAGCCGGAGCGCCAGCGGCACGTGGTAGGCGGGGTTGCCGTCGGTGAGCCGGTCCAGGAACCACATCCGGGCCTGGGCGAAGGACAGCGGCCACTCCGGCCGGTCGGTGGCCCTCGGGAGGGGCTCGGCCGGTGCCCGCCGCTGCGCCGGGTCCACGGCGTCCCGGGCGGCCAGTGCCTCGTCCACGGTCTCGGCGAGGTCGCGCAGCGTGCTGCGCTCGAAGAGCCGGCGGACCGGCAGGTCGACGCCGAAGCGGGCGCGGATCGCGTGGCCGACCTTGACCACCAGCAGCGAGTTGCCGCGCAGCAGGAAGAACGAGTCGTCCGGGCCGACCGTCTCCACGCCCAGCAACTCGGTCCAGATCCCGGCCAGTTCCCGCTGGGTGGCGGTGCGCAGGGCGGCGGCGTCCGGGCCGAGCAGGCTGTCGGCCCCGGGCCGGGGCAGGGCCCTCGGCTGGAGGGTCAGGCTGCGCGGGTTCAGCGGCAGTTCGTCGAGCAGCACGTACGCCTCGGGCGCCAGGTGGGGCCCGAGCCGCTCGGCGAGGTGGTCGCGCAGCTCCAGCCGCAGCCTGGCGCGGGCCTCCTCGCCGCCGGGACCGGCGGGACCGCCGGGACCGCCGGGACCGCCGGGACCGCCGGGGCCCACGGGGCTTGCGGGGACCACGTAGGCGGTGAGCCGGGGGCCGTCCGGGCCCGCCGCGTCGGCGGTCACGGCGGCGGCACGCACCTTCCGGTGCGCCGTGAGGGCCCAGGCGATCCGGTCCAGGTCGACCCGGTGACCGCGCGGCCCGGTCCGGTCGCCGCGGCGGCCCTCGAACACCAGGTTGCCGTCGGGCAGGAACCGGCCCAGGTCGCCGGTGCGGTGGATCCGCGCCGGAGCCCCGTCCGGGCCCTGCGAGCGGACGGTGGACCGCTTCGCGTCCTGGTCCGGGCCGTTCGGGTGGCCGGGCGCCAGGCCCTCGCCGGACACCCCGATCTCACCGACCGCACCGGGCGGGAGCGGGCGGCCGTCCTCGTCCAGGACGTGGATCCCGACGCCGGGCAGGGCCGTGCCCACCGTCCGGGCGGGGAACCCGGGCCGGTGGACGAAGCTGGTGCTCGTCACGGTCGACTCGCCGACGCCGTAGGTGTCGGCCACCACCGGCACCCGCGCCGCCCACCTGGTCAGCAGCTCGGGCGGGCACGGCTCGCCCCGCAGCAGCAGCACCCGGACGGTGGGCAGCGCGTCGTCGGGCAGCGCCCCGGCGAGGGAGGGCGGCAGGGTGACCACGGTGGCCCCGGGCTCGCGCAGCGCCGCGACGATCTCGTCCGGGCGGTCGTGGACGTCGCGGGTCGGCGGGAGCCGCAGTGCGGCGCCGTTGGCGAGCGCGCCGGTCCACTCCCCGGCCGAGGCGTCGCAGGTGGCGGCGGCGAGCTGGAGGACGACCGCGCCCGGTCCGACCCCGAAGGCCTCCCGGTGGTGGGCGGCGAGGTTGGCCAGCCCGCGGTGCGGCAGCCGGACTGCCTTGGGCGGCCCGGTGGTTCCGGCGGTGAGCACGAGGCAGACCGGGTCGTCGGGGTCGACGTCCAGCCCGAGGTCGGTGCCGTCCAGCGCGGCCAGTTCCGGTTCGATCCGCTCCCAGAGCAGCACCGGGACGCCCGGGCCGGGGTCGACCGCCAGGGCCTCGTGCGCCAGCAGGAGCGCGGCCCGCGCACCGGTCGGCCAGGTCTCGCCGTCGGCGACCGGGTCGCCCGGGTCGACGGACCGGTAGGCGGCGCCGGCCTTGGCCGTCGCCAGCCAGGCGACGACCCGTTCGACCGAGCGCTCCATGCGCAGCGCAACGACGTCGCCGCGCCCGACCCCGGCGGCGCGCAGCCTGCGGGCGAGCCGGTTGGCGGTGGCGTTGAGCCAGCCGTAGTCCCAGGTGCGCTCGCCCCGGTGCAGCGCCACCACCCGGGGGCCGCTGGCGGCCCACTGTTCCACCGCCGCGTGGACGGTGCGCGGCCGGAGCGGCTCGGGCCGGGGCCGGGGCCACCCGGCCATCCGGCGGCGCTGCCGCTCGGAGACCAGGGAGGCCGACTCGACCGGCTGGTCGCAGTCCTCGGCCATCGCCGTCAGGCAGGCGACGTAGCTCTCGGCGAACTCGGCGACGGAGTCCTCGTCGTAGAGCTCGGCCGGGTACTCCAGGCGGAGCTCGATGCGGCCGTCCCGCTCGCCGGCGAACAGCATCTGGTCGAACCTGACGGCGATCTCGGGGGCCGGTCGCAGCTCCGTCTCCAGGCCGTCCAGGACGAGCGGCGGCCCGCTCTCCCCCCAGGTGAACAGCGTCTGGCAGAGCGTGGGCACATGGGTCTCGCGCTCGGTGGCGACCGCGTCGACGATCTGCTGGAACGGCACGTCGGCGTTGCCCATGGCGCTCAGCAGCCGGTCGCGCACCTGGGTCAGGGCGTCGGCGAAGCTGGCGCCGGGGGCGAGGGTCAGCCGCACCGGCAGGGTGTTGGTGAGCAGGCCGACGGTGTCGCCCAGGCCCGGGCGCAGCCGGTTGACCACCGGCACCGTGCCGAGCACGTCGGTGGTGCCGCCGAAGCGGGCGAGCAGGGCGAGGTAGGCCGTCATCAGCGTCATCGCGGGGCTGGAGCGGCGTTCCTCGCCGAGCCGGCGCAGCCGGGCGCTGAGCTCCGGGGAGAGCCCGAAGTCGTACCGCCGGGCCTGCCCCGACCAGGCGTCGCGGCTCCGTTCGAAGGGCAGGGTGAGGCGCTGGGGAGCGCCGGCCAGGGACTTCCGCCAGAACTCCGACTGCCGGGTCAGGTCGGCCGGTTCGCGTGCGACGTCCTGCGCGAACGGGGTTCCGGGGGGCGGGAGTTCGGGCTCCCGACCGTGCACCGCGGCGCTGTAGGCGGCGGCCAGCTCGCGCAGCAGGATGCCGATCGACCAGCCGTCCACCAGGAGGTGGTGCACGCAGAGCGCGAACCAGTGGCGGTCCGGCCCGGTCCGGGCCAGCGCGGCCCGGACCAGCGGCCCCCGGTCGAGCGCGAAGGGCTCCCGGAAGAACTCGGCGAGCCGTGCCTCCCGGTCCGGTTCGGGCAGTTCCCGCCAGTCGAGTGCGGCGACCGGCACCTCCGGGTCGCCGCAGTCCTCGGCCTGGGGTTCGCCGTCCGCCTCGGGGAACTGCCAGCGCAGCACGGCGTGCCGCCGCAGCAGGGTCCGCAGCGCCTCGGCCAGGGCGGGGAGTCGCGGCGTTCCGCGCAGTTCCAGGAGCACCGGGAGGTTGTAGGTGCCCGGTGCGGGGGCGATCCGCTCGGCCAGCCAGAGCTGCCGCTGGAAGCGGGAGACCGGCTGACGCCGCGTCCGGGTGGTTGCGCCGGTCATCGGGCCTGCCCCTTGTCGTCGATCAGCTGCGCCAGTTCCGCCACCGTGGGCCGGTCGAACACGTCCCGGACCTCCAGCTCCGTGCCGAACTCCTCGTACACGGCGGTGACCAGCTGGACGGCCTTGAGCGAGTGCCCGCCGTGGCGGAAGAAGTCGTCGTCGGGCCCGAGCCGTCGGCCCTCCAGGACCGCCGCCATGAGCCGTTGGAGCCGGTGCACGGTCGGGTCGGCCCCCGGGGAGGCCCCCTCCGGCGCCAGGGCCGCCTCGGGCCGGGGCAGCCGGGCCGCGTCGACCTTTCCGCTCAGCGCCCGGGGCAGTGCGTCGACCTGGCAGAGCCAGGCGGGGACCATCGCGTCCGGCAGGGTGGCCCGCAGCCGGTCCCGCAGTGCCTCCGGGTCGAGCGGGACGGCCGCGACCAGGTAGCCGAGCAGCCGGACCTCGCCCGACCCGGCGTCGGTGACCACCGCTGCCTGGTCGACGCCGGGCAGGTCGAGCAGCCGGGCGCGGACCTCGCCGGGCTCGACCCGGACGCCGCGGACCTTCACCTGCTCGTCGAGCCGGCCGAGGAACTCCAGCAGGCCGTCGGCCGACCAGCGGCCCCGGTCGCCGGTGCGGTACAGCCGGGTGGGGCGGCCCCCGATCACGGTCTCGACGAACGCGGCGGCCGTCTCGCCGTCCCGCCGGTGGTAGCCCTCGGCCAGTCCGACGCCGCCGATGCAGATCTCGCCGCTGCTGCCGGGGGGCACCGGCCGGAGCCGCTCGTCGAGCAGCCGGACCTCGGTGTTGCGCACGGGCAGCCCGATGGTGGCGGCGCTGCGCCGCCCGTCGACCGGGAAGGCCGTGGCGGTGACGGTGGCCTCGCTGGGCCCGTAGAAGTTGAGCATCCTGGCCCGGCCGGACCACCGGTCGATCAGGCTCTGCGGGCAGCTCTCCCCGGCGACCACCAGCACCTGGAGGTCGGGCAGGGCGTGGGCGGGCAGGGTGGCCAGCACGGTCGGGGTCAGCGCGGCCAGGTGGACCGGGGGGTGCCGGTCCGGGTGGTGCAGCCGGTTGACCACCTCGGCGGCGGCGTCCGCCACGATGCTGAGCGTCGCCCCGTTGAGCAGCGCCGTGGTCCATTCCCAGACCGAGCCGTCGTGCCCGCAGGACGCCAGTGAGAGCACGTGGCGGCCCGGCCCGACCTCGTAGTGGTCGTGCTGGGAGAGGGCCAGGTTGACCACGCCGCGGTGCCGGATCCGCACGCCCTTGGGCTCGCCGGTGGAGCCCGAGGTGTGGACGATGTAGGCCAGGTCGTCGGGGCCGGCGGCGGCGGGCAGGGGGCCGTCGTCGAGGTCGGCGGCCGCCCCTTCGTCCAGCACCAGGCGGGGGCCGTCGGTGCCGACGGCGGCGTTGTGCCGGTCGGTGACGACCAGGTCGGGCGCCAGGTCGGCCAGCAGGGCGGCGATCCGGGCGGGCGGGTTGCCGCCGTCGATCGCCGCGTAGCAGCCGCCGGTCTTGAGCACGGCCAGGTAGGTGGCGAACAGTTCGGCCGTCCGGCGCATGCAGATGCCCACCACCCGCCCGGGTCCGGCCCCGCCGGCGAGCAGCAGCCGGGCGATCCGGTTCGCCCGGGCGTCCAGTTCGCGGTAGCTGACGCTCTCCCGGCCGTCCTCGCCGGAGCGGATCGCGCACGCGTCGGGGTGCAGCCGCGCCATCTCCTCGAAGCGCTCGGCGACGGTGAGTTCCGGCAGCGGCCGGTGCGGGCCCCGGCGGCCGCCGGTGCGTTCCTGCTCGGCGGCGTCCAGCACGGCGGCGAGTTCGTCGAGAGTCGCCCCCGGGTCGGCGGCGGCCGCGTCCAGCAGCCGGAGGAGTTCGTCGAGCCAGCGCTGCGCCGTCCCGGGCCGGAAGAGGCCGGTGGCGTACTCGACGGTGAGCTCCCAGCCGCCGCCGCGCGGCCGCAGCAGCACGCTGACCTCGTAGCGGGCGACGGTCGACGCCAGCGGTACCGGGACGGCGCCGGGCAGGGTGGCGGCCCGGTCGGCGGTCTCGTGCACGAAGGTGGTCTGGAAGAGCGGGTGCCGGCCGGAGCGGCGGTCGAGGCCGAGCGCGTCGACCACGCTCTCGAACGGCACCTCCCGGTGCTCGTGGGCGGCCAGCAGCCGCTCCTGCACGGCCCGGGCGTGCTCGCCGAAGCTGCTCTGCGGCGCCCGGTCGACCCGCAGGGCCAGCATGTTGGCGAAGAAGCCGATCAGCCGTTCCAGGTCGGGGTGGTGCCGGGAGTCGACGGGGGTGCCCACCACCAGGTCGTCCTGGCCGGTGCTGTGGGAGAGCCAGGCCGTGTAGGCCGCCAGGTGGAAGGCGAAGGGCGTGACGGCGAGGGTGCGGCAGTGCTCCTCGATCCGGGCGGCCAGTCCGGGCGGCAGCGGCCGGCTGACGCTGGAGCCGGCGAAGTCCTGCCGGGCGGGCCGGGGCAGGTCGGCCGGCGGCACCGAGGTGGGCGGCGCCCCGGACAGCGTCCGGCGCCAGAAGTCGACCCGCGCGGTCGCCGCCCGCTGGGTGCCGGGCTCCTGCTGCCAGGCCGCGTAGTCGGCGTACTGGAGCGCCAACTCGGGCAGTTCTGGGGCCTGTCGGTCGCGTTCGGCCCGCTGGGCGAGGTCGAGTTCGGCCGCGAACACGCCGACCGACCAGCCGTCCGAGACGATGTGGTGCAGCGCGCTGAACAGCAGGTGGCGGTCCTCGGCCAGCCGGAGCACGTGGAACCGGAACAGCGGGCCGTGGGCCAGGTCGAAGCGGTGCCCGGCCAGTTCACCCAGCCGCCGGTCGGCGTACGCCCGCCGCTCGGCCTCGTCGGCGCCCGGGCAGTCCTCGACCTCCAGGTCGACGGGCATCCGCGCGTGGACGACCTGCTCGATCCGCCCGTCGGCGATCCGGAAGGTGGTCCGCAGCACCTCGTGCCGGTCCACGATCCGTGCCACGGCCCGGCGCAGCAGCGGCCAGTCCGTCGCCCCCTCGATCAGGACGGCCGAGGGCATCGCGTAGACCGCGCCGCGCAGTTCGGCCGGGGCGAGCTGCTCGGCGAACCACAGGCGCTGCTGGCCGGAGGAGGCCGGCGCCCGGGTGGCCGAGCGCCGCCGCAGGGCCGGGGTCCGGTCCGCCACCGCCGCCGGGCCGTCGGCACGCGCGGCCTCGATCAGCCCGGCCTGCCCGCCCACGTCGGGGTGCAGGAAGATGCCGCGCAGTTGGAGTTCCACCCCGAAGACCTCCCGGACGCGGTTGAGCAGGAGCGTCGCGGTCAGCGAGTGGCCGCCGAGGGCGAAGAAGTCGTCCGCCGGCCCGGGCGTGACCCCCAGCAGCTCGGCCCACAGCTGGGCGACCGCCTGCTCGGTGGCGTCGTACGGCCGCCCGCCGCCCCTGGGCCGCGCGGGCCGCTCCGCCGCGGTCGCGGTGGCCGGGGCGGGCAGCCGGCCGCGGTCGACCTTCCCGTTGGGCGACAGCGGCAGCTCGCCGAGCACCAGGTAGTGCTCGGGGACCATGTACGGGGGCAGCCGGCGCTCCAGCTCCGTCCGGGCCAGCCGGGCGAGCACCCGGCGGAACGGGACGGCCTCGCTCGGCCGCTCGTCGGCGCGCTGGGCGTCGGCCACCGGCCCGGCGAAGAAGGCGTGCAGGACCTCGCCGCCGCCGGCCACCGCCCGGACGATCCGGTCGCCGGTCGGGTCGAGTTCACCGATCGAGCAGCCGCCGAGCCCGTAGCGGTGGCCGGTCTCGGCGAGCCGCTGCACCAGCCGGCCGGCCGCCAACGCGGGCGCCCCGGGCGTGCGGTCCGCGGGCGGGCGGTCCCCGGGCGCAGCGCCTTCGGCGGCGCGGCCGAGCAGGAACACGGCGGCCGCCGCGCCCTGGTAGATCGACCAGTTGTCCGGGTTGGTCAGGTCGGGCGCGGGCTCCGGCCCGGCGAAGCCGACCCACCGACCGCCCTCCCAGCGGTGCCAGCCCGCCGCCAGGCCGCCGACGGCCCCGGCCGGGACGGCGTTCGGCCTGACGTGCACCAGCACGGTGAGGCCGTCCGGGAGCACCTCGTCCACGGCGCCGTCGGCCGCCTCGGCCGCCTCGGCCGTCTCGTCCGCCGGGCCGGGTTCCAGCACGCCCAGCAGCCGGCAGTCGGGGCTCTCCAGCACCAGCGGGGCCAGCCCGCCCGCCTCGCGGTCCTGCCGCAGCCGCCAGGCCGCCCCGGTCGCGTCGCTCACCAACTGGGCCATCGACCCGGCCTCGACGGCGGCGTAGAGCGGGCCCCGCTCGCCGTACTGCGGCTCGATCGCCGAGCCCTTGGCCACCAGCAGCAGGGCCGGCCCCCGGCCGCCGTGGGCGGCGCGCCAGGCGGCGGCCGCCTCGCCGGAGCCCACCCGGACCCACCCGTGCCGGACCGGGTCGAGGTAGAACACCCCGGCGGCCAGGTCGGCCGTGTCGCGGTCACCGACCAGGTAGGTCCGGACCGGGTACAGCGAGCCCGCCGACCCGTAGCGCCGCCTGGGCAGCGCGGAGCCCTCGACCGTGCGGGCCAGCAGCGGGCGGACGGCGGCGGCGACCGAGCGGTCGTCGCCCGGCGCGGGGCGGGGTGCCAGCGCCCCGGTGAGCCAGTCGGCCAGTTCCTGCGGGTCGGTCTCCCCGCCCTCGAAGACCCGGAAGCTCTTGCGCGCGCACAGCGCCGCGTCGGCGTCGGCGTCGGCGGTGTCCGTGCCGGTGCCGGTGCCGAGGGGGTGGAGTTCCCCGTCGAGGGCGCGCAGCCCGGGCTGCCCCAGCCGGAACCCGACCGCCGCGGCCTCGGCCCGCTCGTCCCGGTCCGGCAGGTCGACGTGCAGGTAGGCGGCGAGCCGCGGGGTGCGGCCGTCCGGCTTGAAGACGTGCGCCAGGCCGTGCCGCACGCCCGGGATCCCGGCCAGGTGGTGCTCGATCTCGCCGAGCTCGATCCGGTGGCCGCCCACCTTGACCTGGAGGTCGTCGCGGCCCAGGAACTCGATGTCGCCGTTCGGCAGGTAGCGGCCCCGGTCGCCGGTGCGGTAGAGCCGCTCGCCGGTCTCCGGGTGGACGACGAAGGCCGCCGCCGTCCGCTCCTCGTCCCGCCAGTAGCCCCGGGCCAGCCCGGTGCCGCCGATGTAGAGGTCGCCCGGCACGTGGTCGGGGCGGGGCCGCAGGGCCCGGTCCAGTACGTGGAAGGTCTGGTTGCGCAGCGGTCGTCCGTACGGGACGCTCGCCCACCCCGGGTCGACCCGGTCGATCTCGTGGGCGATCGACCAGATCGAGGCCTCGGTGGCGCCGCCGAGGCCCACCGTCCGCGCGTCGCCGAACACCTCAGACACCCGGCCGGGCAGCTCGGTGGGGATCCAGTCCCCGCTGAGCAGCACCAGTCGCAGACTGTGCGCCAGCCGCTCCCGGAACTCGTCCGGGCGGCCGCTCACGGCCGCCGTGAACATCTCCATCGACATCGGCACCGTGTTCCACACCGTGACCCGGTGGTCGAGGACCCAGTCGGCCCAGCGCGCCGGTTCGCGGACCTGGTCGTCCGGCGGGACGACCACCGCGCCGCCCGCGGCGAGCAGACCGAAGACGTCGTAGACGCTCAGGTCGAAGCCCAGCGCGGAGAGCGCCAGGACCCGGTCCTGCGGGCCGATCCCGTAGCGGTCGTTGATGTCCAGGACGGTGTTCACCGCGCCCCGGTGGTCGATCATCACGCCCTTGGGCTCGCCGGTGGACCCCGAGGTGAAGATCAGGTAGGCGAGGTCGGTGGGCGTCCGGCACACCGGGGGGCCGGTGACGTCCTCGCCCTCGGCGACCGGGGCCAGCAGGTCCTCGTCCACCGGCAGCACCGCGGCGCCGCCCGGGGTGCACCGCCCGGCCGGCCCGGCGACCCGGGCGAGCTGGTCCGGGGCGGCCAGCACCCCGCCCACCTCGGCCTGGCGCAGCAGGCCCTCGATCCGCTCCTGCGGCGACCCGGCGTCGACCGGCAGGTAGGCCGCGCCCGCCTTGAGCACCGCCAGGCAGGCCACCACCTGGCGCCAGCCCTTGCCCGCGAGGACCGCCACCCGCCCGCCCGGCTCGACGCCCGCGGCCGTCAGTCGCCGGGCGGCCCGGTTGGCGGCGGTGTCGAGCTGCCGGTACGTCAGGGTGCGGTCCTCGGCGACCACCGCGACGGCGTCCGGGCCGGTCGCGGCCCGGTCCTCGAAGAGCTGGTGGAGCAGCCGGTCCGGCTCCGGCCCGGCGGTGTCGTTGACCACGGCCCGGCACTCGGCCTGCGCCTCGGGGAACGGGGTGAGCCGCGCGCGGCCCCAGGCCCGCTCGTCGCGGGCGAGGGCCCGCAGCGCGGCGCAGTACGCCTCGTGCATGTCCCGCACCAAGCCGTCCGGGAAGAGCCCCGCCACGTGGTCCCAGCAGAGCACCAGCTCTCCCCGGGACTCGTAGACCTGGTGGTCCAGCCAGACCTGCGGGGTCTGGGTGATGTTGAAGACCTCGTCGGGGAAGAGGCTCTCCCAGCCGTCCGCGCCACCCTCACCGCCCAGCAGGCAGGTGAACACCACCGGCATCAGCGGTCCGCCGTCGAGCCCCCGGGTGCGCGCCAGTTCGCGCAGGACGCGGACCCCGCCGAAGTGGCGGTGGTCGAGGTCCTCCCAGAGCCGGCCCTGGGTCCGGACCGCGCGCTCGGCGAACGGGACGTCCGGCTCCGACCAGTCCAGCTCCAGGAGGTTCACCGAGGTGAAGTCCCCGGCGATCGCGTTGATCCGGGGGTGGACCGGCAGCCGGTTGAAGAGGGTCGTGGTGACGGTGAAGTGCGGTTCGGCGCTCCAGGTGGCGAGGGTGTCGGCGAAGGCCGCCGCCAGGACGGCCGACAGCGAGAGGCCGCGGCGCTCGGCGCGTTCGCGCAGGGCGCGCAGGTCGGCGGCGGCGAGCCGGCGCTGCACCCGGTCGAAGCGGCGCGGCCCGGTCGGGGCGGTCGCCGCCAGGGGCAGCGCCGGGGCGGCGGGCAGGGTGTCCAGCCGGCCCGTCCAGTAGTCCCGGGAGCGGCGGAAGGCCTCCGTACCGGCGAACTCCCGCTCCGCCAGCACGTAGTCGCGCACGCTCAGGTCCAGCGCGGGCAGTACGGCGTCCTCGTCGCGGTAGAGCCGGGCCCACTCGTTGAGGACGAGGTTCAGGCTCCACGCGTCGAGCCCCAGGGCGTCCAGGCTGAGGTGCAGTCGGTGCCGGTCCGGCAGCCGGCTCACGGCGATCTCGAACAGCGGCCAGCGCTCGCTGGGCAGCACCTGGTGCGCCATCCGGTCCCGGGCGGCCGCGAGCGCCCGCTCCGCCTCCTCCGGGCCGTGCCCGGCCAGGTCGGCCACCGCGATGCGGTACTCCGGAACCTCGGGCAGGATCCGCTGCCGGCCCTCCGCCACCACCAGCCGCAGCGCCTCGTGGCGGCGCACCAGCCGGTTGAACGCCCGCTCCAGCCGGGGGACGTCCAGGTCCGGCACGTCGTACTCCACGTAGCAGTGGACCGAGACCTCGCCGAACTCCAGCGCGCCCGTGCGCCCCACCCAGTAGGCCTGCTGCACGTCGGTCAGCGGGAAGGGCTCGTACCGCCGCTCCGGGTCGGCGACGATCCTCGGCAGCGCGGAGCCGTCCGGGCCGGCGGGCCCGCCGGCCGCCGCCCACGCCTCGTCCAGCCGCCGGGCCAGCGCGGTGGCCGTGCCGCACTCGAACAGCGCGCGGACCGGGCAGTGCCGGCCGGACCGGTCGGCGATCCTGGCGGCGGCCTGGGTCGCCAGCAGCGAGTGCCCGCCGTGGTCGAAGAAGTCGGCGTCGGCCGGGACGGAGCCGACGCCGAGGATCTCGGCGAACACCCCGGCGACCAGCTTCTCGGTCGGGGTGCCCGGCTCGACCCCGGCGGCGGCCTCCACCGGACGCGGCGCGGGCAGCCTCTCGTGGTCGACCTTCCCGTTGGCGGTCAGCGGGAACGCGTCCAGCAGCACCACGTGGGCGGGGACCAGGTGGAGCGGCAGCCGGGCGCGCAGCGCGCCGATCAGGGCGGCTTCGGTGGTCCCCGGGGCGACGTCGGCGTCGGCTCCGGGCTCCGCGGCCCCCGGCTCCGGCACCACGTGGGCGACCAGCCGGCGCCCCTCGACGGCGGTGACCAGCGCCTCCCGGACCCCGGGCAGGGCCAGCAGCGCGCGCTCCACCTCGCGCAGCTCGATCCGGTAGCCGCGGATCTTCACCTGGCGGTCCTTGCGGCCGACGAACTCGACCCGGCCGTCGGCGGTGCACCGGCCCAGGTCCCCGGTGCGGTAGAGCCGCTGCGCCCCGACCCCCGGCAGGACCGCCTCGAAGAACACGGCCGCGTCCAGCTCCGGCCGCTTCCAATAGCCCCGGGTGAGCCCCTCGCCGCCGAGGCAGATCTCGCCGACCGCCCCGGGGAGCACCGGCCGGCCGCCCTCGTCGAGCACCACGACCAGGCTCCGGCTGTGCGGCACACCGAGGTCCACCGGATGCGAGCGCTTGGTCACGGGGTCGTGGACGAGCCGGTGCGCCGTCCACACCGCCGCCTCCGCCGGGCCGTACTCGTTGTACAGCGCCACCCCGTCGAGCAACGCCCGGTGCCGCTCGGCGAGTTCCTCGCCCCACGCCTCGCCGCCCACGATCACGGTGTGCAGCCGGAGCCCGTCCGGGACGCCGTGCCGGGCGAAGTGGTCCAGCAGCTGTTCGTAGGCCGCCGGGGTCTGGTTGAGCACGCCGACCCCGTGCCGCACCAGGTGTCCGGCGAACTCCTCGGGGGCCCGGGCGACCGTCGGCGGGACGGGGCTCAGCGCGGCGCCGTGGCTCAGCGCGCCCCAGATCTCCCAGACCGAGAGGTCGAACGCGCAGGAGTGGAACAGGGTCCAGCAGTCGTCCGGCCCGAAGGCGTACAGCGGATCGGGGTCGGGGAAGAGCCGGGTGACGTTGCGGTGGGTGATCGGCACGCCCTTGGGCTCGCCGGTCGACCCGGAGGTGTACACCAGGTAGGCCATCGCGTCCGCGCCGACGGACACCCCGAGGTCGGCCGACCCGAGCTCCTCGATGCCCCGGCGCACGGCCGGGTCCGCGGGGACCAGGGCGTCGGCGCCGGCCGCCACCGTCGCGCGCAGCCCGGGCGTGGTGACCACGACCGCCGCGCCCGCGTCGGCCAGCACCGACCGGATCCGCTCGGCCGGGTGGTTCACCTCGACCGCGACGTACGCCGCCCCGGTCTTCACCACCGCGACCATCGCGGTCACCAGCTCGGTCCCGGTCGGCAGCGCGATCCCGACCACCTCGCCGGGCCCCGCGCCGCGCGCCACCAGGGCCCGCGCCAACCGGTTCGCCCGCTCGTTCAGTTCGCGGTACGTCAGGTCGCCGTGCTCGTCCCGGAGCGCCGGGGCGTCCGGCGTGCGCCGCGCGAACCGCTCGACGTACTCGTGCAGCAGGACGTCCCGGTCGTGCGGCAGGTCCGCGCCGCTCAGGGCCCTGACCCGCGCGGCCACCACCGCCGGCTCCTCCAGGGGGAGTTCGCCCACCGGCCGGACCGGGTCGGCGACGGCCCCGGCCAGCAGCCGCGCGTAGTGCTCCGCCATCCGCCGGACGGTGGACTCGACGAACAGGTCGGTGGCGTACTCGAACTCCAGGGCGTAGCCCGCCCCGGTCTCCTCGGCCACCAGCGACAGGTCGAACTTGGCGTGGCCTGTCACCGGACGGCGCCCGGTCGCCGTCACCCCGTCCAGTTCCAGTCCGCTGCGCCCGGCGCCCAGCGTGGAGCGGCCCTCCTCCAGCAGCACGAACAGCGTCTGGATCAGCGGGCTGCGGCTGAGGTCCCGGGCCACCCCCAGCTCGTCGACCAGCAGGTCGAGCGGGATGTCCTGGTGGTCGTGGGCGTCCAGGGTCGACTGCTTGACCTGCTGGAGCAGTTCGCGGAAGCCCTGGGCCCGGTCGACCCGCAGGCGCAGCGGGACGGTGTTGGCGAAGTAGCCGATCACGCCCTCGGTCTCCGGCTGCGAGCGGCCCGCCGTGGGGACACCCACCACGACGTCCGGGGACTGCGCGTAGCGGTGCAGCAGGACGGCGTACCCGGCCAGCAGCACCATGAAGGGCGTGACACCCTCGCGGGCGCCGAGGCGGCGGACCTCCTCGGACAGCGCGCGGGGCAGCCGTGTCCCGAACAGCCGGCCCGCGTCGGAGGCCACCGCCGGGCGCGGCCGGTCCGTCGGCAGGGCGAGCAGGTCGGGGGCGCCGTCCAGCCGTTCCTTCCAGAATCGCAGCCCGCGCGCCAGGCGTTCCTCCGACAGCTGCTCGCGTTCCCAGAGCACGTAGTCGCCGAACTGTATCTCCGGCTCGGCGAGTTCGGCGAGTTCGGCGGCTTCGGCGGGTCCAGCGGCTTCGGTGGGTCCAGCCGGTCGGCCGGCGGCGGCCCGCACCGCGCGGTTGTAGTGGTGCCCGAGCTCCCGGGTGAAGATCCCCAACGACCAGCCGTCGCCGACCAGGTGGTGGAACACCGCCGCGAGCACGTGCTCGCGCGGCCCGACCCACAGCAGGCGCACCCGCCACAGCGGGCCGGCCGCCAGGTCGAAGGGGCGCCCGACCAGTCGCAGCAACTGCTCGTCGACATCGGCCGCCGCGGGGACCACCGCGAAGTCCACCACCGCACGCTCGTGGACGAGTTGGCGCGGCTCACCGGCCCGGTCGGGGAAGGTGGAGCGCAGCGCCTCGTGCCGGTCGGCGACCTCGCCGAGCGCCGTGCGCAGCGCCTCCTGGTCCACCGGGCCGTCCAGCGTGACGAACAGCGGCAGGTGGTAGGTCGCCCGCCCCGGGAAGAGCTGCTCCAGGAACCACAGGCGCGACTGGGCGAAGGACAGGGGAAGGACGTCAGGCTGCATCGGGCGTCTCCGGTCGTCGCGTGGTGTCGCTCGGTGGGGTCATCGGGCAGCCCGCCGTCGGCGCTGGATCCGGGGGCGTTCGGCCGCCCGGTCACCGGCGGGCGGTTCGCGCCGTTCGATCTCCGCGGCGAGCCCGGCCACGGTGGCGGTGGCGAACAGGTCGCGCAGCAGCAGGTCCCGGGCGAAGGCCCGGTTGACCCGGGTGATCAGCTGGGTGGCCAGCAGGGAGTGGCCGCCCAGCCGCACGAAGTCGTCGTGCACGCCGACCCGTTCCACCCCGAGCAGGTCGGCCCAGAGCTCGCACAGCCGCCGTTCGGCGTCGTTGCGCGGCGCCACGTACGCGTCGCCGGCCGGCGCCGTTCGGGGGTCGGGCAGCCGCCCGCGGTCGACCTTGCCGTTGGGGGTGAGCGGCAGCGCCTCCAGCAGCACCAGCTGGGTCGGCACCGCCGCCTCGGGCAGCTCGGCGGCCAGCGCCCCGCGCAGCTCACCGGCCAGGCCGCGCTCCAGCTCCGCCAGCAGCGGGGTGTTGGTCGTACGGTCGCGGCGCGGCGCCGCCGGGAGGTCGGGCACGCCCGCCAGGGTGCGCGGGACGAAGGCCACGTCGAACGCGCCGAGCGGGTACTCGGCGGCCCAACTGGCGTGGGCGCGGTAGCCGTACCGCTCCGCGAGGGCGCTCAGCACCTCGACGTCCGCCTCCGGCAGCCCGGCGCCGTCGGCCCCGCCACCGAGGAGGACCCGCTCCCGGGCCAGCCGCGCGTTGGCGACCCGGCGCAGGCCGAACGGTGCGCCGGTGCCGAAGTGGCGCTCCAGCTGGGCGAGTTCGAGCGGGCCGGCGCCACCGCCGCTCCGGTCGATCCGGTCGATCCGGTCGATCCAGTCGACCTCGACGGTCGGGGCGGTCCCGCCGACGTGCAGCACGGCGTCGTAGCGGAAGCGGGTCAGCTCGTTGTGGACGGCCCCCCGGCGCAGCAGGACCTCGGCCCGGGTGACGCCGAGCTCCGCCAGGTCGGTGAAGTAGCCCGGGGCGAGCAGAAGTTCCTTCTCCTGTGACCGTCCGTGCGCCACCACCTCGTCGACCGTCGAGCCGGCCAGGGTGCCCCGGTGGTCGGCGACCGACAGGTACATCGCGGCGGCCAGGTCGAGGTGTCGTACGTCACCGACCAGCACCCGGCCCGACCCGTCGAGCACCGCGACGGCCCCGGCGAGCACCTGGTCGAGGTAGGCGCGGCTGGGGAAGTACTGGACGACCGAGTTGAGCACCACCAGGTCGAAGCGCTCGTCGCCGAGCCGGCTCAGGTCGTCGGCCGGGGCCCGCACCAACCGCACGTCGCAGCCCGCCAGTTCGGGGGCGGTCAGCACCGCCGCGCGGACCCGGTCGAGGGCCGCGGCGGACACGTCGGTCCCCACGTAGCGGTCGCAGTGCGGGGCCAGGCGCCCCAGCAGGAGGCCGGTGCCGCAGCCGATCTCCAGGATCCGTCGGGCGCCCAGCGACCGGATCCGCTCGACCGTGCCGTCGATCCATTCCAGCATCTCGCCGTCCGGCATCGGCCCGCCGGTGTAACTGCTGTTCCACCCGGCCAGGTTGAGCAGTCCGGCGGCGGCCCGGCCGGTGTCGGCCCCGGCGGCGGCGTCGGGGCCGGTGTCGGCCCCGGCGGCGGCGTCGGGGCCGCCGTCGGTGCCGGGGCCGCCGTCGGCGCCGTCGTCGGTGCCGGAGTAGACCGAGGACCAGACGTCCTCCCAGTGGGCCACCTGGGCGCGGTGCAGTTCGGCCGAGCGCCGGGCGAGCGCACCGGCGGCGAGCGTGACGTAGCCGACGAGTTCCCCGCCGCGCTCGGGGTGACGGTGCAGCGCGGCGATCCCCTTGCCGACGTCCGGGTGCCGTTCGAGGAGGTTCTCGACCTCGCCGAGTTCGATCCGGTGCCCGCGGACCTTGACCTGGTGGTCGAGGCGCCCGAGGTACTCGATCCGGCCGTGCTCGTCGATCCGGGCGAGGTCGCCGGTCCGGTACATCGGGCCGCCGTCGGCGGGGTCGCGGACGAAGCGCTCGGCGGTCAGGTCGGGCCGGTTGCGGTAGCCGGCCGCCACCCCGCCGCCGGCGATGCACAACTCCCCGGCCACACCGCGCGGTACGGGCGCCAGGTGGGCGTCCAGCACGTACATCCGGGTGTCGGCGGTGGGGGTGCCGAGCCGGACCGGCTCGCCCGGCTCGACCCGGGCGCAGGACGACCAGACGGTCGTCTCGGTGGGGCCGTACATGTTCCACAGTTCGCGGCAGGCGGCCCGCAGCGGTGCCACGAGCGGGGCGGGCAGCTGCTCACCGCCGCACAGGGCCCTGAGGTCGGCCTTCCCGCGCCAGCCCGCGTCCAGAAGTTGGGACCACTGGGACGGGGTCGCCTGCATGACGGTGATGTCGTGCGCCTCCAGCCGATCGGCCAGGGCCACCGGGTCCCGCGTGACGGCCTCCGGGGCGACCACCACCTGGGCGCCCTGGCGCAGCGGCAGGAACAGCTCCAGGGCCGCGATGTCGAAGCCGACGGCGGTGGTGGCGAGCAGCCGGTCGGCGGCCCCGAGGCCGGGGCTCGCGGCCATCCCGGCCAGCAGGTTGTCCAGGTTGCGGTGCCGGACCAGGACGCCCTTGGGCCGCCCGGTGGAGCCGGAGGTGTGGATCAGGTAGGCGGCCGACTCCGGGTCGGGGGTCGGGGCGGGTACCGGCCACGGGGAGCGCGCGGGCGCGATCCCGTCCAGGTCCAGCGTGCGGGTGCCCGCGGGCAGCGTGCCGCGGGTGTCCGCGTCGCAGAGCACCAGGGCGGCCCCGCCGTCGTCGAGCAGGAAGCGTTCACGGTCGGCCGGTGCCCGCCCGTCGAGCGGGAGGTAGGCGGCTCCGGCCGCCATGACGCCCAGCAGGGCCGCGGGCAGCCGGGCGTCCCGGCGCACCTTCACCCCGACCACGTCGCCGGGGCCCGCGCCCGCCTCCCGCAGGGCGGCCGCGACGGCCGTGGTCAGTTCGGCCAGCTCCCGGTAGCCGAGGGTGCGCGTGCCGTCCGTGACCGCCGGGGCGTCCGGGGTGCGGGCCGCGTGCTCCCACACCCGGTCGAGCAGCGGGGCCCGGTCGGCCGGCGGCGGGCCGGCCAGCGCGAGGCCGTCCCGTTCGGCGGCGTCCAGCAGGGGCGCCTGGTACGGGGCGTCGCCGGAGCGGGCCATGGCCGTCAGCGCCGCCAGGTAGTAGCGGCCGAACTCGTCGACCTGCTCGGCGGTGAAGCAGTCCGGGTCGTGGGCGAGGGTGAGTTCGCTGTCGTACGGCCACCCGCGGTAGAAGGTCGCGCAGAGCGCGAAGTTCATCACGTCGCGGTGCTCCATCCCGCGGATCCGCACCGCCCGCAGCCGCTCGGCGGCCCGGGTGTAGACGTGGAAGTCCACGTAGTTGAACGCGACGTCGAACAGGCCGCCCGAGACGCAGTGCCGCTTGATCTCCGAGACGGGGTAGCGGCGGTGCGGCACGACCGCGAGCTCGGTGTCCGCGACCGCGCGCACCAGGTCCCGCCACCGGCCGCCGCGCAGGTCGAGCCGCAGCGGGACGGCGTTGAGGAACAGGCCGACCACCCGGTCCGCGTCCAGGGTCTCCGGACGGCCGTTCATGACGACCCCCGAGACCACGTCCGTCTGCCCGCAGATCATCGACAGCACCCGGAAGTGGGCCGCCAGGAAGAGCTGCCGGACCGGCACGTCCAGCTCCGCGGCGAGCGCGTCCAGCGCGCCCACCAGCTCCCGGGGCAGCGCGTACCTGCGCAGCTCCCGGGTGCCGAGGCGGTCGGCGTCCCGCAGCGGGCGGCGGGTCGGCAGCCGTACCGTCTCGGCGTCGCCCAGGTAGGAGGACCAGAACGCCCGCTGCTCCGGGTCGGCCGCCGCGGCGCGTTCCAGCGCGACGAACTCGGCGTAGCCGGCCCTGGGCGCCGCGACGGGGCCGCCCTCCCCGGTGAGCCGCCACTGGTAGTCGAGCAGCAGCTCGGTGACCATCGACGCCAGACTCCAGCCGTCGGCGATCGCGTGGTACAGCCGCAGCCCGACGGCGAACCGGTCGTCGTCCAGGAGCATGACGTCCACGGTGAACAGCGGCGCCCGCTGGGCGTCGAAGGGCACCGAGAGGTCGTCCCGCCAGTCCGTCAGGCGCTGCCGCTGCACGGCGGACGGCACCGCTCGCCAGTCCGCCACCGTCAGCGCGGGCTCGACGGACCGCTCGACCAGTTGCAGCGGCTCCCGGAAGGCGGCCAGCTCGAAGCGGGCCCGGAGGAGCGGGTGACGGTCGACCAGCCCGGCGAGCGCGGCACGGAACGCCTCCGTCGCGAAGCGGCCCTCGATCCGGTAGACGAAGGCGTCCCAGTACATCGCGCCGGTCCGGTCGAGCTGGGTGTGGTAGACCATGCCGGACTGGAGGGCGGTCAGCGGGAACGCGTTCTCGATCCCGTCCGGGAGGGCGCTCCGGTCGGCCTCCGTCAGCAGGTCGAAGCCGGTGCGGCGGGCGTGCTCGGCCGGGCTCGGCCCACCGGCGGGGGCAGGGCCGCCGGCTCCGGTGGTCGTCCGGCCGGCGGTGGCCGCGAAGTCGCGCAGCCTGGGCGTGCGGAGCAGGTCGCGCAGTTCCACCGTCCAGCCGGCCTCGCGGGCCAGCGCCAGCACCTGGAGGCTGAGGATGGAGTCGCCGCCGAGGGCGAAGAAGCTGTCGTCGCGTCCGACGGCCTCCGCCCGGAGGACGTCGCGCCAGATCCGGGCCATCGCGTGCTCGGCCTCGGTCCGGGGGCGGGCGTCGGCGGGGGCGGGCGGTTCGGTGCCGGTCGCGGGATCGGCGGCGGTGGCGGTGGCGGTGGCGGTTGCCTCGGGTTCCTGCTCGGAGGGCGCCCGGGCGTCGAGCGCGCCGAGGTGCTCGACCGTCCCGTCGGGGCGCAGCCGGGCCCGTTGCCCGGTGCGCAGCAGCCACGGCCCCTCGGCCCACGGCGCCTGCACGAGCTGCCCCGCCGGGTCGTGGCCCGCCGACTCCTGGCCCGCCGCCGCCGTCCCCGCCGCCTCCTGGCCCGCCGGTACGAGCCCGGCCAGGCACAGCTCGCCCGGAGCACCGTGCGGCACAGGCGCCAGCTGCCGGTCCAGCACGTACAACCGCGCGTTCCCGGGGGGCTGTTCCGCGTCGCGGACCGGCACACCGGGCAGCTCCGGGAGGAGGTCGGAACCACCGTCCGCCCACAGCCCGATCAGGCGCTCGAAGAGTCCGCTCACCCCCTCCGCCCGGAAGGCGCTGACGGCGCCGCGCGCGAAGGTGAAGAGCACCTCGCAGCCGCCGTCCCGGCCCTCCAGCACGTTGACGGTGACCGGGTACTCGGTCGTCTCCAGCGTCTCGCTGGCGACCACCGACAGCCGCCCGACGGTGAGCGGGGTCCATTCCCGGTCGAAGGAGAGCAGGCAGTCGAAGAGCAGGCGGTCCGGGCCCGCCCCCGCCATCCGCTGGAGGTCCTTGAGCGGAACGTGGTCCAGCTCCGCCGTCCGGGCGTTGGCCTCCTGTACGAAGCGGGCGACCTCGGTCAGGGAGCCGTGGGCGCCCGGGACGACCGCGACCGGCACGGTGACCACGAAGGTGCCCACCGCCTCCTGCGCCCCGGCCGGCTGGAGGCCGCGCCCGCCCTGGGTCAGGCCGTGGACGACCCGGTCGGCCTGGGTGTAGGCCTGGGCCACCCGGCACCAGACGGCCTGCACGAGGCTGCTCGGCGTGATCCCGGCCCGGCGGCAGCGCCGGACGACGGCGGACCAGCGGTCCGGGTCCAGGTGCAGGGCGGTCGACCGGTGCGCACCGTCGGTCCCGTGGCCGTGGCCGCTGTCGGCACCGCCGTCCGGCAGGTCGGCCAGCAGCGACGCGCCCGGTTCCCCGCCGTTCCCGCCCAGGTGGTCCCGCCAGAACGCCTGCGCCGGCTCTCCTGCGGGGCGGCGGGCCCAGGACACGTACGCGCCGAACCGCAGGACCGGCTCCCCCGCGACGGCCGGGTCGCCGTCGTACCGGCGCAGGACCCGCCGGAGCAGCAGCGGGATGCTCAGGCCGTCGAGGAGCAGGTGGTGGAAGGTGAGCAGGAGCCGGGCGGCCCCGCCGCCGAAGTCGATCAGGTCGAGTCGCAGGGGCGGTGCCCCGTCGAACTCCAGCCCCTCCTCGAAGCGGGCCGAACTCAGCTCCTGGTAGGCCTCCTCGGCGGCCCGCCGCCCCGACTCCCGCCAGTCGTGGGCCTCCCAGCGCAGCCCGGGCCCGGCGAGTACGGCCTGGAACGGGAACGGACCGTGCCACGCGAAGACGGACCGCAACAGGTCCTGGCTCGCGACCTCCTCCTCCCACGCCCGGCGGAAGGCCTCCTGGTCCAACTCCCCGCGCAGGTCGCACAGGATGCGGATCAGGTAGTCCCCGCTCTCCGGCGCGGTGAGCGACCGCACCAGCATGCCCTCCTGGACGGAGCTGAGCGGGTACGCGTCCTGCACCTGCGCGACGTCCAACCCGCCGCCGCGCAGCAGCTGTTCGGCGTTCGGCAGCTGGGCGAAGCGTTCCGGGGCCCCGGTCGGCGCCCCGCCGTCCCCCGGCGCGGCCCCGGGCAGCGCCAGGCCGGTCGTCACCAGCTCCCGGACGGTCGGGTTCGCGAACAGTGCCGACATCCGGTAGGAGATGCCGGCTGCCCGCGCCCGGCTCACGGTGCGGACGGCGAGCACCGAGTTGCCGCCGCTGGCGAAGAAGTCGCTCTCCGCGGTCAGGTCGGGTTCGTCCAGGACGTCCCGCCAGATGTCCAGCAGCGCCGCCTCGACCGCGGCCGGCCCGTCACCGGTCACGCCGGGCGTCCGGTCCGTGGCGCCGTCCCCGGTTCCGGCCCCGGTTCCGGCCCCGGTTCCGGCCCCGGTTCCGGCCGCGGTTCCGGCCGCGGACGCGTCGGCCGTCCGCCGGTCGAGGAGTGCCAACAGGGCCCGGCGGTCCACCTTTCCGGTCGTGCCCTGCGGCAGGGCCGCCACCTCGGTCCACAGCGCGGGCACCATGTACCCCGGGAGTTCGGCGGCCAGCGCGGCCCGGACCTCGGCCGGGGTCCGTCCCGCCGGGGTGTAGAACGCCGCCAGCCGTACCGGGTCCCCGTCGTCCACCACGACCTTGATCTCGTCGACGAGCCCGAGCGAGCGCGCGGCCTCCTCGATCTCCCCGAGCTCGATCCGGTGGCCGTGCACCTTCACCTGGTCGTCGACCCGGCCGTGGTACAGCAGGCAGCCGTCGGCGTTCCAGGACGCGAGGTCGCCGGTCCGGTACCGGCCGCCGGCGAACTTCTCCGCCGTCAGTTCCGGGTTGTCCCAGTACCCGGTCGCCAGGTGCGGGCCGCCGATGTAGAGCTCGCCGGCCCGTCCGGGCTCGGTGATGGGCGTCCCGTCCTCGTCCTCGATGGTCAGCTCCACCTCCGGGAGCGGCGTGCCCAGGTGCACGGCGTCCCCGGCGCGCAGGTCGGCCACCGACACGACGACCGTCGCCTCGGTGGGCCCGTAGGCGTTGAACACCGTTCCGCGCTGGGCGAGTTGCTCCATGAGCGAGGGCGGCATGGCCTCGCCGCTGGACAGCATCCGCATGTCGGGGCCGCCCTGCCAGCCCACCAGGAGGAGGGAGCGCCACTGGGTCGGCGTGGCGAAGGTGGCGTTCAGCGCGCGGGACTCCAGGAGGGCCCGCACCTCGTCCGGGTCGCGGCGCTGGGCGTCGGAGGCGACGAAGGTCCGGCAGCCGAGGGCCAGCGGCAGGAACAGGTCGAGGATGCTCGCGTCGAACGCCACCGAGGACTGGGCGAGGAAGCGGTCCCGCCCGCTCAGCCGGAAGACGTGCTCGAAGGCCGCCAGGCGGGCGGCCAGCGCCCCGTGCGGCACCACGACGCCCTTCGGGCGGCCGGTGCTCCCGGAGGTGTAGATCATGTACGCCGGGTGGGAGCCGGCCGGCGCGAAGTCCGGTGCCCCGTCGGCGCCCCGGTCGTCGACGCCGACCAGCGGTTGACCGGAGGGGAAGCAGTCCCGCCGCCCGTTCTCCCCGTCGCAGACGACGGCCGAGGCCCGGGCGTCCGCCAGGATCGCGCGGATCCGGTTGTCCGGCCACGAGACGTCGATCGGCACGTAGACCGCACCGACCCGCAGCGTCGCCAGGAGCGCCACCGCGATCTCCACCCCGCGGCCGACGATCATGGCGACCCGGTCGCCCGGGGCGACGCCCGCGCCGCGCAGCGCGGCGGCCAGTTCCCCGCTCCGGACCGCCAGCTCCCGGTGGGTCAGCCGGCCCCCGTCGGACTCCACGGCGGTCCGGTCGGGGTCCAGGCGGGCGTGTGCGAGGACGGCATCCACGAAGAACGGGTGACTCGTTCCACGGCCAGGCAGTCGCATTCTCTCTCCTCGGCCGAGCTCCGGCGCTGACGAAGGAACGGGCCCGCCGACGGAGTTCGCGGCGAGTTCTGCCGGAACGCCGTGGCGGGTTTTTCTGCGCGCGAATGTCACCCGGGTCGGCGGCGGGTCGGAACGCCGTTTCCCGGGGGTGCACCGGACCGTCAGACGGAGAAGTCCTCCGAGGATTCCAGCAGCTTCGCGCCGCGTTCGGCGAAGGTTTCCCGCACCCGTTCGGTGACCGGTCCGGGGGCCGCCGGGAGCGCTTTTCCGTCCACCAGTCGAATCGGCTGGACGTCCCTCGTGGTGGAGGTCAGGAACGCCTCCTCGCAATTCCCGAACTGCTCGATCGGCAGGTCGGTCTCCTCGCCGCCGCACCATTCCAGGACGAGTTCCCTGGTGATTCCGGCCAGGCATCCGGACGAGAGCGGCGGGGTCGTCAACCTCCCGTCCATGACGACGAAGACGTTGCTGCCCGTCCCCTCGCAGAGGTTCCCGGCCAGGTTGGCGAAGACCGCCTCGCCGGCCCCGCGGTGCCGCGCGTGGTCCAGGGCCTTGACGTTCTCGCCGTACGACGTGGTCTTCAGGCCGACGAGGGCACCGTTCTCGCACCGGGGCCACGGCACCACGGCCACGTCCGCGGTGGACGGGAACGACCATCCCTCGGCGACCGCCACCACGGTGGTGGGCCCGTGGTCACCGCGGTTGGAGGCCAGCGGACCGACACCGCTGGTGTGCGTGATCCGGATCCAGCCGACCGGCCAGGCGGGGGCCGCGGCGAGCACGTCCCTGACGCCGCGTTCGACGGCGTCCAGGTCCGGGGCGGGCAGCCC
Source organism: Kitasatospora sp. NPDC040550 (assembly GCF_055594965.1). Taxonomy (NCBI): domain Bacteria; kingdom Bacillati; phylum Actinomycetota; class Actinomycetes; order Kitasatosporales; family Streptomycetaceae; genus Kitasatospora; species Kitasatospora sp. NPDC040550. Next base: position 339,341 of record NZ_JBVIWC010000005.1, on the reverse strand, counting down.
GAGGCCCTCGGCGGAGCGCGCCAGGCGTTGCAGGTGGGGGGTCAGGACGAAGGGTCGACCGTGCGTGGCCCTGACCGTCTCGAAGACGCCGTCGCCCACGATCAGGCCGTGGTCGTACACCGATACCGAAGCTTCTTCCGGATCGAACAGCGCGCCGTTGATCCACACCTTCATGACCCCATGACCCCACTTTCGCTCAGGATTCGACATGTGCCGGAAATCCGATACCAAATGAAGTACGACGGTCGGACCAGAAGGGCGGTTCACGACTCGCCAGTTCCATGATCTTCAATAGATTAACATTCATGACCATGTCAGTCAATCCCGATACATCCCCCACCACCCGGCACACCCGGCTAACCCTCCCCCTCTCAGGAGCCGTCAGGAACCCCACGGGTCACCGCTGTTGCCGGAGTCACCGAGGCCACCGGAACCGTTTCCCGCGACAGCAAACCCGGGACGACGGCCACCGGCCCGAACTACAATCACCACGGGCTCGCTGACCAGCAAAGACGTCGAAATACCGCCGAAATACGAACCGGGCCGCCTTCCCGAAGGAGTCCTCGTTGTCCGATGCACCCGAAGAGCCAGGCACCGCACCGACGTCCCTCCACACCGCCTTCCGCCGCGCCGCCGCCGACCACCCCGACCGCATCGCCGTCCGCGACGGCCACCGGGAGCTGACCTACGCCGAACTCGACGCCCTGTCCGGCGGCTTGGCCGCCCACCTCCGGCGGACGACGCGCGGCCCGTACGTCGGCCTGGCGCTCCGGCCGGGGCTCCACCTGGTCGTTGCCGTGCTGGCCGTACTCCGGGCCGGCAAGGCCTACGTCCCCGTCGATCCCGCCGGCCCGCCGGACCGCATGCGCCTGATCCTCGACCAGTTCCTCGCCCTGCCGCTCCTCGCGGAGGACGAGGCGCTCCCCGGACTGCCCGCGCTGCCCGGCGTCCGGCCGGTCCGGATCTCCGAGGCGATGGCCGCCGCCGACGGCCGTCCGCCGCTCACCCCTGCGGAACTGCACCCGGAATCCCCCGCCTACGTCATCTTCACCTCCGGTTCGACCGGCGTCCCCAAGGGCGTGGTCGTCAGTCACCACAACGTGCTGCGGCTGTTCCGCTCCTGCGCGCGGCACCTGGACTTCCGTCCGGACGACGTCTGGTGCCTGTTCCACTCCCCGGCCTTCGACTTCTCGGTGTGGGAGCTGTTCGGCCCCCTGCTCCACGGCGGCCGGCTGGAGATCGTGCCGCCCGCGACCAAACGCGACCCCGCCGACTTCGCACGGTTCCTCGGCGACCGGGCGGTCACCGTCCTCAACCAGACCCCGTCCGCCTTCCGGCAGTTGTGCACCGTCCTCACCCCCGAGCAGACGCGCCGGCTGGCGCTGCGCCGGGTGGTCTTCGGCGGGGAGAAGCTCGATCCCGGCGCGCTGCGCCCGTGGTACGCCCTGGCCGGGGACACCGTCGAGCTGATCAACATGTACGGCATCACCGAGACCACCGTGCACGTGACCCACGCCAGGCTGTCACCGCGCGACGCCGAGACCGGCGGCCCCGGCACCATCGGCCGGCCGCTCCCGGACCTGGAGGTCCGCGTCGTCGACGAGCTGCTGCGGCCGGTCCCGGACGGCACCCCCGGTGAACTGCTGGTCTCCGGGGCCGGACTGGCGCTCGGCTACCTGGGCGACCCCGCGATGACCGCGGCCCGGTTCCGGGAGGACCTGGAACCCGGCCGCCGCTGGTACCGCTCCGGCGACGAGGTCCTCCGCACCGCCGCCGGCGACCTGGTCTACCTCGGCCGGCTGGACCGGCAGACCAAACTCAACGGCTACCGCATCGAGTTGGGCGAGGTGGAGACCGCGCTCCGCGGCCTGCCCGGGGTCCTCGACTGCCACGTACTGCTCGACACCGCCCCGCCGGCGCCGCGACTGGTCGCCCACCTCGTGCTCAAGGAGGCCGTGCCCGTGGAGACCGTCCGCAGCTCACTCGCGCGCACGCTCCCGGCCTACATGGTGCCGACCGTGTACGTGCCCGTGCCCGAACTCCCGCTCACCCTCAACGGCAAGGTCGACGAGAAGGCCCTGCTGGCCCGGTCGGCCCGCGGGTAGCCGTACGGGCCACGGCGGAGGCTCCCGGACCCGCAGTCGGGTCCGGGAGCCTCCGCACCGCCTCCGGCCTCAGGGGCGGACGGCGCTGACCAGCCAGACGTCCCCGGGGATCAGCACGCCCTCCGGCGTCTCGTGGCCGAGCAGCCCGTCCTTGAGCCCCTGCCGCGTCTGCTCGACGACCTCGTCGTCCGCGTCCTTGAGGTTGATCCGCACACCGCCCTGGCTGAGGATGAACTCGGCGGCGTCCTCGGCGTCCTGCCCGAAGTTCATCAGCGCCCGGACCGGCGCGATCTCCACGCCGTCGAACCCGGCGCCGCCGAGCACCTCGCGGATCCGGTCCGGTTCCAGCAGCGAGTCCATGCCCTGGGCGGTGGGCGCCGGGATCCGCATCAGCGGAACGAGCGCCGACGTGGCCCGCGCGATGGGGCTGTCGGCCGACCCCGCCTGCGGGACCATGAACACCAGTCGGCCGCCCTCCCGCAGCCCGGACCGGATGTTGGCGAACGCGGCCACCGGGTCCGAGAAGAACAGGCACCCGCCCCGGCTCAGCGCCACGTCGAACCCGCCGTCGGGGAACGGGTGGACCTGCGCGTCCCCCTCCTCGAACTCGACGTTCCCGACGCCCTGTTCGGCAGCGTCGGCGCGGGCCCGCTCCAGCGACGCCACCGACAGGTCCACCCCGAGCACCTGCCCCCCGGCCGCCTGCCGCGCGGCCAGCAGCGCGACCTGACCGGTGCCGCAGCCCACGTCGAGCACCCGGTCCCCGGGGCCGATCGCGGCCCCCCGGAACAGCTCCTCGTTGAAGGCCTCCACGATCGCGTTGTACCGATCCGCGTTCTGCGCCCGATGGGCGCCTTCCTCGCCGTTCCAAGCCTCTGCGTGGTGCTTGTTCGCGATGGGACGCATGGTTTCCATCCTCCCCAAGGATCACTAGCGAGATCGACCACCACCAACAAGCTAGAGCATGGACATGCTCAAGGGAATGGGGCCGTCACGCCCCTCCACCGGGCCCCGCCACCACCACTCGCCCCACGGACGGTACGGCCGGGGTACCTTCGCGAGACGGATCGCGGGGCGTGATCGAGTTCCAGCAGCGCGACGAGCGCCGCCCGGCGACCGCCGTCCCGACACCGGCAGGAAGGCCCCGCGCACCATGGCGCAGCATTTCGGTGACTACCAGAACGAGATCTACCTCAACGGGCTCGGCGGCGTGCTGCCGACGATGCCGATGGTCTTCGCGGAGCTGGAGGCGCGGGCGCAGGCCGCGTTGCCGCCGTCGGTGGTGTCGTACGTCGCCGGCGGAGCCGGGGACGAGTCCACCCAGCGGGCAAACGTCGCCGCCTTCGACCGCTGGGGGCTCTACCCGCGGATGCTGGTCGGCGCGAAGGAGCGGGACCTGTCCGTGGAGCTGTTCGGGCTGCGGTTGCCGTCGCCGCTGTTCCTGGCGCCGGTCGGGGTGATCGGCCTGTGCGCGCAGGACGGCCACGGGGATCTCGCCACCGCCCGGGCGGCCGCCCGGACCGGCGTGCCGATGGTCGCCTCCACCCTCACCGTCGACCCGCTGGAGCAGGTCGCGGCCGAGTTCGGCGACACCCCCGGCTTCTTCCAGCTCTACACCCCCACCGACCGCGACCTCGCCGCGAGCCTGGTCCACCGCGCCGAGGCCGCTGGGTTCAAGGGCATCGTCGTCACCCTGGACACCTGGGTCACCGGCTGGCGCCCGCGTGACCTGGCCGCCTCCAACTTCCCCCAGCTGCGCGGCCACTGCCTCGCGAACTACACCTCGGACCCGGTCTTCCGCGCCCGCCTCGCCAAGGCCCCGGAGGAGGACCCGGGGGCGGCCGTCCTGGAGTGGATCCGGATCTTCGGCAACCCGCTGACCTGGGACGACCTGCCCTGGCTGCGCTCGCTCACCGACCTGCCGATCATCCTCAAGGGCCTCTGCCACCCGGAGGACGTCCGCCGGGCCAGGGACGGCGGGGTCGACGGCGTCTACTGCTCCAACCACGGGGGCCGGCAGGCCAACGGCGGCCTGCCCGCACTGGACGCCCTGCCCGGCGTCGTGGCGGCCGCCGACGGCCTGCCCGTCCTGTTCGACTCCGGGGTGCGCACCGGCACCGACGTGATCAAGGCGCTCGCCCTCGGCGCGACGGCGGTCGGCATCGGCCGCCCGTACGCCTACGGGCTGGCGCTGGAGGGCACCGACGGCATCGTCCACGTCCTGCGCTCCCTGCTCGCCGAGGCCGACCTGCTCATGGCCGTCGACGGCTACCCGAGGGTGGCCGACCTCACCCCGGAGGCGCTGGTACGGCTCTGAGGCGGGGACGTCCGGGCCCGGTCGGCCGGGCTCGGACGTGCTCGGCCGGGCCCGGACGCGGCTGCCGCCGGGGCCGGTTCGCGAGGTCCAGGCGCGGCCCGTCCCTGCGGGCGGGGTGCGCACGACGCCCGGCGTTGTCGGCGGCTCCCGCTACGGTCTGCCCATGGACACCGGAGCCGCCCACCTCTCCCCGCACGCGTCCCGCCACGAGCCGTTGCCCGGCCGGGTCGGCCACGTCGCCGGGATCGAGTCGCTCACGCTCGACGGCCGCCGCCACTACTTCGCCTTCGACCACCGCAGCGACCTGGTCGTCTCGCCCCTCATCGACACCCCGGACGCGATGGCCGCGATCGCCGCCCTCCCGGGCAACTGGGGCCTGCTGTTCACCCCCGTCGCCGAGGGCCTGGCCACCCGCACGCCCTGAGCCCCGCCCCTGCCCCGACCGCCCAGCCGGGCGGGAACCGGGCGCCCGGCCACGTGTTCCGGCGGGTCACGGCGCCGCTCCGATCCCGAGGAGGTGGAGGAAGCGGGCCGCGTTCTCCGCGACCACCACCCAACCGCCGTCGCCGCAGTAGAGGACCCTCGGCTCGGCGGGGTCCACCCGGTAGTCCAGCGCGATGGGCATGTCGGCACCGAGGCTGCCGATCAGCAGGGACCGCTCCGGATCGATGCCCGTTCCCGGCACGATCCACAGGTCGCGCTCCTCCTCGCCGACGCGGACCTCCTCCTGCCGGAAGCTCACCGTCCGACGAGCGATCGCCACCGGGTCGAGCAGTTCGAAGAGGTAGCCGTCCTCCTCCGCGAAGACCCCCCGGATCCGCTCCGCGTCGTACGGCAGCCGCACCCGGCCGCCGGCCGTCAGCCGGCGAAGCGGCTCGGGAAGCACCATGCCCGCCACGGTGCCGTCGAGATGCTCAGTCATGCCTCAACCTTTCGCTCGGAATCCCGTCGCCGCCCCGGGCGTGGACGTAGGCGCCCAACTGCGCCCAACTGCGCCCAGCGACGGGCCCGGGCAGGACGGGCATGGTGCGCCGGGCGTCCGCGAGGACCTCCAGGGCGACCAGGCGCCGCGTGACCGCGGAACTGCGGGTGACGGCAGCGCGCCGTCGTTCGTGCGGCACGGTTCGTGCTCACAGTAGAGCCGCCGCGAGTGGACAACCGGTCGACGCCGCCCGTGTGGCGGATCCGGAGCGGCAATTCCGGTATCTGAGCCGTCATCAGGCGACCCGAACATGAAATGTCATCAATTCAACTAACTGAATGGGAGATACCGGCGGACGGAGGTGCGGGACACCCACCCGATCCGACTCCCGGGAGATCCACCTCACCCTCCGCACGTCATGCCGCCGCAACACGGCAGCAATGAAGCCTCAGGTCGTATCCGTACCATCCAACCATGGCTCAACCAGGGTTCCGAAGGCATATCCTGGTGATAGCCTTGCTTTCTGCGAGCGGGTGACCCCACAGACCCCGATGTCGCATCAGCTGACGAACCATCCGCGCACCGCTGAACCTCAGTGCGCACGCTCGGTCCGTTTCCCGAACCCGTTGCCCGCCGCGTCGCACCGGAATCGAATTCCACCGACCGCCGGCTCAAAGATCGCCTCCGACCCGCAGGGCGACGTCGTGCACCCCACGACCTCGCTCCGCCCTCGCACGCCCAAAAGCAGGAATCGATGCCCGTTCAACCGATAGCGGAACTCATACGCTTCGCCCGCCACAACTCCCCCTTCTACGCCGAGCTGTACGCCGGTCTGCCCGACTCGGCCGCGCGGTTGACCGACCTCCCGGTCGTCCCGCAGACCGAGTTCTGGCAGGCCAACACGCCCCGTGACAACCGGCTGCTGACCGGGCCGCTGGAGGAGGCGGTCGTCTTCAAGAGCGGCGGCACCACCGGCTCGCCGAAGTTCTCGTTCTACAGCCGGGAGGAGTGGCGGGAGTTCACCACCTCCTTCGGTGCCGGACTGGTCGACGCCGGGCTGCGCCCGGGGCACCGGGTCGCCGACCTCTTCTACGCGGGCGACCTGTACGCCAGTTACACCTTCATCCTCGACTCGCTGCACCGCTCGCCCGTCTCCAACGTCCGGCTGCCGATCGGCGGGGCGGCGCCCCTGGAGTCGACCGCGCAGACCCTGGAGCAGTTCCGGGTCGAGGTGGTGGCCGGCACCCCGACCACGCTGTGCGCACTGGCCGACCACCTCCTGGCCTCCGGTCGCGAACTCCCCTCCGTGGAGCTGCTGCTGTTCGGCGGCGAGGGCCTGTACCAGGACCAGCAGCCGCTGCTGCACAAGGTGTTCCCCAACGCCCGGGTCTCCTCGATCGGCTACGCCGCCGTCGACGCCGGGCTGCTCGGCCGCCCGGTACCGGGGCCGGACACCCGGGTGCACCGGGCGTTCACCCCGGAGACGGTGGTGGAGATCCTCGACGACCACACCGGCGAGCCGATCGAATCGGAGGGCGTACCGGGCCGGGTCGTGGTGACCGACCTGCGGCGACGGCTGATGCCCGTACTGCGCTACCCCGTCGGGGACCGCGCGGAGTGGACCGACCTCGCCACCGGCCGGTTCCGCATCCTCGGCCGGGCCCAGGAGGGCGTACGGGTCGGGCCGGTGTCGCTGTACACCCAGGACGTGCTCGACCTCGTCCGGGCCGCCGACCCGGCCGGCCGGGTGATCGGCGTGCAGCTGGTGGTACGCCGCTGGGAGGGCCGGGACGGGCTGGTCCTGCGGCTGGCCTACGACGGGGACCCCACCGGGCTCCCCGAACTGGCCGCCACCGTCACAACCGCCCTCCACTCGGCGCGGCCGCTGTACCCGGAGGCGGTCGCCGCCGGCCACGTCCACCCGTTGTCCGTCGCGTGGGTGCGTCCGCACGAACTCGCCGTCAACCCGCGGACCGGCAAGCTGATCCGCGTCCTCGACGAACGGCCGCACTCGTGACGGCGGCCGGGGCTGCCGGGACAGTCGAGGCGGTCGAGGCGACTGACGAGGTCGACGTGTCCGACGCGGCCGCCCGCCGCCTGCCGCTCGTCCTGCGCAACCGGCGCTTCGCCGCCGTCTGGGGCGCGCAGGTCCTCACCCAGGCCGCCGGACGGATGTTCCAGGTCGGCGCGGTGTGGTGGCTGATCGGCTACGCCGCGGGCCCGGACCGGGGCCTCGCCTCGGGCGCCTTCCTCGCCGTCAGCACCCTCCCCGCGGTGGCGCTGGCCCCGCTGGTGGCCGCGCTCATCGCCCGCCGCCCGCACCGCACCGTGCTGGCCGCCTCGGCGGCCGTCGCCGGACTGGTCGCGCTCGGCACGGCGTGCTGGACGTACACCGCGACACCGCCGATGGCGGTCATGTACGGTGCCGCGCTGCTGCTGGCGGGCTGCCAGGCGGTCTTCGACCCCTGCCTGACCACGTCCGTCCCCGAGCTGGTCCGGGACGCCGACATCGAGGCCGCAACCGGCTTCGAACTCGCCACCCAGTCGCTGGCCGGCCTCGCCGGCGGGCTGTTGGGCCCGCTGGTGGTCGACGGCGCGGGCCTGCCCGGCATCGTCGCCGGCTGCGCCGGGGCCTACCTGCTGGCGGCCGCGCTGGTCGGCGCGACCCGCTTCCCGGCGCCCCTCGCCACCCCGGCCGCGCCGGCCGCCCCGGGCCTGGACGGCCCGTCACCCGCCGCCCGGCGGCCGCTGCGCCGCATCCTGGCCGAACTCCCGTTCATCCGCCGGGTGCTGCTCTGCTTCACCGCCGCGAACGTGTTCACCACGGCGGTGTTCGTGGTGATGCCGCTGTACACCCGGACCGTGCTGCACGCCGACGGCTCGACCGTCGCCGCCCTGGAGGCGGCCCTCGGCGCCGGCACCCTGGTCGGCTCCTTCACGGGCGGCCGGCTCCCGGGCTCGCCGACCGCGATCGGCGCCGGCTGCCTGGGCCTGATGGCCGTCGCGCTCGGCCTGCCCGGCCTGGCCGTGGGACAGGCGCCGGCCGTCGGGGCGATGGCGGTCGCCGGCTGGTGCGTCGGCGTGATCGGCGTACGGTTCGTGGCGCTGTTCCAACGGCTGGTACCGGCCGAGGACCGGCCCGGTTTCTTCGCCGTCATGCAGGCGCTGCTCGGGGCGACCTTCCCGGTGTCGTCGCTGGCGTTCGGCCTGCTCGGCGACCACCTCCCGGCGCGGACCCTGTGCCTGGTGCAGGCTGTCGGCGTGCTGCCGGTCGCCGCCGCGCTGTGGTGGACCGGCCGGCGCGCACCGGCCGCACCGGCCGCAACAGCCGCCGCAGCCGCAGCCGCACCAACTGCACCGACCGCACCGACCGCACCGACCACGGACGCGAGCTCCACCGCACAGCCGAACGGGGCCGTGCGATGACCGTGACGATCGCCCCGGCGGTACCGCAGGACGTCGCCCAGCTGCGACAGCTCTACTTCGACGTCTACGGCCACGGCTACCCGGTCGCACTCGGCAGCGACCCCGCCGAGATGCGCCGCCTGATCGACGACCCGCACACCCACTGGCTGACCGCCCGCCCCGAGGGTGCCGGCCGCCTGGCCGGTTCGGTGGCGGTGCAGACCGACCCCGGCGGCCGGATCGGCAAGCTGGTGGGCCTGGCGGTCCATCCGGAGCAGCGCGGCGCCGGGCTGGCCGGACGGCTGACCGCCGCCGTCTGCGCGGACGCCTTCGCCGCCGGCACCCTGGACTCGGTCTACGCGACCGCCCGGGTGGTCACCCCCGGCCCCCAACAGGTCCTTTCCCGCCACGGCTTCCAGGCGCTCGGCCTGATGCCGAACGCCGTCGAGGTCGCAGGCTGCGAGAGCCTCGCCCTGTTCGCCCGGCACGCCGACGGCGTCCTGGCCCGCCGGGAGGACGTCGGCGCGGTGCCGCAGGCGCTGGTCCCGCTGCTGGAGGCGGCCCGGCAGAGCACCGGTGTCGACTACGGCCGCCCCCGCCCGACGGACGCCCCGGCCCCGGCCGTCGGGCGGAACGCGCCGGTCACGGCGCCGATGGAGCTGATCACCGCACCCGGCTTCGTCCGCCGCCGCTTCCTCGAACTCTTCCCCGATCCGGGGGAGCGGTTCTTCCCGCTGCACGTCCCGAACGCCGTACTGACCCCGCCGGACGGCGCGTTCGAGGCGTACGCCGACCTGGACCGGGCCGCGGCGAGCTGCTCGCTGATCGCGGTGCACCCGTCCCCGGCGGCCGTCACCGGGGCGCTGGAGCCGCTGATGGCGGCCGTCACCCGGGCCGGCGCCGACTACGTCGAGACGCTGCTGCCGCTGGCCGACACCGCCGGGCTCGACGCCTTCCTGGCCGCCGGGTTCATCCCGAGCGCCGTCTACCCGGCGATGCGCCGGATCGGCGAGCGGTTCCACGACTACGTGGTGCTGTCCCGCACCAGCCGTCAGATCGACTTCCGGGCCGCGGCCGTCAGCAGTCCGCTCCAGCCGTACCTGCTGGCCTATCTGACCGCCTGGACGTCGACCTACCTACCCATCCCCGAGGTCTCACGATGACTGACCACCTGGCCGACCACACGACCGTCCACACGGACGACCGCACGGCCGACCGCACGGACGACCACACGGCCGACCAACCCGTGAACACCCATCTCGCACCGGTCGCGGTGCCCGACCCGGCCGCGCTCCCGCACGTCCAGCGGCTCTGCGACCTGGCCGCCCCCTACGCCGCCGGGCCGGAGACCGACGCCCTGTTCGCCGCCGCGATGGCCGAGTCCCACGCATGGCACGCGCAGCGCTCGCCGTTCCTCCGCTCGCTGCTGGACGGCCCGGCGGAAACCCCGGCGCCGACCGTCGGCGAGGGGATCCGCACGCCCCTGGTGCACGCCAACTTCTTCAAGCGGCACGAGGTGCTCTCCATCCCCCGGGAGGAGGTGTTCCTCCACCTCACCTCCTCCGGCACCACGGGCCAGAAGTCGCAGATGTTCTTCGACACCTGGACCATCCGCTCCGCGCAGCGCATGGTGGCCCGCATCTTCGACCACTACGGCTGGATCACGCCCGACCAGCCGGTCAACTACCTGCTGTACAGCTACGAGCCGGCCCCGCAGCTGAAACTCGGCACCTCGTTCACCGACAACTACCTCTGCGACTTCGCCCCGGCGAACCACACCACGCACGCGCTGCGGCACACCGGCAGCGGCCACGAGTTCGACGTCCACGGCTGCATCGAGGCCCTGCAACGCTACGCCGAGGAGGGCCTGCCGGTACGGATCCTGGGCTTCCCCTCCTTCCTGCACTTCACCCTGGAGCGCATGCGCGCCCTCGGCCTCCCGCCGCTCCGACTCCCGGCCGGCTCCCTGGTCCTGCTCGGCGGCGGCTGGAAGGGGCACACCGACCGGCAGATCGGCAAGGAGCAGTTCTACGCCGGGGTCACGGAGCAGCTGGGCATCCCCTCGGACCGCATCCGCGACACCTTCGGCTCGGTCGAGCACTGCGTGCCGTACATCGAGTGCGGGCACCACCGCCTGCACGTCCCGGTCTGGTCGCGGGCGGCGGTGCGCGACACCCGCACGCTGGAGCCGCTGCCGTACGGCGAACGCGGCTTCCTCCACCTCGTCTCCCCGTACATCACCTCGGTGCCGGCGCAGAGCGTCGTCATGGGCGACCTCGCCTCGCTGCACCCCGGGCAGGACTGCCCCTGCCCCCTGCCCACCCCGTGGTTCACCATCCACGGCCGCGCCGGGGTCAGCCGGAACCGCAACTGCGCGGCGGCCGCCGCCGAACTCCTGAAGGGGATGTCGTGACCACCGAACCCATGACCGCCGAACCCATGACCGCCGAACCCACCAGCTCCGAACCCGCTGGCACCGGGCCCCACTTCTGGCAGGGCTCGTTCATCGACGACGACGAAGCCGCCCGCCGGCTCGCCGATCTCCCGGCGCTCGCCGCCCGCGTCCTCGCCGAACCCCTGCCCACCGAACTGGTGTTGAGCGCCTGCCAACGCCTCGCCGACGCCCTCACCACGGCGGGCAGCCCGGTCCGCACCCGCCTCCTCGCCGCACTCACCACGGGCGGCGTCGAGGCGGACGAAGCGGCCGCGACGCTCGCCGAGATCACCGGTGCGATCGCCCGCCCGGCCCTGGAACTCAAGCTCCGTCGCGAACTCGGCGGACTTCGCCCCGAGCGGCTCACCCGGCCCGACGCTCGGGAGACCACCTTCGAGGCGTGGGCGCCGGTCGGGCTGCTGGTCCACATCGCCCCCGGCAACGCCGCCGCCGTGGCCCCGCTGAGCGTGATCGAGGGCCTGCTCACCGGCAACCTCAACGTGCTCAAGACCAGCAGCAACGACACGCTGCTCCCCCAGCACCTGCTCGCCGAGCTGGCCGCCGCCGACCCGACCGGTGCCCTGGGCCGCCGGATCGTCGCGCTGAGCTTCCCCTCCGCCCGCGCCGAGTGGCTGCGCCTGCTGTGCGAGCCCGCCGACGCGGTGGCGGTGTGGGGCGGCGAGGACGCCGTCCGCTCGGTCGCCGAACTGGTCCCGCCCGGCTGCCGCCTGGTCGAGTGGGGCCACCGGATCTCCTTCGCCTACCTGACCCGTGACGCCTGGTCGGATGGGACGACCCTGGACGCGCTCGCCGCCGACGTCTGCCGCTTCGAGCAGCAGGCCTGCTCCAGCCCCCAGGTGATCTACCTCGACACCGAGGACACCGCGGAGGGCACCGCTGCCGCCGACCAGCTCTTCGCCTTCGCCGAGCGCTTCGCCTCCCACCTCGCCGAAGCCTCCGCCCACCTGCCCCGCCCCGAACTCGAACCGGCCGAGCACGCCGAGGTCACCACCACCGAACTGATTGCCCGTCTGGAGGAACACCTCGGCCTCACCAGGGTCCTGGCCGCCGAGGACGGCTCCTGGCGCGTCCTCGCCGACACCCGCCCCGCCCTGGCCGCCTCGCCGCTCCACCGCAGCGTCTGGGTCAAGCCGCTGCCCCGCGGCTCGGTCATGACCGTGCTGCGCCCGATGCGCCGCTACCTGCAGACCGCCGCGATCGGCGGCAGCCCGGCCGACGTCGCCCGGCTGTCGCGGGCGGTGCTCGCCGCCGGCGTGCTGCGGGTCACCCCGGTCGGCGGAATGCTCGACAGCTACCACGGCGAGCCCCACGACGGCGTGTACGCGCTCCAGCGGTACAGCCGCCGGGTCAGCGTCCGCGCCGACGGGGCCTTCGCCACCACCGCCTGCCTGGACGACCTGGCGGCCCCCGCCTTCGTCCCCGCCGCGCCGAGCGGCCCGCTGCTGGACAAGGCCGGGGTGCAGGAGCAGCTGCGCACCCTCGCGCCCGAGCACGCCCACCTCCACTTCCGCAGCGGCGGCAGCACCGGGGCCCCGGCCCTCTCCGTGTTCACCAACGCCGACTACGACACCCAGATGCGGGCCTCCGCCGACGGCCTGCTCGCCGCCGGGTTCGACCCGGCCCGGGACCGCGCCGCCAACCTGTTCTACTGCGGCGGCATGTACGGGAGCTTCATCAGCTTCTTCTCGATCCTGGAGCGCCTCAACGCCACCCAGCTCCCGATCGCCGCCGGCCCCGACCACGCCGCCACCGCCGAGGCGCTGGTGACGCACCGGGCGGACACCGTGTTCGGCATGCCCTCCTACCTCTGGCAGCTGTTCCACGACCAGGCCGCCGTGCTGCGCGCGTACGGCGGGATCCGCCAGGTCTTCTACGGCGGCGAGCACTTCACGGCGGAACAACGCCGGGTGCTCACCGAGGAGTTCGGCGTCGAGGTGATCCGCTCGGCGGCGTACGGCAGCACCGACCTGGGGCCGCTCGGCTACCAGTGCACCCACTCCGAGGGCTCGGTCCACCACGTCCTGACCGACCTGCACACCCTGGAGATCCTGGCCCCGGAGGCCGACGCCCCGGCGCCCGCCGGACAGCCGGGCCGCCTGGTCTTCACCAGCCGCACCCGGGCCGGGCAGCGCCTGGAGCGCTACCAGATCGGCGACCTCGGCCGCGCCGTCGAGGGCGTCTGCCCCTGCGGCAGCCACACCCCCCGCATCGAACTCCTCGGCCGCTACGGGGACGTCGTCCGGGTCGGCACCTACTTCCTCAACGTCCGGCGCCTCCTCGCGGTGGCGCAGGAGGAGTTCGGCTACCGGGGCGAACTCCAACTGCTCCTGGACCCGGGCGCGGACCGCGAGCACGCCACCGTCCGCCTCGACGAACGCTACGCCCCGCCCGCGGCCACCGCCCGCGCCGCGTTCCGGACCGCCGTCCCGGAACTGGACTCGGCCGTCGCCGAGGGCCTGCTCGACCTCACGGTCGAGACCGTCGGCTCCGCCGCCTTCGAACGGACGCCCACCAGCGGCAAGCTGCGGACGGTGGTCGACCGGCGCCGGTCCACACCGTGACACCGCCCTGCGCCGGGCCGGTTCAGGCCCGGCGCAGGTCCACCATGGCGAACACCTTGTCGTACCGGCGCTCCCCGACGGCCACGTAGTCCGGCAGCCGCCCGTACTCGGTGAAGCCGAGCGAGTGGTACAGGTGCAGCGCGTCGGCATTGTCGCCGCGGGCGTCCAGGGTGAGCACCTCGATGCCCGCGGCCCTCGCGTCCGCGATCAGCGCCGTGGTCAGCGCCCGCCCGATGCCCCGCCCCTGGGCGGCGGCGGACACCGCGAGCTTCTCCAGCTCCGCGTGCGGACGGTGGGTCGGCCGCCGGTGGCGCAGCCAGTAACCGAACCCGACCGGCCGCCCGCCCAGGTACGCCACCCGCAACGCCCCGTCCCCGACCCGCGACCGCGCCACCACGTCCTCCACCAGCCCCGCCACCTCCTCCCCCGACGGCGGCTCCACCCACCCCAACGCAGCACCCCCCGCCACCAGCTCCGCCAGGATCCGCTGCGCCGCCCCCACGAACTCCCCACCCACCGCCGCCGCATCGACGATCACAACGTCCCCGGCACTCGCGGCAACACTCACGTTCTGGCCCATGCCCGGCAGCCTAACCAGCCCGAACACCCTGGCCGCGCTCCCGGGTGCCGTTCACCCGGGCAGGGCGGCGCCGGCGACGGCCCGGCACACCGGACGGCGAACAGCCGTCATCCGCTCGGACCACCACCGGGGCGCCACGAACCGCTCCTCCGGTTGCGGGGCCCGCGGAGCCGGTGCTCTCCTGCTGGTGTCAAGCAGCGCGACGATCGGAGCCGATGTGCCCTCCCCCGTTGCCCTACCGCCCGAGGAGGCCGCCGACCGGCTGGCCATCCGCCGGCTGGTCGACGCCTACGCCCACTGTGCGGACCGCCGGGACGCCGAGGGCCAGATGGCCCTGTTCACCGAGGACACCCGCTTCCTGGTCCACCTGGACGCCACGGCCCCCGAACCCACTCAGGAACTGCACGGCCGCACCGCCCTCGCCCCGGTCTTCGCCGACCTCAATCGGTATCGCGCCACCACCCACTTCAACGGCCAGAGCACCGTGACCGTCGACGGCGACCGCGCCGAGGGCGAGACCTACTGCCTGGCGCACCACATCTCCGCCGGCCCGGACGACGAACGCACCCTCATGATCGCGTCCATCCGCTACCTCGACCGTTTCGTCAAACACAACGGCGACTGGCTCTTCGCCGAACGCCGCCTCCTGGTCGACTGGACCGAGACCCGCCCCAGCACCCCCTGACACCCCACCTCCCGGGGAACACCAACTCTCCTGCGCAGTAACCAAGTTGAACGATCTGAGCAGCCTCCACTACTCCGCAGACCGCGCCCGGTGGGCAGCAATCAGGTCCCGGTACCAGACGTACGAGGCCCTCGGGGAGCGCCGCTGGGTCGCGAAGTCGACGTGGACGAGGCCGAAGCGCTGGTGGTAGCCCTCAACCCGTCGAACAGGCTGTCATTCTATCCGTGACGGTGGTCCGTCAGGTCGTCCAGGAGGAGGTCGGCGACCACCTCCTCGACCACGGCGATGCGCAATTCGGCCATGGAGTCGACGAGTGCCGAGTCCCACGGTGCGGGCGTGAGGCGCCCCGGGTCGGGACCCGAGGGCACCCGCTGCGTGGCGGCCCGGTAGTCCTCGGCCGACATCCGCCAGGGGGTCGCTCCGGTCTTGGCGAGGACGTGGGCCGCGATGCGGATGCCCTCGCCGTCGAAATCGCCGTGGTAGTGCAGAGCGGCACCGTCGTCTGCGAGTCGGCGCAGCAGGTGGATCACGGCTGTGTTGGGCCAGCCGGCGGTGCAGACCAGGGGCGGGCAGCGGGGGCCGAAGCTCCGTAGGGCCAGGGCGAGCATGCTGGGGTTCTCGGTGATGTGCACCGGCCCTGCGGGAGCGGTGAAGCGGCCGGGTGTGCGGAGTTGGGCGAGGGTGAGGCTGACGGGGTGGCCGGCGTCGGCGCAAGTGCGGGAGATCACGGCGACCGGGCCTTCGCCTTCGGGGCGCAGGCCGACGGCGAGCACGCTGGTTGACAGGTCGTCGTCGGCCACGCCGGCTCGGCTCCAGAGTGCGCGTCGCCCTTCGGCGGCGTCGGGCATGGCGGTGCCGTAGAGCAGCGCCAGGGCGCGCAGGACCACGCCGGACAGCCGGGTTCCGTCGTCGAGGGCGTGGGAGTCGCCGTTGAGGAGGCGGGCGGCGAGGACCGGCAGTGGTTCGCCGTCGGCCGGAAGTGCGGCGAGGACGGTGAGCGCGGCGGTCAGCAGGCCCCGGGTCCGGTCCGGTGAGCGGTCGACGAGGCCGTTGGCGCGCAGGTGGCCGACCCATTCCAGGAGAGCGGGTTGGGCGGTGACGACCTCGTGGCCGGCCAGCCACTCCCACAGGGCTTCGCGCTGGCCGGCCTTCTGCTCGCGCTGGGCGGCGCGGTCCTGGATCGGGCCGAGGACGGCGGTCACCACGTCGCGGACGGGCCGGCCGCAGGCGTCCAGTACGGCACCGTCGAGGACGGCGAGCGGGATGGTCGGTTCGGCGGCGGGGAGCCGGTCGAGTCCGAGGAGGTCCGCCAGCGCCTCCCGGCCGGCGTCGTCGAGCGGTCCGGACCGTATCCGGCTGACGGAGCGGCCGGTCGAGAGGCGGTCGTGCACGGCAGCCCAGAGGGGGCGGAGTTCGGGCAGGTCCAGGGGGTGGCGGTCCGTCATGCCGGTTCCTCCGTGTCGGGTTCGTCCGGCAGCAGGTCGGCACCCGTCCAGGTGAAGCGGGCGCTGGTGACGGCATCGTCGCCGTCGCCTCCGGTGATCAGCTGGTGAACGGCGATCCCGGAGAGCTCCCGGTAGGTGCACCACTCGTGGTCGGAGGTGAGCACCAGGTCGAGGTCGAGCGCCGCGAGGAGGGCGAACACCTGCCCGCGGTTGACGGTGTCGACGCCGACGAAGACCTCGTCGAGCAGGATCAGCCGCGGGGACTGCGGCACCGCCTCGTAGTGAGCGGCCACGGCGGCGAAGAGCGGCAGGTGGAGTGCGATGGCCTTCTCCCCGCCCGACAGCGCGCCGTGGAGCTTCTTGGTGAGCAGTTGCCACCCGGCGCCGTTGGCGCGGTCCAGTTTGACGACGAACTGGTGCCAGGCCGTGTAGTCGAGGACCTCTGCAAGCTGCTCCTCCCAAGTGGCCGCCGTGTTACGGGTCTTGGCCTCCTCGATACGGCCCCGGAAGAAGGCGTGCAGGGCCTCGCGGTCGGCTTCGGTGATCCGGGCCGGGTCCTTGAGCAGCAGTTCACGGGCCGTCCGGGTGCCGGCGGGCAGGTCGGGGTGGATCTGCCACACCAGACGGACCGCCACCCGTGACGCGGTGCGGACCCGTTCGAGGTGGCCGTTCATCCGCTCGACGAGTTCACCGGCCTGGCGGATCCGGGAAGCGAGGTGGCGGCGGGTGTCGCCGGTGAGGGTTCGGTCGAAGAGGCCCCGTTCGGCGTCGGTGATGTCGTCCTGGCTGCGGTCACGGTCACCGGTGAGGATGGCGAGGAGGCTGGTCGCGCCGACGCGGATGCCGTCGATGGTGGCAGTGAGGACGTGGATGTCCTCCTCGGCTTCGAGTTCGAGGTCGGCACGGCTGCTGAGGCTCTGGCGGGCTCGGTGGACGGCCTCGGAGAGGCGGTTCAGGGAGTCGCCGAGGTTCCTGGTGCCGTGCGGCAGGTTGGGCCATGCCGCAGCGGTCTCGCGTGCGGCTTCGAGAGTCGCGCGAGTGCCGTCCATGGAGGTGAGGACGAGGCCGAGGCCGGCGTCCTCGGGGAATCCGAGGACGCACAGGTGCCGGAAGCTGCGGGCTGCCTCGTTCCGGGCCACCACGGCCCTCTCGTGCAGGGCCTCGTCCTGGGTCGTGGTGGCACCCAGTGCACCGATGCGACCTTCGAGCGTGAGAAGTGCTTGGGTTCCGGATTCGATGTCGCGGCGGATCCGGTCGAGGGACGTCCGGAAGTCACCGATGCGGGCGGCCACTTGGCGGTAGTCCTCGCCGACGGTGCTCTCGACCGCCCGGAGCGTGGATCGGAGCCCTCGGGCGGCGGCCTCGACGGTCTCGGCCTCCTCCAGGCTCTCGGCTGCCGCGCCCCTGGACGCCTCGGCGCGGCTGCGCGCGGAGTTCCAGGCGTGCTGGGCGGCCGTCCAGGCCAGGTGGGCGTCGAGCCAGACGTCGGCCTGTTCACGCAGCGCGTCGACGGCCGTGGCGGTCGTGTCCAGGGCGGCGCGTTCGGTCGGCAGGGCGTGCTCGGCCGAGGCGACGGCGAGCGCGCGTAGCGCGTCCGCGACCGCCTCCTCCTGTCGCGCGAGCCGTTCGACGGCCTCGCGTACGGCGTCCTCGCGCGCGCCCACCTCGGACTCGGACCGTTCCCAGACGCGCTTGGCCTGCTCCACTTCCCGGTGGTGCGGCCGGGAGCGGAGGTCGGCTCCGAGGCGCGTCCGGCGGTCGGCGAGGGAACGCAGTAGCGTCTCGTACCCGGTGACGGTGATGTCGGCCTCGGCCAGTTCGGCGGTGAGGTCCGCGATCCGCCGCTGCCTGGCGCGTTCCCGGGCCGCAGCGCCGATGTGGCTGGACTCCTCCTTGGTCCAGGAACCGACCGCCGTCGCCAGCCGCCAGCTTCCGTCGGCCGCCACGGCGGCCGGGTGGCCCGTCGGGAGCGTGGGACCGTAGGCGATGCCTGCGAGCAGCCGCTGCACCCGGCTCGGCGGCACCGGGCCGTCGGGTTCGGGAGAGAGGACGTCGAGCAGCGAGGGACCCGGTGCGGGCACGGCCGCTGCCGGGTCGGCCAGGGTGTCGTGTCCGGTGACGACGAGGCCGCCGTCGGGAGCCATCCAGGCGTCGATCAGGCCGGCCGCTTCCAGGGCCGCTTCGATGCCTGCCTGATCGGCGGGCGGCACGTCCGGCCGGAACGCCAGCAGTCGCCACAGTGGTGCCCCCGGCAGGACCGACCGGTCGGCCGTGCGGGTCCGCGGTGGAACCGGCGGGAGATCGACCGCTGCCGCGGTGCGTTCCAGTTCCCCGACGACCCGGTCACGCCGGGCACGGGCGTCGTCCCGGCCGGCGCGGGCGGTCGTCTCGTCGGCGGTGATGGAACTCTCCGCCGCCCGGGCGGCGGCTTCGACCAGCACGAGGACGTCGGCCTCGACCGCGGCCTGGGACGCGAGCTCCTCGGCGTCGTCGATCGACAGCTCCGCGCAGTCCTCCGTCGCCCAACGGCGCAACAGGGCGGCATGGGCGTCGACGGCGACCTCGTAGGCGTGGGCGTTCCCCTCGCGCTTCGCGGTCGCCCCGGCCAGCCGTTCGCGCGCCGAGTCGAGGTGCTGCTCCGCCGTCGTCCGGTCCGCGAGGGAACGCTCATGGCGCTCCACGGCGGCGCGGACCTCGCCAATCTGGCGGTGCCGCGAGACGACCGCACCACGCAGCAGGCGGCGCGCCGTACGCCCCTGCTCCTCTGTTTCCCCGGACGGACCAGGTGCGGCACCGAGCACCGTCTGCACCTCGGCGCAGACGGACTCCATGGCTGCTCGCCGCGCCGCGCCCCGCGCCTCCTCCCGGGCGGCCCGGGTGTGTTCGGCCCGCTGCTCGGAACGCAGCCGCGCATCGTCGGCACGCCCCGCGTCCTCGTCGGCCGCCCGAACCCTCCGGTCGGCGGCGGTGCGGGCCCGGGCCGCGGCCCGGGCGGCCTGGTCGCTCCTGCGACGGAGCTGGTCGAGCTCCTGCCCCTGCCGGTAGGCCTCGGAGTCGAGCAGCCCCTCGATGGCTCCCTCGGTCTCCTGCCGTCTGTGTTCGAGCTCCTGCTGCGCCCGCTTGTTCCCGTCGCGCTCACGCACGGCCTCCGCGTGCGCCTCCCCGCTCTCCCTGGCGATGCGAGCGAGGTTGTCCATCTCGGTCGTCGCGGAGATGAGCGCCGCCGCCCCGGCGCGCAGGACGCGCTGGGCGTAGCCACGTTGCTGGTTCGCGACGGCGGTGGCCGCAGCCACCTCGTCGTCCAGGGCCTTCAGGTGTTCGCGCTGGCGGTCGAGGCGTTCGAAGCCCTCGGCCAGTTCGGTGATCTCGCCCTGGCCGAGCGGGGGCAGGGCCCGCGAGAGCAGGGAGGACAGCAGCGACGGATCCAGGCGCTCCGAGAGCTTGGGGGTGCGGAGCTGGAGCAGCGCGGTGATCAGGGCGTCGTAGCGCTGCTCGCTCAGCCCGGAGAAGAGCGTGCTCCGGACCGTGTTGCGGTAGTCGGTCGGTGATCCGTGCAGCTCGCCCCGGCCTTGCAGGGCTTCGGCCAGCGCAGCGCGGGTGAGCGGCTGGCCCGCGTCGTTGACCAGGGAGAGACCGCCGGGGCGGTCGATCCGCGCGCCGGTGGTGAAGTAGTCGACGGTGACACCGGTGGTGTGCACGCTGGCCTGGAGTCTGGCGCCGCAGGTGAACCAGCCGGGACCACCGTCGACTTCTCCGTCGTCGCGGACGAACTCCAGCCACACGTACCCGACGCGGGTCTTGCCCGAGGCGCCCTCGCCCATCAGATTCCAGTGCATGGTGCGCTCGGATCCACCGAAGGTGGACAGCCGGTTGGGTCGCAGGCTGGCGTCGAGCAGGAAGGGCAGGAGCACCTCCAGTGCCTTCGACTTACCGGTTCCGTTCTGCCCCCGCAGGAGCAGTCGGCCCTCGTGGAAGGTGAAGACCTCGTCGTAGTAGCGCCAGACATTGAGGATGCCGGCCCTGGAAGGCCGCCACCGCATTGCTGCGGCCGCCGTCGGGAACGCGGAGCGCTGCGGGAGCTGTGTCACGGTCATCGGAAGTCTTCCCTGGTCAGGTTGCGGGACCGTCGGGCACGGTGGTCCGGTACCGGAACGCCGCGGGCCGGGGGACGGTGCGGTCGCCGACCCGGCGGGCCAGGCCGAAGTCGCCGAGGATGCGAACGGCGTCGGCCGTGAGGCGCTGGGCGCCGTCCTCCGACTGGTAGGTCTTCGCCCACTGCGGGAAGCGCCGCAGGAGTTCGTTCGCCTCGACCGCGAGCTGTTCCGGTGTCAGCCCGTCCGGAGCGGCTGTCAACGGTTCGAGCAGGAGCAGGGCGGCCACACGGGCCGTCGCGGAGTCGTCCGGGAAGCGGCTGTCGGTGGCGATCCCGTCCGGGTCCACGAGCAGCAGGCCGTCGGCCCGTTCCTCCAGCACGAAACCGCCCTGCTCGGCGGCGCGCCGGACGATCTGCCGCCCGGTCGGCGAGGTGAGGTAGGCCAGTTCGTCGGCGCCGAGCTCGTCGTGGTGGAGGACGGGATCGTCGAAGAGCCGACGCAGCACCGCGTGCCGCAGCCGGAGGTTGCGCTGCGCATCGGAGGCGTCGGCGCCACCGTACCGGCTCTCGCGTACCGTGCCCCGCAGGAGTTCCTCGAAGCGCAGCGGTACGTCCTCCGCCGACACGGCCAGCCGGGACGGCCCGACGGGTGCGGCGAGAAGACGCATCAGTACGGTGGCATCCACCCGGTAGAGGACCTTGGCCTTCGCCGAGTCGACGAAGCTCTCCGTGAGGCCGTCCACGGTGAGGAGTGCGCCGTACGCCTCCAGCAGCTTGAGGACGTCCACGAAGGCCATGCGCTCGGGCTTGCTCGCCGTGTCGAAGGGCGGCAGCGCCTCGTCGGTGGCACAGGCCTGGACGACCCGGTCGGCGAGCAGGCCGACCGTCGTCACCGGGACCGGGAGCAGCTCGGCCGCGACGACGCACAGCAGGGTGTAGCGGCGGCGGTCGAACGGGGCCTTGCCGGACCGCAGTCGACGGGCGGGGCGCGAGGCGTCAGAGACGGTCCGCATCTTGAGCAGGCGCGCGTACCCCAGACGCGGCTCCACCACCAGCTGCCAACCGCAGTGGTAGTCGAACCACTTCGTCAACGGGTCCTGCCGACGGCGGATCACCTCGAAGGCGGACGGGTCTCCGCGTTCGGTGATCAGTGGCCGGCCGAGGAGCAGCCTGATGCCTCGGGCGACGTCCTGCCGCTCGGCCAGGACGAGTTGGTTCGCAAGGGTGCTCATCCTGCCTCCCGCCCGGCGGGCTCCCGTGTGCTGCCGGCGCTGTGGATCTCCACCAGGTGGTCAGGTCCCTCCAGCTTCCCCCGAGGTGTCCGCAGGACGGCCCGCCCGCCGTCGGGCAGCGGCCGGAGGAGAATCTCGACCCGGCCGTCGGAGGTGACCGCCCGGCGCGTACCGCTGCCGTCCGGTCGTGCGGCAAGCGCCCGGCCAAGGAGGTCGAGAAGCCGCTCGAAGACAGCGTGGTCCAGCGTGCCGAAGCCGGAGAGCCGCACCGGACCGTCAGTGGCCAGGACGTCCCAGGCGACTTCGAGTTCGGCCCGCTCCTTCCGGGCCCGCTCGGCCCGGGCCGTCTTGATCCCGCCGATGTCGCGTACCTTCCCGGTCCGGGTGAACCGCTCGGTGCGGCCGCTGGTGCGCAGCAGGGCCGACACCTCCACCGGCGGAGCCTCGGCCCAGCTGCCCGATGAGGGGACCAACTCCGGGTCCGGGTGGGCGAGATGGGCGTGCCGGGCCGGACCGAGACCGAATGCGGCCGACCACAGGCGGTGCAGGTCGTCCTCGCCGGGCGCCGCGGCAAACCAGCGGGCCAGCTCCCGGAAGTCCTGGACGGCACTGGAGGAGCGGCGCCGTGACTCGGTGATCCGGTCAAGGACCTGTAGGAGCGTCACGATCGCCCGCCGCGCCACGTCGTGCAGCTGCTCCACGCGGGGCCGCGCCCCGTCGGCCGGCCGGAACCAGGCCTGCAGCCCCTCCCAGCGCGCCCGGCGCCGCTCCAGCCAGGCCGGCGCGGGATCGCCGTCGGCGACCGGCGGCAGCTCGGCGCCCCGTAGCGCTCGCGCGTGCAGCAGGCTCACTCCGCACTGCTCGACGCGCTCAACGGCGGAGGCCACCGCCTGACCCCGCTGGTCGAGGTTGACGAGGAACTCCTGGAGATAGCCCACCGTCGCGGCCTTCACCTCCCGGAAGGTCGCCAGGTCCACGCCATCGGCGCGCAGCAGGCGCTGCAACTCGCCGTTGAACGCCTTGGTGTTGGCCAGCAGCGCCTCCAGGTGGCCCTCCAGCTCCTGCAGCGTGGTGAAGACCCGACGGTCCGAGGACGTGGAGTCGCCCAGCAGCCCGTACAGCTCGTCGAGCCGGTCCGTGATCGCCTCCAGCACCGCCGTCTGAAGCGCCCCCGTCGAGGCGAGCACGGACAGAGCGTGCTCGACCCCGGCGAACGCGGCCTCACCGCGCCGGGTCAGCGAGTACTGGAGGTTGCGGCGCTCGTATTCCTCGGCGGTGCGGTAGTTCTCCGCGTGGTTCTGGACGATATCCAGCAGCTGCCACTCCCTGAGCTTGCGCAGCGCCTCCTGGAGGTCGTCGTCATGGACCGCGTTGAGCCAGCCGACGGTCCGCAGCCGGGTGCGGACCTCCTCCAGCCCGAGAGCGGTCTCCAACCGCTCGTTGGCCGCTCCGAAGGCCTGGAGGATCGCACCATAGAATTCGGTCTTCTCCCCCGTCGTGAACCGGAACATCTCCGGCGGCACCCTGCGCAACGGCTCCCCTCCCCTCCGTCGGGCACCACACTACGTGGACGCACCCGCAGCACCGACCGGGACCTCGATAACGAGCATCGGGAACCGGGGGGGGGGGGGGGGGGGGGGGGGGGGGGGGGGGGGGGGGGGGGGGGGGGGGGGGGGGGGGGGGGTGGGGGGGGGGGGGTGGGGGCATTTTCGA
>NZ_JBVIWC010000005.1:120030-315818 GCF_055594965.1 Kitasatospora sp. NPDC040550 | reverse complement strand
AACCCAACCACCCCCCCCCCCCCCCCCCCCCCCCCCCCCCCCCCCCCCCCCCCCCCCCCCCCCCCCCCCCCCCCCCGCCCGGTTCCCGATGCGTCCGATACAGGTCGCGGGTCACTTCACCGCTCGCGTTGAGTAACCCGCGACCTGGTCAACCGGTATGAGTGCGTTTCCAGGCATCCCGAAGAACAGCCTCGAGGTGGTGCTTGCCATCGGCGGTGACATCGAAGACCTGGAGGGCCCGCAGCAGACGGAGTGCGTAGGCCGCGTCCATCGAGTCGCCGTCGGTGTCCGCCTCGATCGCCGTGTGCAGGTCGTCAAGGGTCATGCCGTCCGGCGTCATGAACTCCAGAACGGCCCGGTAGGCGGCCCACTGCGTGGTGTGCGGGATCAGGCCTGCCTCCGCCAGAAACTGGCGCGCCCCGTTCTCGTCTTCGAGACCCGCCGAGGCCTGATGCAGGGCCCTGTCCCCGTGCAGCCCCTCGTCCAGCGCGGCGGACAGTTTGTGGACCAGTATCGGCCAACCGCCTGTGTGGCCCCGGAGCTGTTCCAGCTGTGTCTCGGAGGTGAACGCCTCCTTGTCCTGGGCCCACGACCGCAGGCCGTCCGAGGTGAACCGGCGCAGGGGAATCGACTCGACCTCAATGCCGTAGGCGCTGCTCTCGCCGAGGGCGATCTCCCAGAGCAGCGGCTGCTCGGGCCCGGCGATGATGACAGCTGAGCGCGTGACGCCGGCCGCGGTCGGGGTGCGCCTGACTGCGCTCTCCAACGTGCCCCGGCATGCGTCCTCGGACGGCGCCTTCACCGTGAGGTCCGACACCACCACCCGCTGCTGGCCCGCTCGGCCCACGACGAGTTCACGATCGAAGTCGGATCGCTTCGACACGTGCGGCATCTCCCAGCCGGTGGTCTCCGCCACGTCCCGCAGAGCGAGGCCGACCCGGTCGATACCGGTGGCGACAGTTCCGATGATCAGGCGTGCCTGGTTTCCGTGCCCGGGGAGCACATCGGCGATCTGGTCCGCGGTGAGCGGGGAGTGGGACTGGCCGTCCCGTGACCGATGCCGCGCCTCGAACTGACTGAAGTGCTCAGCCACCTTTCGGCTTGAGGCCTCCTCCAACTCAGCCTCGACCCTGCCCAGGTTGCCGATCATGCTCAGTGCGTTGGCGCTGCGCAGGTGCCAGCCACGGTGGTCGGGATCTGGCGCGAGCACGCCGAGCCCCTCCATCTCGGAGAGGTAGGCGCGGAACTGGTCCGTGTCCAGGTTCTCAAACCCTTCCGGCCACCAGTACGTGCACTCCTCCCGCAGTCGGAGCTGACTCAGCTTGGCATCCAACCCGTAGTGATGTGCATGGTGGGCCACCACGTTCGCAATCACGTTGTAGCGGGAGTCGAGTCGCAGCGTGTCGTGGAACGCCTCGGTGATGCTCGCCCTGAGCTCCCGGTCCGACTGGACCTCCTCCACATCTGCTCGAGTGATGGTGTAGGGCGGACCTGAAGCCACACCGGTTCGCTTGGCATGCATGGTCTGCACCAACCGATGGCCGAACATCTGGAGCAGGAACGGCTGGTACGAGCAGTGCCCCAGAATTCGGTGTACCAACGCGGGCTCCTCGAACTCGTACCCCAGCACGGCCAGCGGCTCGATGAGCAGCTTTGCCGCGTCCTGCGGCCGAAGCGGGCCGATCACGGTGGGTCGCTGCGCGAGGTGGCTGAACGGGCTGTTGACCGCGATCTTCGCGTATCGCTGCACCGAGTGGAGGCCCGCGAACACCACCTTGACCCTGTCCTCCGTCTCCGCACCGAGGTCACGCAGCCTGCGGGTCTCGGTGAACTGCGGGGAGTCGGACTCGAAGAAGCCGTCGGCCTCGTCGAGCATGATCAGCAGTCCTCGTTTGGTGTCCTCGCGAAGCCACGCCTTCATGCCGTCCAGCACGTGCTGGTATGTCAGTACCGCGTCGGCCTTGACCTTTCGCGGCAGGACGAGTGCGTCCCGCTCGATCAGCCGGCGGCCGATCCGGTCCCAGACCGTGGCGGAGGGAGCGTTGGTGCCGGTGAACGTCGAGTCCAGTGAGAGCAGCAGGCTGAACCGCGAGTCCGGGACCTGGGCCTCGTACTTCCGCCCGGCCTGCTTCAGCAGCGCCGACTTACCCAAACCCCGCCCGCCGAAGACCACCTGGTCGCCCGTGGCCCGCTGAACGGAGGCCAGCTCCTTGTCACGACCGAAGAACATCTCCTCGGACACCGGAGCACGTTTACCCATGACGTACGGATTGACCGCGGAGAACGGCAACAGGACGCGCATCGCGGAGTCCAGGCGCTGGTTGCCGCAGGCCGCCAGATGAGCGAGTGCGGCATCGTCGAGAACAACTGTTGCCCGCCGCCCGCGAGCGCTCTGCGCGGCGAGGACGCTGCGATCGCGTACCGAGAGGGTGCCGAAGTAGGCAACGACAAGGCTGTCGTCGTTGGGGTCCTGCTGAATCCAGGACGTCAGCGTCTCGGCCGAGGGCCGGTCCCACACCAGCATCAGCCGGAGACTCCCGCGCAGACCCGACCCGAACGCGGGCACCAAGGCCGAACCGGTGTAGTCCACCGACGGGATGTCAAGGAAGCGGTAGCTGCCGGAGCGCGGCTGGTCGACTCGCTGCGGACCCTTCTTGCTGCTGTAGCCGATCAGCCGCAGGGCGGGCATCAGCAGCTCGCTCTCACGGACGCCCTGTGTGCGCGCGCTGCCTTTCCGGCTCGCCAGGTCCGCCCAGCCGGTCAAGGCCTGCGCGCTCTGTTCCGCGATCTCGGGCGACAAGGCGGAGTAGTCGAGAGCCTCCAACCCAAGATAGCGCTCCTGACGGCGCACAGCGTCAATCAACTCCCGGGAGATACCCGTCCCGGCCAGCTCGGTCGGTACCTGCGGCAGGAAGGCCGCCAGGCTCTGGTCCTTCGAGCGAGTGTCGGGGATGCTCTCCCCGTTCACCAGATTGGAGATGAGTTCATCGGCTGTGAGCAGATCACCGGTGTCGATCAGCTGTTCCACGCGCTCCCGATCGTCGGCCTGAAGTCCGTCAATCTCCAGGAGCCGCGTGCGCAGCGCGGCCGAATGACTCGCGTGCGCCCGGTTGAGCTCCCCCGAGAGGGTATCGAGTTCACTCCGGACAGCGGCGAGGTCACCGTCCGGTTCGGGCACGGCGTCCTGAATGCGGCGCTCGAACGCGCGCTCCCGCTCCTCGGTGAGGGCGCCGTCCACGCGGGCCCGCCGCAGGCTCTCCTCCAGACGCTGGCGGGTTTCGCGCAGTTCCTGCGCGACCTGCTTGCCTGCCTCCAGTACGGCTGTGCGCAACCGGTCCGACGGCGCGTCCTGCTCTCCGAGGCTGGGAAGCTGCCGCTTCGTCCAGAGGTCGAGGAGCTGATGTGACGTGGCAAAATGCTCGTGCGCCGCCTGAGACCGAACCGCTTCCTCCCAGGAGCGCTGTGCTGCCCGAGCCAGTTCCTCGGCCGGCACCTCGGGGTACCGCACGCTTCCCGTGGCCGCATCCACAACCGCTCCGGGAACCTTGAGAAGTTCAGCGTGCAGAGCGAGCTCCGCCGAGAGCTCGATGTCATCGAGCCGTGCCGCGCCCGACAGCAGGTCAAAGGTCCGGGCGAGCGACGTCACGGCCGCTTCCAGGGTGGCAGCGGCAACGACGTCCGCGGCGGCCATCTGCTGGCGTACCTCGCGAAGGACGTCTTCACGCAGACCGAGCACGACGGAGCGCATCTCCTGGACCTGGTCGGCGCTCCAGTCCGAGTCTCGCGCGGCAAGCTCCTGAGCGAGTCGGCACCATCGGTCGACCAGTGCGAGCCGGTCCGCCGTGTGCCGCAGCAGGTCCTGGCGGGCCGGTCCCTCCAAGCGGGTCCGGGCACCCGGGGACATGAACTCGCGGTCCAACCTGTCCAGCCTGGACTGGATGGCCGCCGGGTCGCGGAGCTCGCGCACCATCCGCGAAAGGGCTTCGAGACCGGTTCTGTCGTCGTCGACTGCGTGCCTCAGAAGCGAGCCGACCAGACCCTTCTCGGAATCCCACCAGTGACGGACGATCTTGTTTCCCCGTGGGAATCGGATGCTCGGCACCTGGTCGAGCCCCTGCCTGCAGTCCTCCCTGGCGTCCTCCAGCGCACGTTCGAGCTCGGCCGAGTCTCGGGCCAGAGCAAGCGGTGGAGAATGCACCAGCAGTGACTTGAGCGCCCGTTGGGCTACCTCATCCGCCACCTGGACAAGGCCGGGTGGAAGCCCTGTCGCGACTCTGCCGAGCGATGCACCGGC
This sequence comes from Kitasatospora sp. NPDC040550, assembly GCF_055594965.1. NCBI lineage: Bacteria > Bacillati > Actinomycetota > Actinomycetes > Kitasatosporales > Streptomycetaceae > Kitasatospora > Kitasatospora sp. NPDC040550. The sequence goes on along the minus strand of NZ_JBVIWC010000005.1, from coordinate 311,524 downwards.
TTCGGAGTCACCGGTGACGAGCACCGCACGCAGAAGCGCGGCGGTGGCGAGAGCGGCCTCCGCCCGACTCGCGGTCAGATCAGTGAGGTCCGGGCCCGCAAGCAGCGTGCGAATACGTGAGAGGCTCTCACTGCTCGCCGACCGCACTGCCTCCGCGCAGGCTGCCACCTGCAGCACGGCGGTCCGCTGCGACGGTTCCCCAAGGCCGGCGGCCAGTGACGCGGCCAGGCCGTAGCGCTGCGCCGAGACGAGTCCGGCAAGGCACGTACGGGATTCCGGGGTCGGGTCCTCGGTGGACCTCAACTGGTTGCCGAGGGCACCGGCGGTGGCAACGACGTCGATGGGTTCCACCACGGGCTCGGGCTCTACCGAGGGAAGGATCGCCGCCTCTTCCGGCGCCGGCGGGAGCTCGTCGGTCATTTCGGGGAGCTGTCTCGCCGGCTGCGGCTCGAGGACGACGGCGCTCACCGCTGCTGCACCAGTCGCCGTCGAATCACCGCCGCTGTGAACGCCTTGACCGGCCGACGTCAGGAAGCCATGTTCAGGCCGCGCTTGCGCCGTGGCGTTCTCCAGGATGGGCACGGGAGCTTCGAGTTCGAGCTCCGACGGCACAGGCTCCACCTGCTGCATGGCCTCGTCTACGGCCTCGCTGTCGGGCTGGAGCAACAGTTCCGTGTATCGGCCGGCGGGATAGGCAAGCCACCGACTCTTCGCCGCGGCAGGAAGCAGGGCGAGGATCTCGGCGGGTTGATGGTCAGCCGCGTGCAGCTCCACCATGGTCAGCAGCGCGTTGATGGCCTCGGCGTCCTCCTGGTCAGCGACACTCCAGTCGGTGGTTTCGGCGATCGTGCAGGCCCTCGCCCGCGCGATCTCCAGGTCCTGGGCGAGCGCCGTATCACCCGACCGACACCTCAGCCACACCACCTGACCGAGTCGTTCGCGGAGGGGCGCCGCGGCCAGACGACGCACCGCAACGTCGGTCTCCCGCGCATAGCTAGCCAGGTCCGCCGTGATCGGGCCCACGCCATGGGCGGCAAGGCCAAGAGCTGCAGCGTCAAAGGCTGTGGCCACTTCGAGCAAGGCCGCCAGGTCTGTGTCGACAGGGCGGGACTGCCGGGCGATGGCCTCGGCCGTACGACGGGCGGGCTCGACGGCTGCCTGCAGCATGTCCGCCACCCGGCACAGAGAGGTGTTCAGCTGCTCGACGTCGGGCAGGGCGGCATCGCCGAGTCCCGGATCGACCTCTTCGGCGGAACCGGCCTCATCCGTCGGCTCTGGAGGGGACGGGTTCAGCGGCTCCTTCTTGTCCGCGTCCCGAAGCGCCTGCCTCGCGTCCGGAGCCAGCTCCACCACCCGCTGAGCGGCTGCCACGGCGGCCTTGACCGGGATCCCCATGTCGGCGATCCAGGGCTGCAGCATCGCCCACGACCACAAATGGGCGTCGCTGACTCTCACCTCAAGCCGGGTCCAGGCGGTCAACCGCAGCAGTGCGGGACTCCAGCGGTGTGTGATGGGCCGAGAACTGTCTTCCGGAACACCCTTGGTGAAACGGTACCCGGCCAGCGCCAAATCGTGAACGACTGGATAGGTCAGATGAAAGGCCGCCTGACGCGCTCGCGGCGTGTCGGGATTCCGCTGCAGGCGCGTCAGCACATCGTGGCACAGCGCCCGATTGACTCTGGCCCCGTCGACGGGAATCCGGAGTGCACTCAACAGATTGCGACGCCACTGCACCGGCGTGGAGTTGAGGGCGTGCTCGATGTCCGCCTCGGTGAGCCTCGAGAGAGCGACCGCCAAGGGCTTGGGCTCCCCCACCCATGCGTCCGTCAATGCGGTCGACAGTGCCTCAAGGGCTTCGAGCAGTTCCCCGGACACAGTCCCTGACTCCGGAGATCCGAGGTCTACGGGAAAGGGCGGGTCGTCCTCCACGCCAGTGGCAGCGCGGAGTTGACGGGGCAAGGTCATGCAGGATCCTCCTGGGGCAGGTGGTGATGCGGAGGCACGGGGACCGCGACGCTCCCTGGTCAGCGGCCTCGCTTGTGCGGGCGCACATAGGTGAATCCGGGCGGCAGTTCAGCCGGGCCGGTCAGCCGGAACCGTCGATGGTCCGCGTGGTAGAGCGTGCGCTGTTCGTCGGTGGCCTGGTGACCGAGATGCCCGATGCGGCGGAGGAAGCCAGCCACGTCGTGCTCATGGACCTGCTGATCTACTTCGACGGATGTGTCCTGGTCACGACCGTCGACTGATGCTCCGCCCCGAATCTTCACGCACTGCGGTGTGTAGCAGACGAGTTGTTCGAGGGGCTGACCCGATCGAGGCGGGTGGTACGTCCTCCCGTCGCGACCGCGGCTGCCCCGCGTGACGGTCAGACGCTCGGCGGCGAGCAGACCGGCCAGGACAACCTCAACGCGGTGGGCAGCCAGTCCGCTACCCCCCATGACCTCGTACACGGCCTCGGGAACATCGACCCGGGCCAGCATGGCTCGCCCGAACTGGTCAAGCAGACCGAGCCGTCGGACTGCGGTCATCAGCAGACGCTCTGCGAACAGGCCATCCGGAGGTTGAACTGAGAGCGGCAGGCCATCGGCCCAGTCCCGGGTGAGGACCCTCGGGTCATAACGGTGCCTGACAGGGTCGCCGTCTACGGTCACCGGACGCGGTAGCAGAGTCGTTCGTGCGTGGACTACCCTGCTGCCTCGTTGCCAGGTGAAGGAGAGCCAGATCCCAGGAAAGAGCTCCGAAGGCCAGGCGAGGCCGTCAAGCCGAACACCCCGCTCACCCTCCGTAATGCTCGTGTCGTGGCAGGCCCGATCCGCTGAAAGCTCCAGTCCGGCGTGATGGAGTACCACACGGACCAAGCCGGTAGCTGCTCCGGCTGCGCTGAACTCCTCCGCGATCTGCCGGGGAAGCGGCAGACACTCCTCCGACACGTGACTCAGCCGAAGCGGTTGAGCCCATTCAACCCGACTGTCACCGACCGAGAGGAGAATCGAAGCGCCCAGATCGCTGTCGTCAGGCCACGGCTTTGGGATGGGACCATCGACCTCTGCCTGCGGCGGCGCGTCCACGCCCACCAAGCGGTGATCCCGTGGCGACGAGGGCTCCGGAACGTGTACTCGCGACGGGAACGACTCGGTCCAGCCTCGACCGACAGGGTCGTCCGCAGAACCTTCCGTCGGCACCGCGTTCACGACGTCCTCCACGTAAGCCGCGCGCCAGACACCGCCTCCCTGCCAGCGGTCGTCCAGGCTCAGCCGCACTCCCGACGGCAACAGACCGGTCGTCTCGTCGCGCTCGCGCCGCGCGTAGTCGGACAGGACCGAGTTGGCATGGCAGACGACCAACGGGTAGTCGGTGCCCCGAATCCGGTCCTGCCACGACGCACGACTGCGCAGCGCGGGCCCCACCGCCGTGTACACCGGTTTAGGCGGCCAGCCCACACCGACACGGCGCGCTACTCGGGGGACGGCCTGGTTCGCGGCTGACTCAGCCAGCCGAAGGAGATCATCACGATCTGGTGGACGGGAGTCCAGGAGCCGCCCTGCCATCGATTCGCGGGTGAACGCGTACTCCCCCCACATGCGCGCTGTATCCAGCGATGCCAGGCCCTGCCGCACGGTAGCCATCAGCCCCCTGACCGCTTCCAAAAGCTCGCCATCACCGCTGTCCGGCGCAAGCAGCGATGGGAGCGGTGACGGCGCCAGCGCGCTGGCGAGCTGATCCCGGCCGCAGGTAACGAGATAGTGCGCGTAGTACTCGGCATCGCCCAAGTCGGCGTCCACCAGCGCGTACCGGGACTCGACCACCAGATGCTCGAACTCATCCGTTTTCCCTTGGCGGCGTAGCCGCTGAAGCCGATTCACGGTCGGCGCCAGGTCCTGGCCGAACGCTGTGGTGTCGAACACCAGCCGCTCAGTCAGGATCGGAGTTTCGTCAGGGGCAAGTACTCCGGGCCCTTGTGCCCCCGCCGGGGCTCCGGAGAGCCACGCAGGCGTCTCACCGTAGGACCCGAGCTCGGGGTGCTCCCCTTCCTTGTAGACGACCTCCGCCGGCAACAGATCCCCACCGGTCCGGATGTTGATCATCGCACCAACAGGCAGCGCGTCCACCTGTTCACCGAGCGCGACCGAGGGGAAGTCGCCGATGTCCAACGGGCCACCGACGTAGCCGCCCGCAGCCAAGTCGTACCCGAAGTACACCGCGTTGAAGGCGACGGCAGTGTGAACGGGCGCGGCACGATGCATGACGACCGCTTCGAGGTAGGCCAGAAGCCGGTTCCGTGCCACGGGATCACAGGAATCCAGCCCGGAGATCATCTCCCGGGTGACCAGCGGCGCATCGTCATAGGGCCGCCACACTCGATGGACAATTCCGTTCGGTGCGGTCACCCAACACCGTCCCTCGCCGCCTCAACGGGCGGCGGAACCGGTGCGTCTACGCGGTCGCTGGGAAGCGGGGATGCTCGGCGGCCCGGGTGCACTGCTCCAGCGGCCTTGCGCGCGACTCTGGCGGCTCCGATGGCAACGGCCCAGGCACCATGGTTCAGGACCATTCGCTTGCAACGATCGCGAACTGCCGTCATCGAGTCCGTCGCGGCGGTTCTCCCGAACCACGCGACGATGAGTCGGAGGAGAGGCGCCACGCCGGTCGACAGAGCACCACTGTTCGACATGCCCATTACAGTCCGTTCTTGGTGGTACCTATACGCCTGATGCGCGCCAACGCTCAAAACAGGCGGCTAGTTCGGAACTGAATCATTGTGCAACCGAAACCTCTGGCGTGGCGGCGTTTTGCACAGAAAGGCATGCCTACTATCGAACTTCACTATGCGTCACTCTCCTCCAGTGCCTCCCCGGCCGTAGCAGCGACCTCCCCTCGGTCGGCGTGCCGTTCCGATCCAGGCCGCCGGTGAGGTAGCGCAACGTCCACTCCACCGGCTCCGGTGCGGGATAACAGAGCCAGGGCCCCTCAGGTCCAGAGCTCCGTTCGCAGTATCTGGCGCGCAGCTGCTGCCGCGCGCCGCCCGAATGACCCCTCGGCCATCGCCAGGAGACCACCCAACCCACGACCGCTGAAGCAACTGACCTCAGCCATCGGCTCAGTGAGTGGCGATCAGGTCGCGGTACCAGACGTACGAGGCCTTCGGGTGCGTCGCTGCGTCTCGAAGTCGACGTGGCCGAGGCCGAAGCGTTGGTGGTAGCCCTCGGCCCGTCGAACAGGCTGTCATTATAGGCAGACCGCAACCACCAGTAACGACAATCCTCAACTCAACTTACACGCAAGGGATTTACGGACCCCTAAGTTGCGTTCCGCGCCCGGTGGGCAGCGATCAGGTCGCGGTACCAGACATATGAGGACTTCGGGGTGCGCCGCTGGGTCTCGAAGTCGACGTGCACGAGGCCGAACCTCTGACGGAACAGCCCCTCGGCCCATTCGAAGTTGTCGAGGAGGGACCAGGTGTAGTAGCCGCGGATGTCGATGCCCTCGGCGGTGGCCTGGGCGAGGGCGTCGAGGTGGGCGGCGAGGTAGTCGATGCGGGGTTGGTCGGGGACGGTCTCCTCGGTGACGGAGCAGCCGTTCTCGGTGATGGTGATGGGTGGGAGGGATTTGCCGTAGAAGTCCCTTAGCTGGAGCAGGAGTTGGCGGAGGGCGTCGGGGACGACGGGCCAGCCGAAGGCGGTGTGGGGGGCTTCGGGGATGTCGACGAGGTCGAAGGGGAGGTCCGGGGTGGTGGGGGCGGCGACGCGGGTGGGGTTGTAGAAGTTGAGGCCGAGGCCGTCGAGGCCGGGGGTGTGGATGAGGTCGAGGTCGCCGTCGTGGACGGCGCCGTAGATGTCGTCGGGGACGCCGAGGGCGGAGAGGTCGGGGTAGCGGCCGAGGAGGACGGGGTCGGTGAACAGCCGGTTGTGGAGGGCGTCGTAGGCCGTGGCGGCGGCCACGTCCTCGGGCGAGGGGGTGGCCGGTTCGACGGGGGTGAGGTTGTTGGAGAGCATCACTTCCAGGCCGCGGTCGTGCAGGACCGAGGCGGCCAGGCCGTGGGCGAGGAGCTGGTGGTGGGCGGCCGGGAGGGCCTGGAACATCAGGGTGCGGCCGGGGGCGTGGGTGCCCAGGGCGTAGCCGAAGACGGTGTGGACGAAGGGCTCGTTGAGGGTGATCCAGGTGGGGACGCGGTCGCCGAGGCGGTCGGTGACGAGGGCGGCGTAGTCGGCGAAGCGGTACGCGGTGTCGCGGTCGAGCCAGCCGCCGTGGTCCTCCAGGGCCTGCGGGAGGTCCCAGTGGAAGAGGGTGGGCAGCGGGGTGATGCCGGCTTCCAGCAGTGCGTCCACGAGCCGGTCGTAGAAGGCGAGTCCGGCGGGGTTCACGGGCCCACGGCCGGCGGGCAGGACCCGGGGCCAGGAGAGGGAGAAGCGGTAGCCGTCCAGCCCGAGGCCCTTCATCAGGGCGATGTCCTCGGGGTAGCGGTGGTAGTGGTCGCAGGCGACCGCGCCGGTGTGCCCGTCGCGGATGGCCCCGGGGCGGGCGGTGAAGGTGTCCCAGACGGAGGGGCCGCGGCCGTCCTCGTCGACGGCCCCCTCGATCTGGTAGGCGGCGGTGGCGGCGCCCCAGCGGAACCCCGCCGGCAGGTCGTAGCGATCCGGCATGACAGCCTCCTGACGCAAACGTGAGGAGCACTCATGTTACCGGCGGGGCGTCGGAACACCAGAGGAGGCCCATCGCTCCACGGAGTTCGCGACACCCGCTGACTCCCGACCCGCGTGCCGACGCGGGTGGCTCAGCTGCGGTCGGTGCCAGGTGCGGCCTCGCGGGTCATACGGAGGTTGGGCAGCCTTCCTTGCCAGAGCTCCCGCTCGCCCGTGATCGTGAATCCGTGGCGCTGGTAGAAGCGGACGGCGCTGTCGTTGTAGTCGGTGGCCCACAGGCATATGGGTGCGGCCGCTGCCCAGGTGAGGAACTCGGTCATCAGGCGGCCACCGAGCCCCTGGCCCTGGACGTGGTCCAGCAGATACATCGGGCCGAGGGTGACCACCTCGCCGCGGCGCCCGCACAGAACGCCGACGAGCTCGGTGCCAGAACGGACGACACGGCAGAACAGCGCGTCCGGTTGCCGATTCGCCGCCTCGATGAACTCCCGCCACTGGCTGATGCCCTCCGCGGTGGCCGACGAACCGCGATGCTCGCGGATCCAGTCCTCGTCGATCCCCGCCTCCGGGTTGGGGTAGGTCTGCAGCCAAGCCCTCAGCAACAACGGCCCCAAGCACGCGGAGTCGTCCGGACGAGCAGCTTCGATCACGTAGGTCATGGCAACGATCCTCACCGATCCTCACCGATCATCCACTGGATCGATGATGAGCGTCGCTCTCGGGCGGGTTCGCGCAGCAAGCCCTGAGCAGGGCTACCTTCGACCGGACACGGCGTGCGAGACTGATGATCATCACCGGGGTGGGTGGAACCCAGGCCCCGGCAGGGGACGACACCACGGGGGACACCATGCAGAGCACCGGCACCGGCACCGACGCGGCCGCACCCGAACCCACCGCCGAACCCGCCGGCGGCCTCGACGCCGTCGGCCTCGACGCCGGCGCGGCCGGTGAACTGCTGCCCTCGGTCGGCGAAATGCGGCTCCCCGCCTGGTTCTTCGGCTTCGAGGGCGTCCTGGCCGGCGCCTTCGACCTGCTGCGGGCCTTCCCGTCCGCCTGGCCCGCCCTGATCGTCCTCGTGGCGGCCAACATCACCGTCTCGCTCACCCTGCTGCGCAAGCGGCTCAAGCTCGCCAAGCTCCTGTGGCGCGGCAAGGGCACCCGCAAGGTGGCCTTCGCCCTGGTGGGCCTTCGGGTCGGCACCCACGTCCTGCTCGGCGCGCTCGGGTTCGCCCTCGTCTCGGCACTCGGCCACGTCCTGATGGCCCTGGTGATGGCCGGCGTCACCGTCGGCCTGCTGGTCTACGTCCAGCGCACCGCACTCGCCGCCCTGGTCACCGCGGGCAAGGCCACCGCCTGACTCCTTCCCCACCACACCGCGCGGGCCCACCCCCCCGCTCGGTTCGGCGGGCCTCGGCGAGACGTCGGGGGTCACGGCGGTTCGCGCCGCAGGGCGGTCACGGCACGGCGACTACGGCGACTACAGGGTCGCGACACGACCCGTCCGGCCCTGCGCGCGTACCCGGACCGGCTCGACGCACACTCCCGGACGGGTTTGGCCTCCCCGCATCCGGCAAGCCGCCAGACATGGACGTTTCAGCTCTGCACGACCGCCGCTGGTCCCGGCGACTGCGCCGCACGCTCGACGCACCGGCGCACTGGGAGGTCCTCGACCTCCCGTCCGGGAAGCTCGCCGACGCGGTGGAAGCTCTCCCGCTCGGGCCGTACCGCGACGCCCTGCGCGGCGTGTGGCTCGGCCACCCGCTCCACCCGGGCCTGGTCCAACTGCCCATCGGCTGCTGGACCTCGGCAGGCCTGCTGGACTTCACCCCGGGCGCTCAGCGGTCGGCCGACGTACTCGTCGCCACCGGGCTGCTGACGGCCGTGCCGACCGCGCTGTCCGGCTGGGTGGACTGGGCCCGGCTCGACCGGCCGCGCCGCCGCACCGGCCTGGTCCACGCTCTGGCCAACACGACCGGCGTGCTGCTGTACGCCGGCTCGCTGCTGGCCCGCTGCCGGGGCCGACGCGCCCGGGGCCGACTGCTCGGCCTGGCCGGGCTCGCCGCCATCTCGGGCGGCGGCGTCCTCGGCGGCCACCTGGCCTACGGACAGGCCGCCGGCCCCAACCGGGCCGCCGCCGCGTCCCGACTCGCGCCCGCCGACTGGGTCGGACTCGGACCGGTCGACGACTTCCCACCGGGCGAACCCGTCCGCCGGACGGCCGGCGACCTGCCCGTGGTCGTCGTCCGCGTCGGCGAGCGCTGCCACGTGCTCGCGGAGCGCTGCGCCCACCTCTCCGGCCCGCTCGCCGACGGCACGGTGGCCGACGGCTGCCTGCGCTGCCCGTGGCACGGCAGCGAGTTCCGCCTGCGTGACGGCGAGGTCGCGAGCGGCCCGGCCACCTCGCCGCAGCCGGTGTTCGAGACCCGGGTGATCTCCGGGCACCTGGAGGCACGACTGCCCGGCGCCGACTGACCGGCCGTCCACGCCCACGCCGACGCCCACCCGGCATACCGACCGGCCCAACGGGCAGACGCACCCGCACGGGCCCGAGCCGTGACGGGCCCGAGCCGTGACGGATCCGCCACGGCGCGGGCCCGTCACACGGAGGAGGGGAAGGAGAGCGGCATGAACCCGGTCGAACGCACACTGCGCTCGGTGGACGGCTACCAGCAGCGCCACCGGCCCACCGCCGTGATCCTCGGCGTGATCAAGAAGTACGGCGACGACCGCGGCGGACTGCTCGCCGCGCTCATCACGTACTACGGCTTCCTCGCCCTGATCCCGCTGCTCCTCCTGCTCAGCACCGTCCTCGGATTCGTCCTGCACGGCAGTCCCGGTGCGCAGCAGTCCGTCCTCGACTCCGCCCTCGCCGACTTCCCGATCATCGGCGACCAGCTCCGCCAGAACGTCCACTCCCTCCGGGGAAGCGGGCTCGCCCTGGCCGTCGGCATGCTGTTCCTGCTCTACGGCGCGCTCGGCATCGCGCAGGTGCTCCAGCACGCCATGGCCGAGATCTGGAACGTCCCCGGCGTGCGCCGGCCGGGCTACTGGCCGCGCCTGGTCCGCAGCCTGCTGCTCCTGCTCGTGCTCGGCTCCGGCCTGGTGCTCGGCACCGGGGCCGCATCGGTCGTCGCCTCCTCCCTCGGCGGGCCCGCCGCCCGCATCGGCGGCCTGATCGTCTCCGCGCTCCTGAACGCCGCCCTGTGCCTGGCCTGCTTCCGCGTGCTCACCCCCCGCGAGGTCCCCACGCGCGCGCTCTGGCCGGGCTGCGCGGCCGCAGGCCCGCTGTTCACCGTCCTCCAGGCCTTCGGCTCCCTGCTCGTCGTGCACGAGCTGCGCCACGCCGGCCAGGTCTACGGCTTCTTCGCCACCGTGATCGGGCTGCTCTCCTGGCTCTACCTGGCCGCGGAGATCACCGTGTACGCCGGCGAGACCAACGTCGTCCTCGCCCGCCACCTGTGGCCGCGCAGCCTGCTCCAGCCGCCGCTCACCGACGCCGACGAACAGGTACTGAGCGCGATCGCCCACCAGGAGGAACGGCGCCCCGAACAGCAGGTCGACGTGGCTTTCAACAGCAACGCCGAAGACGGCGACGGCGACGGCGACGGCGACGGCGACCCACCACGGGACTCCGATGACGACGGAACCACGGGTCGACACCCCGGAGGATGACGACCCGGGCCACCGGCGGGAACGGCGATCCGTCCGCCGGAGCGGGTCGTTCGGGCCGAGCGCGGCCCGTCACCTCGTGCAGCCCGGTGGGGCGTCGCGTCTCGGCCCACCGCACGTTCCGGACGGGCCGGCGACAGCGGCCGGCCCGTCCCTGTCGGTGTCACGCGGTGGGGCGACGTGCGGCCATGAGGTCCGCGCCCGGCGCCTGCACCAGTTGCAGGCCCGCGGCTTCGAGCTCCTCGACGAGCCGCTCGGGCGGGGCGGGCCACAGGTCGAACGCCTCCCGGGCCTCGCGCAGCAGCTCCCGCTCGCGTTCGACGCGGTAGGTGAAGACCATCCGCAGGACGCCGTGGTGCGGCCGACGGGTGACGTCGGCGCTGTACAGGTCCGGGCCCACCCGGACCGGACCGAGCCGTCCCACCTCCTCGCACCCGCCGGGCAGGTCGGCGGGCGGGGGGTCGAACAGGAGCAGGCCGCCCGGCAGGAGGGCCGCCGAGATCGCCTTCCAGGTGGCGCGCCTCGTCGGGGGATCCAGGCAGGCGACCACGTTGGAGGCGACGGCCAGGTCCGCCACGGCCGCCAGACCCGCCACCTCGAGGGTCTCGGGGTGCACGGTGACGCGGGCACGGCGGTCGGCCCCGAGGTGGGCCAGGCGCGAGAGCAGGGCGGCGCGCATGGCCGGGGCCGGTTCGACGGCGTGCACGGGCACGCTGGAGGCGCGCAACAGGACCTCGGTGACGATTCCGGTGCCGGCGCCGACATCCAGGACCGCGTGGCGGGCCCGGCCGGCAGCCTCGGCGAACCGCCGCTCGGCCAGGCGGCGGTCGGTCTCGGCCTGGAGGAGGTCGTAGAACTCCGCGGAGACCGCGTATCCGCCGCCGGAGGAGTCGTCCACGACGCGCTCAGCCGCGTCCGGGCGTGGCACGCGGCGGGTCCGCGAGCACGCTGGAATCGAGGTGGCCGGGCACCCCGGTCCGGGCGCCGGTGTGCCAGTAGCCGGTGTCGCGCGATGTGCCGGCGACATCGAACAGCGCTGCGGCCGGCATCGAGGCCTCCCTCACTCCCGCCACTGCCGCCCTGGGCAGGTCCACCCTGTCGACGCTACGGCCCGACGACCGGCCGTGCACGCGGCGCGAGGCGTTTGCCCCGCCGTTTCCGGGAAAGCCGCACCGGCATGGAGACCGTGGAACCCATCGAACCCGTGGAACCCGTCGAAGCCGTCGAGCCCGTCGAACCTGCCTACCGCACCGTCGTCGGGGGGACACGGGCCCCGCGGTCATCGGACAGGAGTGTGTGACATGCCTCGCGGATCGAGTCCCAAGCGGGAGCGGCAGTACGAGCACATCAAGGAGAGTGCGCTGGAACGCGGTGAGAGCGAGAAGCGCGCCGAGGAGATCGCGGCCCGTACGGTGAACAAGGAACGGGCCCGGCACGGGGAGTCGAAGACCGCCAGCCGCAGCTCGGTGGAGGACATCTCCTCCGCCCGTCGCGGCGGGCTCCACTCGCACAGCGGTGCCCAGGGGCCGACGAAGGAGCAGCTGTACAACGAGGCCAGGCAGCGGAACATCCACGGGCGCTCGAAGATGAACAAGAAGGAACTCGAACACGCCCTGGGCCGCTAGGAGTCGGCGCCCGAGGCCACGGGTCCGTGTTCTCGTGCTACGGGCCGTCGGAGCGGCTTCCTCCGGCTTCCTCGGGGGTGAAGAGGCCGGTCGTCTCGGTGATCGCGAGCAGGCGCTCGACCCGGCTGCTGGCCGCGCTGATCGTGAGGGTGCGGTTGCTGCGGTGCGCGGTGCCGCGCAGGGCCAGCAGGAGGTTGAGACCGGCGCTGTCACAGAAGGTGACTGCGGACAGGTCCAGGTCGAGCCCTGCGTCGCTGGCGTGCAGGGCGTGTTCAAGGGTTTCACCGAGGCTGTCGGCGGCGTCGAAGTCGATCTCGCCGCACACGGTCGCACGGGCTCGGGTGCCGACGGTGACCAGCCTGACCAGCAGGCCGTCGGCGACCCACCGGTCGCCGGGCAACGGCCCGCCGGCCCGCGCGGGCGGTGGAGGATTCGGGGTGGCGGAGCACGCCACGGGCGGCTCACCGCTCATGGTCTCCTTCTCCTGCCTGGAGGCACGGGATGACACATTCAGCGTCTGCCGAATCCCTTCTCACGTCAACCGATACGTGAACGGAAATTCGTCAATAACAGTGCGGGTGATCACGCTCAGTGCCACGGTCGCTACCACCAGTGGCGGTCGGTCGGTCACCGCAGCAGGACGGCCAGGAGTTCGGCCAGGGTCGGGCCGCTGTCCGCGGGATGGCGCAGCTGTTTGCCGTCGATGACGTGGTAGACGTTCGAGCGCCCGACCCGGCGGTGGCTGAGATACCCCTCGGCTTCGAGGTCGGCGATGATCCGTTGGACCGCCCGCTCGGTCAGCAGGCAGCGGGTTGCGATGTCCCGCACCCTGATGCCCGGGTCCCGCGCGATCTGCACCAGGACCCGTGCATGGTTGGTCAGAAACGTCCACTGGTGCCCGACCGCCCGTTGTTCTTCCACCTCCTCAGGATAGGCCGATCGCGATACGCGAGACACGAAACGAAATTCACGTATTCCTGTGACGCGAAATGCGTGATGGGGCATGGACCACGACGGGGGCACGGACTGCGATGCGGGCACGGACGATGTGCGGTCGACATCCGGACCGCCCCGACCACGCCCCGGCCGCTCGGGCATCGCGGACAGGCACGCGCGCCCGAAGCGGTTGCGGCCGCCGCCGGTCGCGGTCACCCGAATCGGTGTCCGGCGGTGGCCCACGGAGAGCCCCTGCCCAAAGCTTGCCGTGGGGGCGCGTCCGATTGGTGGTGTCGATGTTCGATGCGAGTTTCGCGTTCCCGGAAGCGCTGGTGGTGCCTGCCCCCGGTGGCGGGGCGCGGGTGGCCGTGGTCGGGTCGGGCATCGCCGGGCTGGTGTGCGCGCACGAGCTGCAGCGCCGGGGGTTCGACGTCGTCGTGTACGAGCGGGCCAACCGGCCGGGCGGGCGGGTGCGCACCCACCGGTTCTGGGACGGCACGCACGCGGACCTGGGCGCCATGCGCATCCCGGGCAACCACCACTGCGTGCTGCACTACCTCACCCGGTTCCGCCTGGCGACCCGCCCGTTCGTCAACGCCAACCCCCACGCCTACTACCACCTGCGCGGCCGGCGGGTGCGGGTGCGGGACGTCGCCGCGCTCTTTCCCGCCTACGCGCTGCGCCCGGCCGAGCGGCAGGCACCGACCCCCCTCCTCGACGGCCTGCTCGGCGCCGTGTGGCGCACCCTGACCGTCGAACAGCAGCGCCGCACCCTGGAGGGCCACTGGGACGACCCGGCGCTGGAGCAGGCGGCCTCGGTGTCGCTGTGGCAGTTCGTCCACGAGCACCTGTCCCAGGACGCCTGGGACCTCTTCGGGCACGCCAGCGGCCTCACCCACTACGAGCAGTCCTCGCTGCTGGAGGTCCTGGTCGACTACTTCGGCCTGTTCCACAACGGGCAGATCGAGCTGGTGGACGGAATGGACGCGCTGATCCACGCCTTCGTCCGGTCGCTGCGCCCCGGCACGCTCCGGCTCTCCTCCCAGGTCGAGGAGCTGGCACTGACCACGGACGGCGTGCGGATCCGCGGCCGCCGGCTCGGCGCCCGGCTGCTCGACCACGCCGACTACGTGGTGTGCTGCGTCCCGGCGCCCGCGCTCGACCAGATCGCCGTCACCCCGGGACTGCCGCACGCACAGCGCCACGCCATCCGCGGGATCAGCTACGCGAGCAGCATCAAGACCGTCCTCCACCTGACCCGCCGCCGCTGGGAACTAGAGGACGGCATCCACGGCGGCGGCAGCTTCACCGACCTGCCCATCCAGCAGTGCTGGTACCCCTCCGACAACGCGGTGCAGGTCGTCGACGGGATCGACGGCAGCGCCGTACGCCGGTGGGCCGCACGCGACCCGCAACGCTCGGCGGAACCGGCGACACTGCTCGGCGCGTACCTCTGGGGCGCCAACGCCCGACGCTTCGCCGCGCTTGCCGCGTCCGACCGCGACACGCTGGTGCTGGACTGCCTGGAGAAGCTGCACCCCGGCATCACCGCGGACGTCGACGACATCGTGCACTGCAACTGGGACGTGCAGACCGGCATGGGCGGAGGCGCCTTCGCCCACCTCACCCCCGGCGAGCACACCCGCTACCTGAGCGTCCTCGGCTCCCCCCACCCCGCCGAGCGGCCCCGGATCTTCTTCGCCGGCGAGCACCTGTCCGGCGCCCACGCCTGGTGCCAGGGCGCGGCCCGGTCCGCCCTGGACGCGGTGCTCTCGCTCCTCGACCGCGTCCGGCACACCCGGAGCAGCACGCGGGCCGGGGCGGCATGAGCGAGGACGGGCTCGGCCGCGGCGGCACGAGCGAGGAGGGGCTCGGCCGGGACGACCTGCGCTCGCCCTTCGTGCCCCCACGCGACCGGCGGGAACTGGTCGGCATCGAGGTCGAGTGCGGTCTGGTCCGCCCGGACACCGGGCTCGCCACCCCCTACTACGGCGAGCGCGGCGTACTGGCCGTGCTCGAAGCGGCCCTGGAGCGGTGGGGCGGCGACCGGCAGGAGGACGCCGGCCGGCTCACCGGCATCACCCTGCCGGACGGCGGCCAGCTCACCCTGGAGCACGGCGGCCAGATCGAGTACTCCTCGCCCCCTGCGCCGAACCTGGCCGAGGCCGTGACCGGTCTGCGCGCCGCCCTGCGGCAACTCGCGGATCTCGTCGACCGGTTCGGCCTCGCCCTGCTGCCCGGCGGCAACCTGCCCTTCGACCGGCTCGCCGACATGACCTGGGTCCCGATGACCCGGGGCGCCATCATGCGGGGCTACTTCGCGCGGCTCGGGGACAGCGCCGACCGGGCCCGGCACGTGATGGCCCAGTCGCTCTCCACCCAGGTCACCCTGGACTACCTCTCACCCGAGGACTTCACCGAGAAGCTGCGGATGCAGATGGCCGCCGCCCCCGTCGTCTCCGCCCTGCTCGTCAACTCCCCTCTGCACGAGGGACGTTCGAACGGCCTGCTGTCCCACCGCTGCTGGGCCTGGCTGCGGATGGACCCGCGCCGCCACGGCGTCCTGCCGCCCGCGCTGCGGCCCGACGTCACCGTCGACGACGTGATCGACTGGGCCCTCGGCATCCCGCTCATCCACTACCGCACCCCCGACGGCCAGTTCCACCCGGGGCCCGACCGGCCCTTCGCCGACCTCATCCGCCACGGCCTCGACGACGGATCCGCACCGACCCTCGCACACTGGACCGGCCACCTCGATCAGCTCTGGACGAACACCCGCGTCCGCGACACTCTCGAAATGCGCTCCGCCGACGGCCCGCCCCACCCGCACGTCCCCGCCGTCCCCGCCCTGTGGACCGGCCTCACCTACCACCCCGAATCCCGCATCGCAGCCTGGGAGTTACTGAACCACCACACCCTCCGGGAGCACAACGCCACCCTCGCCGCGCTGCCCGCCCTCGGCCTGGACGCCCGCCTCGGCGACACGCCCGTACGCCCGCTCGCCGCCGAACTCCTCCGGCTCGCCCGCACCGGCCTCGCCGCCCGCGTCGCGGCCGGACTCGAACCCCCGCACGTCCTCACCTACCTGGACCCGCTCGACGACATCCTCACCACCGGACGCACCTTCGCCGAACAATGCCTCCACCGCTGGCACCGCGACCTCCACCACGACCCCGCCCGCTACGTCGCCGCCTACCGGATCTGACACCCGACCACCAGCGGACCGCTCCACCGATCGGCCGCCGGGGTAGGGCTCCTGGGGGCTGTGCGCGTGCCGGTTGGTCCGCGACGCACAGCTCCTCGGGCCCCGCACAGCCTCAGGCGCCGTCCGGGTGCTCCGGGGCGGCCGGGTGCTCCGGAGCGGCCTGGTGCTCCGGGGCGGCCGGGCGGCCGAGGTCGAGGGTGGCCAGGGCTCCACCGGCCGGGGCGTTGGTGAAGGCCAGGTGGGCGTCGAGGACCGCGGCCTGGCCGACAGCGATGGTGAGGCCGAGGCCGTGGCCCTGGCCGCGTTCGGCGGCGCCGGTACGGAAGCGCTGCGGCCCGTGGGCGAGGAGGTCGGCCGGGAAGCCGGGGCCGTGGTCGCGCACCGTGATGCGGCTGCCCGTGACGGTGACCTCGACGGGGGCGGCGCCGTGCCGGTGGGCGTTGGCCACCAGGTTGGTGACGATGCGCTCCACCCGGCGCGGGTCGGTGCGGACCACCGCAGGGGCCGCCAGCCCGAGCCGGGTGTCGCCTCCCGCCTGCCCGATCGCGTGGGCGACCAGGTCGCCGAGGGGCACCTCGTCGAGCCTGGCCCGCTCGGCCCCGGCATCGAGCCGGGAGACCTCCAGCAGGTCCTCGACCAGGCCGCGCAGGGTGCGGACCTGGGTGCGGACCAGGTCGGCCGCCTCGTCGTCCTCGGGCAGCAGTCCGGCGGCCGTGACCAGACCCATCAGCGGGGTGCGCAGTTCGTGGGCGACGTCGGCGGTGAAGCGCTTCTCCGCAGCCAGCCGCCCTTGCAGGGTCGCGGCCATCTCGTCCACGGCCGCCGACATCTCGGTGATCTCGTCGCGGGCACGGCCCCGGCGGCCGATCCGGGCGTCGAGGTCGCCGTCGGCGATCCGGCGGGCGGTACGGGAGCCGTGGCGCAGCCGCCGGTTCACCTGCTCGGCCGCGAGCGCGGTGACGGGCACGATCACGGCCAGGGCGACGAGGGCGGCCTTGACCATGGTGCGGTCCAGCAGCTGGAGGTTGCGCACCTCGGCGCTCATGTCGGTGCGGACGGTGAGCACCTGGTGGTCGCCGACGGGTACGGCCGCCCACATCCAGTACCAGTTGGGCGCTTTGACGTCGTACCAGAGGGCGTACTCCCCCGGTGTCCGCAGGTTCGCGACGGCGTGCGCCAGCGGAGCGGGCAGGCCGGCCGGGGGCTGCAGGTCGGCGCGATCCGGGCGGCGGCCGGTGCGGGTGAACTCCTTCTCGGCAGCGTCCAGTTGGGCGATCGCGCGGTCGCGTCCGGTCCGGTCGCCGCGCTCCGCGGTCGCCCGGTGGACGAGCAGGCCGATCGTCGCGGCGACCGTGCAGCAGGCGAGCGCGACCAGGGCGGCGATCTTCCAGCGCAGGGAGCGCGGGTCGAGGCGCCACAGGTCGCGGGTTCGCTCGGTCATCCGGTCAGCCCCGGAGGAGCTTGTAGCCGAAGCCCCGGACGGTCTCGATGCGGTCGGCGCCGATCTTCTTGCGCAGCCGCACCACGCAGAGGTCGACGACCCGGGTGTCGCCCTCCCAGCCGTAGTCCCAGACATCGCGCAGCAGGCGGCGGCGGTCCAGGACCGTGCCGGGGTTCTCGGCGAAGGCCAGCAGCAGGCGCAGTTCGGTGGGCGTGAGGGGGACGGCCCGACCGTCCAGCCGGACGTCCAGGCCGCGCGGGTCGATGGTCAGGTCGCCGAAGACGAGGAGGTCCGGCCCGGTCGGCGTGTCCTGCGGGCGCTCCGGCGCGGGCCCGGGCGCGGGCACCTGGGCGAGTTCCCCGGCCGGCGCCCGGTGGAAGGTGGCGCGGCGCAGCAGGGAGCGGATGCGGGCGACCAGGACGGGGATGTCCACGGGCTTGACCACGTAGTCGTCGGCACCGGCCTCCAGCCCGGCCACGACGTCGAGGGCGTCGCCGCGGGCGGACATCATCAGGATCGGGGTGAGGCCCTCCTCGCGGATCCGCCGGCACAGGCCGATGCCGTCGAGGCCGGGCAGCATCACGTCCAGGATCAGCACGTCGTGCGCCCCGGCCCGGAAGGCCTCCAGGCCGTCGAGGCCGTCCGCGGTGACCTCGACCTGGTACCCGTAGCGCTCCAGGGCCAGCTGGACCGAGCGGCGGATGACCGCGTCGTCTTCGACGACCAGCACGCTGACCGGGTCGGGTACGCGGGTTCCGGACAAGAGTGCTCCCGTGTCGTGGCCTGGGGGTTCGTGCGCGTTCGAGCTCACTGGTGACCGATCGTAGCCGTACGGGGCGCGGCACCGAGGTTGACCGGGACGCGGCGAGGGGGCGGGCGGGGGCTGCGCGGGTGGCGGGCGGAGGCCGGTCACAGCCGCAGGGTCGCGGCGACCGGCAGGTGGTCGCTGCCGGTGTCGGGCAGGGTCCACGCCGAGCGCGGGGTGATGCCCTTCACCAGGATCTGGTCGATCCGGACCACCGGGAAGGACGCCGGCCAGGTGAAGCCGAAGCCGGCGCCGGCCTCCTGCTGCGCCGACCGCAGCGGCCGGGTGAGCGCGTCCAGCGCGGAGTCGTCGACCGAGCCGTTGAAGTCCCCCAGGACGACGATCCGCGGGAGCCGTTCGGCCCGTACGGCCTCGGCCAGCTTGGCGGCCGCCTCGTTGCGGCGGGCCGTGGTGAAGCCGGCGGCCGGGTGCACCCGGACCGAGGCGAGGTGCGCCGCGTAGACGGCCACCGGCCCCTTCGGGGTCTGGACGGTGGCGCGCAGGGCCCTGGTCCACGGCATGATCTCCACCGGCTCCACCGCCTGGAGCGGGTACTTGCTCCACAGTCCGACGCCGCCCCGCACCTCGGAGTAGGGGTAGGCGGCGGCCAGTTCGTGCCGGTAGGTCTCCTGCGCCCGGCTCGCCAGCTCCTCCACGGCCAGGACGTCGGCGCCCGAGGCGGCCAGCGCGCGGGCCGTCCGGCGCGGGTCGGGGTTCTCCTCGTTCACGTTGTGGCTGACCACCGTGAGGTCGCCGCCGCCGGCGCGCTTGTCGACGAGGGCGGGAGCGAAGAGCACGGTCCAGACGAGAGCGGGGACGAGGACGGCGGCCGCCGCCAGGACCGACCGCCGGACCGCCGCCAGGAGCAGCAGCACCACGACGCCCACGCCCGACCAGGGCAGCACCGTCTGCCAGAGACTGCCGACGTTGCCGACACCGTTGGGCAGTTGGGAGTTCAGCGCGATCAGGGCGGCGCAGAGCACTGCGGCCACCACGATCAGCCGCCCGCGCGGCCGCCGCTGCCGCGCAGCTCGACGGATCGGACGACGGCCCGGACGACGGCCCGGAGGGCGGACCGGCGGGCGGCGGCCCGGCCCGGATGCGCCGGCCACCGTCTCTCCGCCCGCCGCCCCGACTGCCGCCGGGGAAGCCACCGAGGACACCACCGGCGCCGCACCGGCGCCCACGCCCGCGCTCACGCCCACTCCCGCTGACCGCCGTCGAGCGCCGCCAGGGCGCCCGGCAGCTTCTGTCGCAGGGCGTCGACGAGCCGGCCGCTGTTCTCCAGCGCCGCCCGCAGCCCCTCGGTGGGCGTGGTGCCCGCGCGCTGGCCGAGCACCACGCCGTAGACGAGTCGGCGGCCCGGGCCGCCCTTGCCGTCCGGGACCTCCAGGACCCACATCAGGTTGCCGCCCGCCGGCGTGCTCGACCCGGTCTTCAAGCCGACCACCCCGGGGCGGTCGAGCAGCGTGTTGGTGTTCCGCAGCAGTTCGGCCCGGCCCGGGAGCGTGGTGCTGCGCAGCGCCACCGTGGCCCGCAGCGCCGGCTCCTTCATCGCCTCGCGGGCCAGCTTGAGCTGGTCGGCGGCGGTGGACACGGTCGTGGCCTCGAAGCCGCTGGCCCCGGTGTAGGTCGTGCCGGTCATCCCCAGCCGGGCCGCCTCCGCGTTCATCCGGGCCACGAACGCCTCCTGACTGCCCGCGTCCCAACGGGCCAGCAGCCGGGCCACGTTGTTGGCGGACGGGAGCAGCATCACCTCCATCAGCTTGCGCTGGGTGAGCCGCTGCCCCTCGGTGACGGGGGCCGTGGACTCGCTCGCCGAGGCCGACTCGGCTGCGGCCTGCGCGTCGACCGTGATCGTCGGCCCGTCCTCGCCGTCCTTGAGCGGGTGGTCCCGGAGGACAACGTACGCCGTCATCACCTTGGTGACGCTCGCGATCGGCACCGGCTGCTGCTGCGGCCCCTTGACCCCGAGGACGCCGGCCTTCGCCACGGCGACGGCCGACTGCCCGTCCGTCGGCCACGGGAGGTCGAGGTCGGCGACGGCCCCGGGCGCCGGGATCACCAGCGCCCCGTCCGCCCGGGCGGCCCCGCCCGCGCCGGGGCCCGACCCCGGACCGCCGTCGGGCAGGGCGGCCAGCGCGCCCCCGCCGACCCCCGCGACCAGCAGCCCGGCCAGCGCCCGGAGCACCCCGCGGCGGGGCACCCGGCCCCGGCCGGACGCGGTGCGACCGTCCCGGCCGGCGGGTTTCGCAACGACTTTCGCAACGGCTTTCGTAACGACGGACACGACGGCTGCCTCCCGGAGCAGAGGGACACGGGCCCCGGTGCCGCCGACGGCCACCGGGTGTGCCCACAGCCTCCGGGACCAGCGCTTCCGCCCGGTCGGAGCGGGACTTCCACCGGCGCGCAGTCGTGTATCAGCCGTGTACCGGTGGCCGCCGACACGCCTCGGCCCGTACCGATGCCGTCGGAGGGCACACCCGTGCGGAGGCGGACGAGTTGCCGGAATGGGAGCATGGTCGTAGTGATGACGGCCGTCCGGACACCCGGAGATCCGGAGCCCCGTGGACCCGGAGACCTGGGGATTCCGGTTCGGGGGATGGACCGAACTGCGCGGGCTTGCGGGCTCTCGGCGCGGGAACTGCTCGCCCATGGTGCACATCCGTGAGGAGCTCCTCCCATGCCAGGGCCCATTCAGCCACCACCCGACCACTTCGCACGGTCCGGCGAGAGCGTCGAACTGCGACCGCCGAACGGCCCGCCCGCGGTCCCCGGCTTCGACCCCGCCGAGCTCCCGCCGGAGCTGCTGGAGGCGCGGGCCGCGATCGAGGGGGTCCTGAGCGGGCAGGGTGACGAGCGCCGCGCGGTCCGGTCCGCGGGCGGCGTCAGCGAGGCGACCGACATCCAGGGGATCGGCATCGGCAGGTCCGCACCGTCGGAGCACGGACCGGCCGGCGGTGCCGTGCGGCTGGGGCGGCCCACGCTGACGGTCTACCTGACCCGGCCGAGGACGGCCGAGGACGTCAGGGCGGTGCTCGTCGACCGCATGGGCGTCGGCGCCGCCGCGTCACCTGGGGTGGTCGTGGTCCCGGTCGTGACCGGGCCGATCGCGGCACAGACCTTCGAACTGCGGCAGCGGCCGGCGCCGGGTGGCGCGTCGGTTCTCGGCAACCCCAACGCCCTCGGCTTCGGCTTCGGCACCCTGGGCTGCCTGACCACCGGCCGCTCCTCCCCGCGCGACCAGCGGACGCTCATCCTCAGCTGCAACCACGTCCTCGCGAACAGCAACCTGGGGCAGCTCGGGGACTGCGTCGACCAGCCCGCCACCGGCGACTTCGGGGTCTGCCCGGACGACCTCATCGCCGTGCTGGAGCGCTTCGTCCCGGTGACCTTCGGCGGGCCCGTCAACATCGTGGACTGCGCGACGGCATGGGCGGACCCGGCCAAGGTCAGCCCCAACGTCCTGGCCCGGGGGCCGGGCGGGACGTTCGAACTGGCGATCAGCTCCACGACCGCGGCCGCGACGGTCGGCCTCGCGGTCGGCAAGAGCGGGCGGACGACGGAGGTGACCGCGGGCACCGTCCAGGAGGTGGGCGCCTCGCACTGGGCCGACTACCCGGGAGGCAACTCCGCCTTCTTCTCCGGCTCCATCGCGATCACCGGAAACCCCGGGCCGTTCGCCGGGCCCGGGGATTCCGGAGCGATCGTCTGGACCGACGACGACAACCGCAACCCGGTCGGCCTGTACTTCGCCGGCACCACCGACCGGAGCAAGGCGTTCGCGAACCCGATCGACATCGTGACCCAGGCCCTCGACGTCTTCATCACCGGCACCCTCTGAGCGTGCCGCCGCCGAACACCACCGTCACCACGGGCCGGGTCAGCGGCCCGCCCTGACCCGCCCCGCCGTCACCCCCACCGGCCGCGCCGGGCGCTCCACTCCGCGAGCCACCCGGCGAAGCCGGACGCGCCGACGGGGTCCTCGTCCGGGCCGGGGTACGGGAAGGCGCAGCCGTCGGCGAGCAGCCAGACGGTGCCGCGCCTCGGGCCGGCGGTCACCAGGACCCAGGAGGAGCCGGGGCTCTCGGTGCCGAGGACGACGGAACCGTGCCGGTGGAGCGCGGTCATCCGGGCGAGGTCCTCGGCCGGGTCGTAGTCGTACTCCCACTGCCATTCCTCGGTGAGCGGGAACGGCGCGGCCGGATCGCGCGGGGCCGAACCGTCGAACGGCACCGGGCAGAGCCAGTTGACCGACTCCCAGGTGCGCCAGCCGTCCGGCAGCCGGCCCAGCGGCAGCAGGCCGTACTCCGTCGACGGCCCGGCGGTCCCGGCGGTCCCGGCGTGCTCGGCGGTGAGTCCGTTGGCAATGTCGGCGACGAAGGTGCGGTACGGCTCGGGCAGCACGACACCGTGCCGGGCCTCCCAGGCTGCCACCCCGGCTCTGCCCAGGGGAGGTTCGGCCCGGGCCCCGGTCAGGGCCGCGCGCAGGGCGTCGAGGTCCCGGCCGCTCGGCGCGGGCCGGTCCAGTGTCACGGAGCCAGGAATACCGGCTGGGTCCGACAACCGCCGGGCGTCACTGCGCCGCGGCGGCGAGGAGCAGGTCTGCCAGGGCGGCCGGGCGGGAGAACATCGGCCAGTGGCCGGTGGCCAGTTCGGCCGGCTGCCAGTGCGGGGAGGTGAGCAGCTCGGCCACGTCCTCGTCGGGCTCCTCGCCCGCGAGAAGGCACGTGACGTACGTCGTGGGCAGGGCGGCGAGGGGGCCGGTCAGGGTGGCGGGCTCGGTCAGGGTGGCGCCCGGGTGCGGGGTCGCGCCGGCGACGATGCGGGCGGTCTGCGCCGCGGTGAGGCCGTGGCCGGCGAAGTGCTCGGGCCGGGCGCACGGCCAGGAGCCGCCGTTGGCGGCGAGGGCGGCCCGGAGCGCCGTGCCGCCGTCCGGCCAGCCGTCGGCGAAGGAGCGGCCGTCGACGGGGACGGCCGCGTCGACGAGGACCAGCCGGGCCAGCCGGTCGCCGATCCGCTGGGCGGCCTGGCCGACCGGGACGCCCGCGTAGCTGTGGCCGACCAGCACGACCCGGCGCAGGTCGTGGCGTTCGACCTCGGCCACGACGTCCTCGACGTGGGTCCGCTGCCCGGCCGGGACGTCCCGCTTCTCGGCCAGCCCGGACAGCGTCAGCGGGTGGACGGCGTGCCCGGCCGCGCGCAGCGCCGGGATCACGTCGGCCCAGGCCCAGGCGCCGAGCCGGGCACCGGCGACCAGTACGAAGTTCACCATGGCCGCACCGTAGTGGAGCGGCCCGGAGGGCGTCGCGCGGATATCCGTGACCGGCGGCCGGGCCCGGTCAGCCGAGGACGGCGTCGACCTCCACCTCGACCAGCCAGTCCGGGTCGATGAAGCGGGAGACCTCGACGAAGGTGGTGACCGGGCGGATCGCCCCGAAGCGTTCCCCGTGCGCCCGGGCGGCCTCCTCCCAGGCCGTCACGTCGGTGAGCATGATCCTGGTCCGCACCACGTCCGTCAGCGAGGCGCCCGCCTCCGCCAGCGCGGCCTCGGCGATGTCCAGGCACCGGACGGTCTGGGCATGGACGTCACCGGGCCCGACGGTCCCGCCGTCCGCGCCGATCGGCGCGGTGCCCGCCACCGCGACGTAGGGACCCTTGCGGACCGCCCGGGAGAACCCGATGCGCGGTTCCAAGGGCGAACCCGAACTGACCAGCCGACGCGTGTTGTCCATCGCGCCATGCTGGCAGAGCGGCGGGCGGAGCGGCCACGCCGTCCCGAGGTTCGGACACGGGCGGCTCGGCGGCCCCGTGGAACGACGGCCCGGCGGATGACGGCTCTGACGGCTCAACGGAACAGGTGCCGGTCCTCCGGGCGGCCGATCGGCAGCGCGAGCCCGGGCAGGAAGGATGAACAGGCCCCGGCGCCCGGGCCGCGCAAGGCCCGGGGCCGGGGCGGTCCCGCCGGGCGTCCTCAGGACCCGGCCACGGCCGTGAATTCGGCGGTGCGGACGGCGTCCCCGTGCTTGAAGTCGAGGTAGAGCCGGTACGGGCCGGCCGTCGGCGCCACCGCGTGGAAGGTGATCTCCGGGCCGGGCGCGGTGACCCCGTCGCCGGGCTCGCCGTTCGGGTGGACGTGCAGGTAGGCGAGGTCGGCGGCGCGCAGGGCCACCAGGTGGCCGTAGGCGGCCAGGTAGGGCTGGAGGTCGGCGACGGGGGCGCCGTCGCGGGTCACGGTGAAGGTGAGCGGCGCGCCGGCGCCGGCCGTCAACTGCCCGGCCAGGGTGACGGTGTAGCCGTCGACCGTGGCGGTGGCCGAGGCCTCCGGCAGCGGGTGCCCGGCGCTCTCGCCGGGGAGGGCGAGGTCCACGCCGAGGGTGAGCGGGGCGGCGCCGACGGCCTTGAAGTCGGCGTAGGCGTGGTAGGCGGCGGGCCCGTCGAAGGGGTTGGCCACCCGCCAGGTGCCGTCCGCGTCCAGCGTGGGGTGGACGTGCCGGTAGCCGGAGAGGTCGCGGCGGACCACGATCAGGTGCAGCAGGGCCTCGTGCTGGGGCTCGTACGCGGTGACGGCCTCGCCGTCCGGCCCGGTGATCCGGAAGGTGAACTCGCCGTCGGGGCCGACGTTCTCCGGTATCAGGGTGTAGCCCTGGTCGGAGGCCGCCAGCCCCTGCGGAGCGCCGTGCCCGGCGTGGTGGTCACCGTGGCCGTGGTTCTCGTGGTGCTCGTGGTGGTCACCGTGACCGGCGTGGTGCTCGTGCGGGTGGTGCGGCTGGTGCTGCTCGTGGCCGTGCTGCTGATGCGTGTTCATACCGTCCACGAACGCGGCCCGTTGCTCCCGCGTTCCCCGCAGGCGTCTGCTCCGAGCGAACTCGTGCGGCCGCGCGCGAAGCCCGCGCGCGGCGCCCGCGCCCGGCGCCCTAGACTCGACGCGCCCCGGGCGCGCACTCCCCTCCCCCGCGCCGCGCCCTCCCTCCGAGGGCGCACCGGCTCACGGTCCCGCGCCCTCGCACGCCGTTTGCTCGCGAACGACGCCCGGCGGCGCTGACGAGCACCGGGACGGCCGATCCCTCCGTTCCGGAGCCGACCGACCCCCGGTGGCGGGCGGGTCGGGCGTTGCCCGGCGCGCACCGGCGCGCCTACCGTCGGGGCGTCACCGGTGGCGGGCACCGGCGTCCACGGACCCGCCCCCGCCACCAGGCTCGCAGCGGGCCGCATCCCCGAGGCGCGCCATGGGCATGCAGGGACTGTCAGGCTCTCGCGTGACGGCCCTGACCACAGGTATGACCAAGGGACGGCCATGGCACTGCAAGACCCTTCTCCGCGTGACGACTTGACCCGGGACGGGTGGGAGCCGCCCCCGACCACCGGGGACGGGTGGGAGCCGCCGCCGACCGCCCGGCCCCTGCCGGACCGCCCCGCCCCCGGCATCACCGTCGCCGTCTACGAGGGCGACCCGCTGTCCCGCGCCGGCGTCGCCGAACACCTGGCCCAGCAGCCCGACATGGAGTTGCTCCGGCCGGAGGGCCGTGCGCCCGGCCGGACGGAGGACATCGCCGTCGCCCTGGTCGACCGGCTGGACGCGCCGACGGCGGAGCGGCTGCGCGAACTGGCCGCCGGGGGCGAGCGGCGGATCGTGCTGGTCGTCGGGGAGGGGGAGCTCGACGGGCACCGGCTGGACGAGGCCCTGGAGGCCGGCGTCCACACCGTGCTGCGCCGCCACCAGGCCACTCCCACCCGGCTGGTGGAGGCGATCCGCGCGGCCGCCCGGGCCGAGCGGCGCCCGGGAGACCTCGTGCGGCCGACCGGTCCGCCGCCCCCGTCCGAGCGGGCCCTCACCGACCGGGGTGCCGACGCGCTCGCGGCCGGTGAGGACGGCCACGGCGACCGGCTCTCCCTCCAGGCGTTCGGGCCGATGACGGCGCGCCGCGGCGCCCGCGAGCTGCCGCTCGGCCCGCCCCGGCACCGGGCGGTGCTGGGGCTCCTGCTCACCCGGCCGGGCCAGGTCGTCCCGGCCGACGAGCTGATCGAGGAACTGTGGGGCGGGCGCCCGCCGCAGCACCCCTCGGCCACCCTGCAGACGTACATCTCCCACCTGCGCCGCGCCCTGACCCCGGGGCCCGGGCCGCACGAGGCCACCGGCCTGCTGCGGCACCGTCCGCCCGGTTACGTCCTCACGCTCGACCCCGACCTGGTCGACGTCCACCGGTTCGAACGGCTGGTGGCCGACGGACGCCGGCACGCGGCCGCGCGGCGGTTCGCCCCGGCCCGCGACCGCCTCGCCGAGGCCCTCGGCCTGTGGCGCGGCAGTCCCTTCCTCGAACTCACCTCCTACTCCCGGCTCGCCGAGGAGGGCGCCAGGCTGGAACACCTGCGGCTGGAGGCCGTGGAGATCCAGGCCGAAGCGTGGCTGGCCCTGGACGAACCGGACCTCGTGGTGTCGGCGCTGGAGCGGGACGCCCGCCGCCACCCCGCGCAGGAGCGGCTGATCGGCCGGCTGATGACCGGGCTGTACCGGTCCGGCCGGCAGGCCGAGGCGCTGCGGCTCTACGAGCGCACCCGCAGCTACCTGGCGGACGAGCTGGGGGTCGATCCCGGCGCCGAACTCCAGGGCGTCCACCTGGACATCCTCCGCCAGGCGCCCCCGGCGGAACCCGCCGACGAGCTGCCGGGCCCCCGCCCCGCCGGGCGTCCGGCGGCGGGCCTCCCGGCGGCCCGGGCGGAGCGCGCCCCCGCCCCGCTCTCCCCACCCGCCCAGCACGGCGCCGACGCGGCGACGCCGTCCGGACCGGCGGACCCGCACCGTGAACCGCCGGCCCGGCTCCCGCAGACCGCGCACCTCTTCGTGGGCCGGGAGCGCGAACTCGGCGCGCTGGCCTCGCTCGCGCAGGACGCCCTGCGCGGCGGCGGGCACCTGACGGCCGTCCTGGGCGAGGCGGGCATCGGCAAGACCGAGCTGCTCGCGACGCTGACCGCCCGGCTGGAGGCGGACGGCGTGGAGGTGGTCCGGGGCAACTGCTGGAGCGGCGACGGCGTTCCGCCCTACTGGGCCTGGCTGCAGGTGCTGCGTCAGCTGGCGGCCTCACGCCCCGAGGAGTTCCGGGACGCCCGGGACCGGTTCGGCGACCCGGTGGCGTCCCTGCTGCCCGAGTACCGGAGCGCCGCCAGCGGAGCCGCCCCGCCGCCGGACGGGCCCGACTCCCGGACCAGGTTCCTCGCCCACGACGCCGTGTGCGAGGCGGTCCTCGCCGTGGCCGCGCAACGGCCGCTGCTGCTGGCGCTGGAGGACCTGCACTGGGCCGACCGCCCCTCCCTGGAGCTGCTCAGGATGCTCAGCACCCGTACCCACGGCAGAGCGCTGGCCCTCCTGGTCACCGTCCGGGAGTCGGGCATCAGCATCGAACCGCCGCTCGGTGAGCCGACCAGCGAGATCCTGGGCAGCCCGCGCACCCGCACCGTCCACCTGGACGGCCTCCCGGAGCGGGCGGTCGGCCTGCTCGCCGCCGCCCGGGCCGGTTCCGAGGTCGGCGCCGAGGTGGTCCGCACGCTGCACGAACGCAGCGGGGGGAACCCGTACCTGCTCGGCCAGTTGCTCTCCCTGCTGAACGACGGCAGCCAGCTCCTCGACCGGGCCACCGTACGGGCGGCGCTCACCGAGGTTCCGGCCAGCGTCAACGGCGTACTGCGCCGCGGCTTCTCCGCGCTGCCCGAACCCGTTCTGCGCGTGCTGCACGGCTGTGCCGTGCTCGGGACGGAGGTGGACCTCCGGCTGCTCAAGAAGGTGCTGGGCGAGCGGCACAGCCTCGCCCAGGCGATGGAGCCGGCGGTCGAGGCCGGGCTGCTGCGGCAGGACCCCCAGGACCCCCGCCGGTTCTCCTTCACCCACACCATCGTCCGCGAGGCCCTGCTGGGCCAGATGCGCGGCGAGGAGCGGACCCGCCTGCACGCCAGGACGGCCGACGCCCTGCGCTCCTGCCCCGGCAAGGCCGACAAGGAGGCCGACCGGATCGCCCACCACGCCTGGCAGGCGTTCCCCCTCCTGCCCGCCGACCAGGTCGTGCCGCACCTGCTGCGGGCGGGCGAGCAGGCCGGTCTGCGGCTGGCGTACGAGGAGTCCGAGATGTGGCTGCGCCGTGCCCTGCGCCTCCTCCCGGGCCTGCCCCCGGACGATCCGGCCGCGGCGGAGCTGGAACTGTCCGTGCAGTACCGGCTCGGCCGGGTGCTGGCCGCCACCCGCGGTTACGGGGACTCCGAGGCGGAGGCCGCGTCCCACCGCAGCCTGGTGCTGCACACCGCCGCCCACACCGCCGCCCACACCGCCCAGGAGCCCCTCCTGCTGTGGGAGCAGTGCTGCGCCCAGCTGGTGACCGGCCGCTACGCCCGGTGCATGCAGTCCGTCAAACAGCTGCGGCAGCTCGCCGAGTCCACCCAGGACCCGGTGGCGGTGCTCTGCGCGGCCTACGGCTCGGGGGTGCTGACCCACGTGCGCGGCCAGTACACCGAGGCGCTGGCGGAGCTGGACCGCGCCTGCGAGGTCGCCGACCGCCTCCCCTCGCACCAACGCGCCGCGCTGGCACCGGTGCTGATGCACGACCCGCGGCTGCCGTGCCGGGGCTACCGGGCGCTGACCCTGTGGCTCCTGGGCTCCCGGGCGGAGGCCCGGCAGCAGTGCGAGGACCTGCTGGTGCTGACCGAGTACGACAGCCGGCCCGCCGACCGCGCGTACGCCCTCTACTTCCGCGCCCTGCTGGCCGCCCTGTCCGGCGACGTCGAGACCGCCGCCCGCTCCAGCGCCCTGGGCCTGGAGACGGCCGCCGGCTACGGGCTGCGCTACTGGACCGCCATGCTGCAGGTGTGCCAGGGGTGGGCCCGGGCGCACTCCGCCACCGCGCCGGGCGACGGCGTCGAGCTGATCCAGTCGGCGCTGGCCGACCTGCGCGCCGGCGGGACGGCGATCCGTCGCCCGCTCCACCTGGGGCTGCTCGCCCAGTCCCAGCACGCCGTGGGGCTGGTGCACGAGGAGGCGGCCACGCTGCGCCGGCTGGCCATGGAGGTCGGCCTGCGCGGGGAGTACGCGTACCTGAGCGAACAGTTGTCCTTCAACGACCTGGGGAGCCGCGGCCGCGACGCCCGCCGCTGAACCGGGCGCCTCGCCTGCCTCCGCGCCCGGGGCCCGGCCACCGCCGTACCCAGGGGGCTGCAAGGGATCGGCAAGGGGAGGCGCAGCGGACGGGCGAGGTCTCGGCAAGGTGCCCGGCGCAGACTCGTGGCAGCGGTCGACGGATCACGTCGGCCGGGCGCCGGCGCGTCGGGTGGTCCCGACGCGCGGGCACCGCAGCCGAAGGAGGGCCCACCTTGTTCGACACGGACACCGGTTTCGCGCGCATCGAATCCCCCTACCAGATCCACCTCGCCCAGCGGACGCTGCCCCGGGCCGAGGTGGCCGAGCTGCACGCCACCGTGCCGCTGGAGCGCGCGGAGCTCATCTCGCGCAGCGACCCGAAGCACGAGAAGCAGTACCGGATGAAGCTGTTCTACCTGATGCTCAACAACCAGCGCACCGCGGTCGCCGACGAGCTGCCGCCCGCGTGGGCGTCGCTGCTGGACGAGTTGACGGGCAGCCGGTTCACCGAGTGGCTCTCGGCGGGCACCGGCGTCGACCTCGACGGCCTGTTCCTGGACATCGGGGTCTACACCCACCGCGAGGGCGACTACCTCTCCCCGCACAAGGACAAGACGGACAAGGCGATCACGGCGCTCCTCTACCTGAACGAGGACTGGCCGACCGACGGGGGCGGGGAGTTCGAGGTCCGGGCCTCGGGCCGGTCCGCCGAGAAGCCGGTGCTGAGCCTGCCGCCGCGGCCCGGGCAGTTCCTGGCGTTCGTGCCCACCGACCGGTCCTGGCACTCGGTCTCGCGGGTGGCCGAGGGGAATCCGGTCACCCGGCTGACCGTGCAGGTGGAGTACTGGTTCGAGCGGATCGACCGGTACCGCGCCGAGATGTCGTCCAAGTGACCCCTCCCGGTGGGGCGTTCGAGTGAGTCGTCCCCGTGACGCGAAGGAGCCGATGTGCTGTCCACCGACCGGCCGCGGTACTTGCTGCTGAACACGAAGAACCTGCTGCACCGCCTCCCGGAGTGGTTCCCGGACGCCGGGGCGGAGCTGGTCGTGGTCAGCACCCCGGGCGCCCTGGGCGGAGCGGACCGCACCGACCGGGCGAAGGACTTCCTGCACCTGCACCTGGTGGACGGCTTCGACCACCCGTCCGTGGAGGGCGAGTTGGCGGAGCTGGCGGAGCGCTTCGGCGTGCGGCGGATCCTGTCGACGGGCGAGCGGGACGTCCTGCGGGCGGCCCGGCTCCGCGAGCGGCTGGGGCTGCCGGGGCAGGGCGTGGCGGCCGCCACCGCCTACCGCGACAAGTGGGTGATGAAGTCGGCGCTGGCCGCCGCCGGGGTGCCGGTGGCACCGATGCGCAGGCTCCACCACCTCCGCGACCTCACCGGCTTCGCCGAGGAGTTCGGGTTCCCGGTGGTCGTCAAGCGCCTGGACGCCGGCGGTTCGAACGGCACCCGGGTGCTCTGGGACGCGGCGGCGCTGCGGGAGTTCACCGCCGACTGGGACCCGGGGCGACCGGGCGCACCGCAACTCGCCGAGGCCTGGGTCGAGGGCGACTTCTACCAGGTGAACGGCCTGATGGACGACGGGCGGATCGTGCTGGGCCAGCCGTCCTGCCACCCGTACTCCGACTGGTTCTCGGTGGCCTTCGACGCGCCGGGCATGAGCGGCATGATGCCCGAGGGGCATCCGCTGGCCGAGCGCCTCGGGCGCACCGCGGCCCAGGTCGTGGCGGCGCTGCCGCCGACCCCCGGGATCTGCGCCTTCCAGGTCGAGCTCTTCCACACCCCGGACGACCGGCTGGTGGTGTGCGAGGCGGCCTGCCGCGCCGGGGGTTCGCGCATGGTCGACACCCACGAGGCCACCCTGGGCGTCAACCTGCACGGCGCGAGCCTGCTCGGCCAGGCCGGGCGCGGCGAGCTGGTGACCCTGCGGCCCACCGGGCGGCGCCAGGGCTACTCCCGGTTCCCCCCGGCCCGCGGCGTGCTGCGCCGGCTGCCCCGGGAGTGTCCGCTGCCCTCGACCCTCAGCTACACGGCCACCGGCGAGGTGGGGCGCCGCTACGACGGCTCGACCGCCCTGGGGCCCTACGTCGCCGAGGTGGTGTTCACCCTCTCCGGCCCGGACCCGGCCGCCGAGATGCGCGAGGTCGAGCAGTGGTGGGACGACAACGTGGAGTGGGAGGAGCGGTGCAACGCCGTTCCCGACCGATGGAAGGCCACCAGGCGCGCACCGCACGCCGGGTGGCGGGCGACCGGCCGCCCCGGGCCGGCCGGCGACTGACGAAGGAGCGATCCATGTCCGAGCGAGCGGAGACCACCGGCCCGCCGCGGCCGGGCCGCGGCGAACCCCTGCGGGTGCTGGTCATCTGGCCGCCGCAGGTGCTCAGTTACTTCAACGCGGGCCACCACCTGGCGCTGTACCAGGTCGCGGGGCACCTGCGGGCCGTCCTGCCGGGCGGCGCCGTCACGGCGGTCGACGCCAGTGTCGAGCGCCGCACCTGGAAGGACGTCGGCAACGACCTGTTCCAGCACCAGTACGACGTGATCGCGGTCATGAACGACTTCGACGGCGTGGACGGGCTGCGCCGGTTCGTGTCGTACGCCCGGTCGCTCAGCCCGCGGTCGAGGATCGTCACCTTCGGCCGGCTCAGCGGCGTCAACCCGGCCTACTTCCGGACCTTCGACCTCGACGCCGTCGTGGAGAACGGGGACTTCGAGGCGGGCGTGGCCGCGGCGGTGGAGGTCTTCCGGGGCCTCGCCCCGGCGGCGCCCGGCGTGCACCTGCGGCACCCGGACGGCTGGCGGGCTCCGGTCCGCCCGGGCGCGGTGCTGCCGCCGGAGAGCTGGCACCTGCCCGAGCCGCACGAGATCCCCTACCAGCGGTACGACGAGCTGTACCACGACGACGCGAACAAGTTCTGCGGCATCCCCCGGCGGCGCGAGCTGGTCGTCCCGGCGGCCCGCGGCTGCCCGATCGGCTGCTCGTACTGCGAGGTCCACCCGATCTTCGGCAAGCGGGAGCGCCGGCTGACGGTGGCCCGGACGCTGGAGTACATCGAACGGTCCTTCGCCGCCGCGCCGTTCGAGTACGTGGCCTTCTACGCCCCGACCTTCACGCTGGACCGCCGCTGGACGGCGGAGCTGTGCGAGCGGCTCACCGAGCGAGGCGCGCCGTACCCGTGGAAGTGCGCCACCACCGTGCACCACCTGGACGAGGAGCTGGTCGGGGCGATGGGCCGGGCGGGCTGCGTGCGGATCAGCATCGGGCTGGAGACCCTCGACCCGGACGGGCACGACGCCCTGCCCAGGTCGAAGCGCAAGTCCGAACGGGACCTGGAGGCGCTGTCCGGGTGGTGCGCCGCCGCCGGGATCGAGCTGAACTGCTTCGTCATGGTGGGCCTGCCCGGCAGTTCGACCGCCGGGGTGCGGCGGACCGTCGCCAAGGTGCAGGAGCTCGGCGGCCGTTCCCGGCCCACCGTGTACACGCCCTGGGACGCCGCCCGTCCGGACATGTCGGACCAGGAGATGGCCGCGTTCAACCGCCAGCTGTTCGTGCCCGGGACCCACGACCTGGGCGCCGAGGAGCTGCGGGAGGCCTACGACGTGGTGTTCGGCCGTCAGCCGGACGTCACGGCCGTGTTCGAGAAGGTCCCGCAGCGTAGCGGCGCCCTCGACGGCCCGGACCCGCTGGTGGTGGCGCCGTGACCCTCGGAACCCTCCCGGACGGTCCGGGCACCCTCGACTCCCCGTTCCGGCGGCCGGCGGACGGGCTGTTCCGCAGCCGGCGCACCCGGGTGCCCGGCGAGGTGAACCTGAAGAGCTGCGGCCTGCTCCACCCGCGGGCGGCCGCCCTGCACGGGCGGACCCTGGCCGGCCTCGACCCGGTCGACGTCCTGACCTACCCGGTGCTCGGGCCGACGTACGCCCTGCTCGCCGAGCGCCTGGGGACGACGCCCGACTCACTGGTCCTCACCGCGGGCAGCGACCCGGGCCTGGGCCTGCTGGTCCGGGCCTTCCCCACGGCCTCCCGGATCGTGCTGCACGACCCCGACTTCGACGGCTGGTCGAAGTTCGCCCGGATCGCCGGCTGCGCCCTGGACCGGGTGCCGGCCGACCCGGCGACCGGCCGCTTCCGGCTCGCCGACCTGCTGCCCCGGCTGCGCCAGGGGCCGCCGGCCTTCGTGGTCGTCACCCAGCCGCACAGCCTCACCGGCCAGGTCCACGACGCGGAGCAGCTCGCCGAACTGGCGCGGGCCGTCGGGGAGCACGGCAGCCTGCTGGTCGTGGACACCGCCTACCTGGCCTTCTGCGCGGGCGGTGAGGAACTCGTCCGCGGCATCACCGGCCGGCGGCACGTGGTGCGGGTGAACAGCTTCTCCAAGTGCTACGGGCTGTCCGGCGCGCGGATCGGCGTGGTCGTCGCCCACCCCGACACGGCCCGGCACCTGTTCGACCTCGACCCGGAGGCGCCGCTGTCGGCGGTCGCCGTGGCCCTGCTGCGGGAGTCGTTGCGCCGGCACGAGGTCTTCGAGGAGATCTGGACGGAGATCCGCGGGCTGCGGGACCGCTTCGCGGCACGCGTCGAGGAGACCCTGCCCGGCTGGCGGGCCCGGAGCGGCGGCGGGAACTTCGTCACCTGGGACGTCCCGGGCCCGGACCGGGCCGAGTCGGCGGCCGCGTTCCTCCTCGGCCACGGCATCGTGGTCCGCAACCTGTCGGGCGCCCCCGGCCTGCCCGCGGCCCTGCGCATCGCGGTCGCCGACGGGCCGACCGTGGACCGGGTGGTCGACCTGCTCGGCGCCTGGCGCGAGGAGTGCCCCGGATGAGCGCCCCACGCCGTACCGGTCCGGCCGGCCGCGGGCCGGTACCCGCCGGCGGCACCCGGACGATCGCCCTCCCCGGGCTGCCCAACGTCCGTGACAGCGGCGGGCTGTCCGGGCCGCGCGGGGCCACGCTGCGGCGCGGGATCCTGCTGCGCGGCCCGGCCCCCTCCCCCGCGACGGCCCCGGCCCTGGACGGCCTGGGCGTCCGGACGGTGGTCGACCTGCGCCTGCCGACCGA
This sequence comes from Kitasatospora sp. NPDC040550, assembly GCF_055594965.1. Taxonomy (NCBI): domain Bacteria; kingdom Bacillati; phylum Actinomycetota; class Actinomycetes; order Kitasatosporales; family Streptomycetaceae; genus Kitasatospora; species Kitasatospora sp. NPDC040550. Next base: position 277,027 of record NZ_JBVIWC010000005.1, on the reverse strand, counting down.
ACGGGAGCGGGAGGACGGACCGGCGGGCACCCGGGCCGAGGTGCTGCGGCGCCCGGTGTGGGGCGACATGAGCGGCATCCGCGGCACCCGGCGTCCGGCCCAGAGCGCCTACCTGGCCAACTACCGCAGCATGCTGGCGCTGGCGGCGCCGGTGGCCGCGGAGGTCGTCGGGCTGTTGGCGCGCGGCGGCCCGGCCCCCGTCTACGTCTGCTGCACGGTCGGCAAGGACCGCACCGGCGTGGTCTGCGCCCTGGTCCTGCGGGGCCTGGGCGTCAGGCTCGCGGAGGTCGCCAACGACTACGCACTCACCGGCCGCGCCTACCGGGCCCTGCGGCCGGGGGACCCGCGCCCCAGCTGGTCCTACCAGGGCTCACTCGACGAACTGCGGATCCGCACCGCCTCGCCGGCGGCGACGATGCACACCCTGCTCTCCGGCCTGGAACGGGAGCACGGGAGCGTCGGCGTCCTCCTCGAACGGCACGGGCTGTCGCCGCTGACCAGGCGGGACGCCGTGGCGCGGGTCTTCGAGCAGCGCGTCCGACCGGAAGGGACACCACCATGTCCGTAGTCGACATCCCGGCGCTCGCCGGTGCCGAGCTGCTCCACGACCCCTACGAGTACGCGGTGGTGCCGCGGTCCTTCACGGACCCGGCGGCGGCGCTCGCGCTGCGCGAGGAGTTCACGGCGACGGGGTTCACCCGCGCCGAGCGGCGGCCCGACGGCGGGGACGGCAAGAAGTACCTGATGCACAACCGGACGCTGGTCTCCGACGGGCGGCCGGACCGGCGCGGCGTCGACTCGCTGTCCGACACCTGGCAGCGGCTGGTCGCCGACGTCCTGTCGGACGACTACCGGGCCGCGCTGTCCGCGCTCACCGGCACCGGGCTCGACGACTGCACGGTCGAGGCCAGGATGACCCGCTACTCGCGCGCCTGCTGGATCGAGCCGCACACCGACCGGCCCGACAAGGCGGTCACCCACCTCTTCTACTTCAACCGCGCGTGGCACGCCGAGTGGAACGGCGACCTGCACGTGCTGCGCGGGCCGCGGATGGCGGACGTCGCCCGCCGCGTCCCGCCGCTACTGGGCACCTCGGTGGTGCTGGTCCGCTCCGACCGCTCCTGGCACGGCGTCCCGCCGGTGGCCGAGGAGTGCCCCGAGGACCGGCTCGCGCTGCTCGTCCACTTCGTCCGTCCGTGACCGGAGGAACCATGCACGTCCTGTCCGACCCCGCCGTCGCCGTCTCCGTCGCCACCACCGTGGACGTCACCGGCGACCTCGCCCGCACGGGCTTCGCCGTCGTCGACGGCGCCGACTTCCGGCTCACCGCGCCCGTGCGGGAGAGCCTGGACGCCTTCGCCGCGTCCTACGACGACCTGCCGCTCGACCCGTTCCTGCCGGACGGCGGCAGCTACCGCTACCGGCGCCACACCCGGTACGCCTACGACCTCGACAGCGGTGAGCTGGCGGTGACGGAGAACCCGGGCTACTTCCAGACCCGCGAGAACAACCCCTTCGCGGGCGGTCGGATGCGCAAGTACGAGGAGCTGGACCCGTCGGTCCGGTTCGGCGCGTTCCTGTCCGCCCTGATCGCCTTCAACGTCGGCCGGCTGCCGGCGGACCGGGCCCGGCGGTGGGCGGTGCAGGCGCACTGCGTGCGGATCGTCGCCCGCGCCGACGCGGCGGGCAGGCCGACGCCGGAGGGCGTGCACCGGGACGGCTGCACCTTCATCAGCCTGCACATGGTGCGCCGTCACAACATCGAGGGCGGGCTCACCTCCGTCTACACCCCCGAGGGGGAGCCCGTCGCCGAGAAGCTCTTCTCCGCGCCCCTGGACTCGCTGTACGGCGAGGACGTCCGGATCCGCCACGGCGTGGGGGACGTCGCGGTCGCCGACCCCGCGCTCGGCCCGGGCACCCGCGACATGCTCCTGATGAGCTACGACCCGCTGTAGCCCGCGCACCACCACAGGCAGATCCGGCTCGCGGGACGGTAGGGGACATGGACACTCAGGACAACGGCGCCGTCGTCATATCGGGGGCCTCGTCGGGGTTCGGCCGCCGCACGGCCGAACTGCTGGCCGGGACGGGCCGCACCGTGGTCGCCGTGGCGCGGCGCGGCCCGCGGCTCGACGCCCTCGCCGCGGGCGCGCACACCGGCCGGATCATCCCGCTCGTCGCGGACGTCCGGGACCGGGACGGACTGGAGAAGGCCCTCGGGGGGCTCCCGGACGACTGCCCCCCGATCACCGCGCTGGTGAACAGCGCGGGCCTGTCCCGGGGGTTCGGCCCGGTCCAGGACGCCGATCCCGCGCACTGGCGGGACATGGTGGACACCAACATCACCGGGCTGCTCCACACGACCGCGCTGCTGCTGCCCCGGCTGATCGGCAGCGGGCGCGGGCACATCGTCAACATCGGCTCCATCGCGGCCCGTTACCCGTACGCGGGCGGGAACGTGTACGCGGCGACCAAGGCGTTCGTCCACCAGCTCAGCCTGAGCATGCGGACCGACCTCGCGGGCACCGGGGTCCGCGTCACCTGCGTCGCCCCGGGGATGGCCAGGACGGAGTTCGCGCTGGTCCGGTACGAGGGCGACGAGGAACGGGCGGACCGGCTCTACGAGGGCGTCGACCCGCTGACCGCGGACGACGTCGCGCAGGCGGTGCTGTGGTGCCTCTCCCGCCCGGCCCGGGTCAACGTGAACCTGGTCGAGATCATGCCCACCGACCAGCCGTTCGGCCTCGGCTTCGCCCCGCGCCGTGCGTGATGCCGTCGTGGTGCGCGCGGCCCGGCCGGAGGACGTGCCGGCGATCGCGGAGCTGTCCGCCGCGTTCGCCGCCGAGGACCTCCTGCTGGCCCGGACACCGGAGCAACTCCACGACCGGGTGGGCGAGTTCCTGACCGCCGTCGGCGCCGGCCGGCTGGTCGGGTGCGTCGGGCTGGCCCGGCGCCGACAGCACCTGCTGCTCTACAACCTCTGCGTCGTACCCGACCTGCACGGACAGGGCATCGGCCGCCTCCTGGTGGACCGGTGCGCCGCGCTCGCCCCGGCCCTCGGCTGCCGCTCGCTGGCCGCCGCCTCGAAGCACAGCGGCGGGTGGTTCCTGCGCCACGGGTTCACCGAGGCCGGGCCGCAGCACGGACCCGCCGACCCGGGCGCCCTGCTGGTGCCGGGGCGGGGGTCACGGCTGTACCTGCGGCCGGTCCCCCGGCCCGCGGCCGGCCGACCACGCGTCCACCACAACTCTTCTGCAGGGAGCCCCGAACGATGATCATCTGCGGACTCAAGCTGACCCACGACGGAGCCGTCGCACTGGTCGAGGACGGCCGGCTGGTGTTCAGCGTCGAGATGGAGAAGCTGGCCAACAACCCGCGCTACAGCACGATCTCCGACCTCGGCGTCGTCCCCGACGTCCTCGCCGCCTTCGGCTACCGGCCCGACGACGTCGACGAGTGGGTCGTCGACGGCTGGGACGGCGACAAGCCCGGCACCGTCACCACCTCCGAGGGCGGCGCACCGCTGGAACTCGCGGTCGGGCCGTACCGCGAGTCCGCCCACTCCCCGGACCTGATCCGCCCCTCGGTCACCGGCGAGTTCCCGCTCGGCGGCCGCCGGCGCGCCTACACCGGCTACACCCACGCGGCGGGCCACGTGCTCAGCACCTACTGCTCCAGCGCCTTCGCCCGGCGCCGCGAGCCCGCGTTCGTCCTGATCTGGGACGGCGGCATGTTCCCCCGGCTCTACTGGGTGGACCCGGCCGCCGGGGTGGAGAACGGCGGCTCGCTGTTCCCCCTGATCGGGCACACCTACGCCACCGCCGGCCACCACTTCGGCCCGTTCCGCCGGGCGCGGCAGTCCGCGACGGTCGACGACCTGTCGGTGGCGGGGAAGCTGATGGCCTACATCGCCCTGGGCCGGGCCCGGCAGCCCGTCCTGACGGTCCTGCGCGAGACCTTCCACGAGGCCTTCGAGAGCGACACCCCGCGGGCGGTGGAGTACCGGCGCACCGTCGGCGGGTTCGGCAGCCTGTCCGAGCCCTCGATGCCGCCGCTGCACGCCTTCTTCCGGGCCGTGCGCGCCCGGGTCGAGCCGCTCGGCGTGCCCGACGAGGACGTGCTGGCCGGCGTGCACCTGTTCCTCCAGGAACTGCTCGTCGAACGCCTCGACGCCACGATCCGCCGGTGGAAGGGCGACGGCCCGTGGAACCTGTGCTTCTCCGGCGGGTGCGCGCTGAACATCAAGTGGAACAGCGCCCTGCGCGCGCTGCCGCTGGTGGACGCGATGTGGGTCCCCCCGTTCCCCAACGACGCCGGCTCGGCCATCGGCGCCGCCGCGCTCGGCATGATCCGGCGCGGCGGGATCCGGCACCTCGACTGGCACCCCCGGCTCGGCCCGGCGCTCGGCCCCGCGCCCGAAGCGGCCGGCGGGCTGCCGGACGGCTGGACGGCCCGGGACTGCGGGCCCCGGGAGCTGGCCCGGGTGCTGCACGAGACCGGTGAACCGGTGGTCGTGCTGCACGGCCGCGCCGAACTCGGACCGCGGGCGCTCGGCGGCCGCAGCATCCTCGCCACGGCGACCCGCGCGGACATGAAGGACACCCTCAACCGGGTCAAGGGCCGCGAGCACTACCGGCCCGTCGCCCCGATCTGCCTGGAGGCCGAGGCCCCGAAGGTCTTCGACCCGGGCACGCCCGACCCCCACATGCTCTACGACCACGAGGTGCGGCCCGAGTGGGCCACCCGGGTGCCCGCGATCGTCCACCTGGACGGGACGGCGCGGCTGCAGACCGTCGCCCCGGCGGACGACCCGGTGCTGGCCGAGGTCCTCGCCGAGTACCACCGGCTCAGCGGCGTACCGGTGCTCTGCAACACCAGCGCCAACCTCAACGGCAGCGGCTTCTTCCCCGACGTGGCGTCCGCGATCGGCTGGGGGGCCGTCGACCGGATCTGGAGCGAGGGCGTGCTGTACCTGCGGACCACCGCGACCGGGTCATGACCGCCGCCGCTGGACTGCGCGGCCGCACCGTGCTGGTCAAGGCGGGCGGCAGCGTGCTGGCGGACCGGGCGGCCGGGCGGTCCTTCGCGGCGGACCTGGTCGCCCTGTGGCGGACCGGGGTCCGACCGGTGGTCGTCCACGGCGGCGGCCCGCAGATCGACGCCCACCTGGGCCGGCTCGGGCTGCGGCCGGAGTTCGTCCGCGGCCTGCGGGTCACCTCCGCGCAGACCCTGGAGGTGGTCCGGATGGTGCTCGCCGGCCAGGTGCAGCGCCAACTCGTCGGCCTGCTCAACGAGCACGGCCCGCTCGCCGTCGGGCTGACCGGCGAGGACGCGAACACGCTGACGGCGGTCCGCCGGGCCGTGCTGGACGACGGCGAGTGGGTCGACATCGGCCTGGTCGGCGAGGTCACCGCAGTGGACGACGGCGCCCTGCGGGCACTCCTGGCGGACCGTCGCATCCCGGTCGTGTCCAGCCTCGCCCGGGGCACGGACGCGGTGGTCTACAACGTCAACGCCGACCTGGCCGCGGCCGCCCTCGCGGTGGCCCTGGACGCCGCGTCACTCGTCCTGGTGACGGACGTCCCCGGCCTCCACCGGCACTGGCCCGACCCGGCCAGCCTGATCCCCGGGCTCACGGCCGACGAGGCCGAGGAGCTGCTGCCGCGGCTGTCCCACGGCATGGCCCCCAAGGTGGAAGCCTGTCTGCGGGCGGTGCGTTCAGGGGTCCCCGCGGCGACCATCCTCGACGGCCGGGCACCGCACGCGCTGCTGGCGCACTTCGGCGCCGGGGAGCGGCGCGGCACGACGGTCGTGCCGTGAACCGACGGGAGCACCCAGCATGACCTCGGACCTGACGGGCGGACACACCGGCGGCCCCGGACTCGGGCCGCCGGGCCCGACCCGGGCGCAACGCCGCTACCTGCTGGCGATGACGATCGACAACGTCGGCAACGGCCTGTGGGCCCCGCTCGCGCTGATCTTCTTCACCCGGGCCCAGGGCCTGTCGCTCGACGGGACGGGCACCGCGCTCACCGCCGGCGGCCTGCTCGGGCTGGCCGCCGGACCGCTCGGCGGCAACCTGGTCGACCGGTGGGGGCCGGAGCGCTTCGTCCTGCTCGGCAACCTAGCGCGGGCGGGCGTCTTCCTCGGCTACCCGGTGATCACCTCGCCCTGGCAGGTCGCGGCGGTCACCTGCGTCTTCACCGCCGCGGACCGGCTGTTCTGGACCGCGAACACCCCGCTGCTCGCCCGCCTGGCGCCGCCCGGCGACCTCACCCGGGTGCTCGCCGCGCAGAACGTCCTCCGGATCAGCGGCTGGGCGGTCGGCGGCGGCCTGGGCGCGGCCCTCGGCGGCCTGCTGATCGGCCGGCCCGGCGGCCTGCACCTGCTGGCGTACGCCAACGCGGCCAGCTACCTCGCGGCGGCCGCCCTGGTGCTCGCCGTCCTGCCGTCCGTCCGACGGCCGTCCGGACCGCCACCGTCCGGACCGCCACCGTCCGTGCGGCAGTCGGACGCGCGGCAGTCGGACGGCGGCCGGGCCGGGGCCGGGACGGGAGCGCCCGACGGCTGGCGGGCCCTGGCCGGGGACCGGCCGTACCAGCTGTTCTGCCTGGTGCAGGTCCAGTTCGCGCTGCTCTCGGAGAGCCTGACGGTGATGCTCCCGCTGGTCGCCCTGGAGGTCCTGCACGGCCCGGCCTGGCTGCCCGGCGCGGCGGTGGTCACCACCTGCGCCTCCCTGGTGCTGCTGCGGCGGTCCGCCGTCCGGTACGGCGAGCGCCACTCCCCTGCGCACGCGCTGCGCCTCGCCTGCCTGGCCTTCGGGGCGGCCTTCCTGGTGCTGGCGCCGGCGGGCCGGCTCGACCGGGCGTGGGCGGTGCCGGTGGTGCTCGGCGCCGCCTTCGTCGGCACCGCGGGTGACGCCCTGTTCGCCCCCGTGACGACGGCCGTGGCGCACCGGGCGGCGCCGGCCGAACTCGAGGGGCGCTACAGCGCGGCGTTCCAGCTGTCCTGGGGGGTGGCCGGCACGCTGGCCCCGGTCGTCGGCGCCCGGCTGCTGACGGTCGGGAACGCCGTGCTGTGGCTGACCGCGGCCGCCGGGTGCGCCCTGACCGCCCCGGTGGTCGGCCGGGTCCTCGCTCCGCTGACCGCCGGGCCGGCCCCAGGGGCGGAGCGGCTCCCGGCCCGGAGCGGGGGCTGAGGTGCGCAGGATCGTGGTCGCCGGGATCTCGGGCGCCGGCAAGACCACCCTGGCGGCGGCCCTCGCGGCCAGGCTCGGCCTGCGCCACATCGAGATGGACGCGCTCCACCACGGCCCCGGCTGGACCAGGCGGGCGGAGTTCGAGGACGACGTACGGGCCCTGACCGAGGGCTCCGGGTGGATCTGCGACGCGCAGTACCACTGGCTGGTCGGCGACCTGCTGGGCGGGCGCGCCGACACCTTCGTCTGGCTGGACCTGCCGAGGCGGACGGTGATGATCCGGGTGGTCCGCCGGTCACTGGCCCGGGTGATCACCGGCCGGGTGCTCTGGAACGGCAACACCGAGACCTGGCGGGCCCTGCTGTTCGACCCCCGGCACCCCGTCCGGTGGGCCTGGTCGCAGCACGGCAGGCGCCGGTCCGAGACGGCCGCGTTCCTGGCCGCCCACCCCGGCGTCCCGGTGGTCCGGCTGCGCAGCGCCGCCCAGGCCCGGCGCTGGCTCCGCTCCGTACCGCCGGCGCCGCCCCCGGCCGCCTGAGGCGGGGGCGGCGGGCGGCGGGGGGCGGCGCCGGTCGGTCAGGACGCCGGGACGGGCCCGGCCGCGGGGACCGTCCGGACGTCGGCGCCCAGCGCCCGCAGGTCGCCGGTGATGTCCCGGTAGCCGCGGTCGAGGTGGTGGTGGTCGCGCAGCACGGTGGTGCCCGGCACCGCCAGGGCGGCCAGCAGGAGCGCCGCGGCGGCCCGCAGGTCGGTGGCCCGGAGATCCCGGCCGCCGGTGCGGGGCGGGCAGGGCCCGTCGATCCGCAGCACGTGCTGGTCCTGGGTGGTGCGCATGCCGAGGGCGGCGAGTCCGGGGGCGTAGCCGAAGCGGTGCTCCCAGACGCCCTCGGTGATGGTGGTCGGCCCCTGCGCGTAGGCGGCCATCAGCGCCAGGAAGGGCTGGCTGTCGCTGAAGACGCCGCGCGAGGCCGCGGTGAACTCCACCGGGCGCAGCGGGCCTTCGGCGGGATGGGCGGTCAGCCCGTCCGCGGCGGTGTCCACCCGGACGCCCATCCGGGCGAACAGGTCGAACTCCGGGCGCAGGGCGTCGACCGCGCGGGCCATGCCGGGCCCGGCGACGTGCAGCGGGCCGTCCCCGAGCGTCACGGCCACGCAGATCCAGGTGACCACCTCGATGAGGTCGGGGATCAGGGTGCGCCGGGTCGGCCGCCGCAGCGAGTCCGCGCCGCGGCCGCGGATCACCACGGTCTCCGGGCCGGTGTGCTCGATGTCCGCGCCGAGGTCGCGCAGCACCGCGATCAGGTCGGTGACGTCGGGCTTCGGGTAGAGGTGGTGCAGGGTGGTGGTGCCCCGGGCGACCGCCCCGGTCAGCAGCGCGGTCTTGGTGGCACCCCCGTAGCGGGGGCCGCTCATCAGCGCCCGGTTGCGGGTGTAGTCGAGCAGGTCGACGGTGCACCCGGTCAGCTCGGTGGCGGTGACCTCGATGGCACCGTCGGGGGCGACCCGGCCGACCGCCCCGAAGCGCTCCATCACGCTGAGGATGTGCTCCACCGGCCGGCCGTGCGGGCCCTCGCCGATCGGGCAGCCGCCGCTGGCCGGCATCCGCACGGTGCCCGCCCTGGCCACCAGCCCGGGCAGCAGGTACATGGAGCCGTGGATCGCCCCGACCAGGTCGGCCGGCAGCTCGCTGCGGCAGAACGCGGAGGCGTCGAGGGTGAGCGAGCCGTCGGCCCGGTCGGCGGTGCCACCGAGCGAGCGGAACAGCCGGCCGAGCACCTCGGTCTCGACGATGTCGGGGCAGTTGTCGATCCGCACGGGGGCGTGCGCGGCCGCGGCGGCCGCCGCGGTGGTGACGAGCGAGTGCTTGAACCCGGAGGTGCGGACGGAGCCGGAGAGCCGCTTGCCGCCGTTGACCTCCAGGGCCGGTTCGGGCGACGGGGAGCGGTGCGGAGGACGGGTTTCCATGCGTGGTCGACCCCAATCAGGACGTCGGTGAGGGGCCCGGCGGTGAGCGGGCCCGGTGGTCACGGGCTCACCCGGCCGAAGGCGCCGAAGGCGTCGTGGGTGATCGGCATCAGTTCCGACCACGCCCGTTCCATCTGCTCCGCGACGACCTCGATCTCCCGCTGGGGGTGGGAGACGTACACCGCGTCGGGGCGGTGGGTGCGCAGGCTGAGGAAGTGCATGAGGGCGCGGGCGTTGCACGTGGCGTACACCGCCGAGAAGGTGGAGACCGGCAGCACCAGGCGGGCGATCTCCCGGGCGATGCCCCGGTCCAGGAGCCGCCGGTACTCGGCGTAGGCCGCGCCGTAGGCCCGGGTGGTGGAGCGGAGCAGCTGCTCCCGGTCGGCGGCGGTGCCCGCGACGTACCGGTAGTGGCCGGGTTTGCCCTCCTGGCGCAGCAGGCGGTCCTCGTCCGGCACGTAGAAGACCGGTTTGACCTCCCGGTAGCGGGCGCTCTCCTCGTTGAAGGACCACGTCCGGTGGCGCATCAGGTGGCGCACCGTGAAGATCGGCGCGTCGATCAGGAAGGTCATCGAGGTGTGCTCGAACGGGCTGCCGTGCCGGCTGCGCATGAGGTACCGGATGAGTCCGCGGGTGTGGTCCTCGCCGCGCTCCTCGCGCTCCGCCGCCTCGCCGACCGTCGACACCCGGGCGGCCTTGAGCACCGCCAGGTCGCTCGCCGCGTGGTCGACGATCCGCACCGTGATGTCGCTGCGCAGTTCCGGCCGGGGGGACTCGGGCGCGTCCTCCCGCTCCCTGGTGCCGTCGTCGGGGGCGACGACCTGGACGTCCGTCATGCCGTACCGCCTTCGTCTCGTTCCGCCCGTGGGTGCGGGCTTGCCGATGGACGTCGACGAGCATGCGACGGACCCCCTGCCGTCCCCTTGTCCTTGCGCTGGCGGCTCCTCGCCGGTTGCCTTGCAGGCCGGCGTCACGGGCGGGTTCGGTGCTCACCCGTGACGCCGCGGTCGGGCGGTCAGGCGGTCGGTCAGGCAGTCAGGCCGGCGGTCAGGCGGGCGGTCAGGCCGCCGGGCCGGCCTCCCGGTGGCGCCACCGCACCGGGTCGACGGCGGTGGTCCGGGGCGCCGCGGCGGGCGGCGGGCGGTACCCGGCGCAGGAGAGCACCAGCATCTCGCCGTCCCCCGGCTGGAACTCGTACGCCACCCGCTCCACCCGGCTGCCGATCCCGGCCCCGGCCAGTTCCTCGCGCAGCCGGTCCAGGCCGTGGTACCGCTCGCCGGTGTCGTACACCATCAGGGGGAACAGCCGGACCTCCCGCCGTGCGACCCGGGCGAGTTCCAGCAGTGCGGCCCGGTGGAACTCCTCGCCCAGCCGGTTGCCGTAGGAGAAGACCAGGTGCGAGCTGAGCACCAGGTCGAAGGAGGCGTCCGGGAAGGGGAGTCCGGGCAGCGCCCCGGCGACGTAGCGCTCCGGGCGGGCGGCGATGTCGGCCCGGAACAGCCGGGAGTTGGCGGTCCACTGCCGGATCAGGTCGTCCGTGTCGGCGTACCAGGACGGGGTGAAGCCCGTCGTCTCCCGGACCAGCAGTTCCCGCTTGAAGCCGGTCTCCCGCTCGACCAGCAGGCCCAACTGCTCCCGGTGCACGGCGTATTCGCGGTCGACGGCGACCGCGTCGATCCCGCGCCGCCCGGCCTCGGCGACGAAGCTCGCCGCCCCGGCCGGGCAGTCCAGGACGCGCTGTTCGAGGTCGCGGTCGGTGAGCGCGAACATCGCGCGGTACTCGGCGAAGGAACGGGCGCTGACCAGCACGGCTCAACCCCTCCCGACGAACGGCATGGTGGCCGGCAGCACCACCAGGGACTGGATGGTGGTGTCCGGCGGCTGCGCGGCCATCAGCAGCAGGGCGTCGGTGAAGCGCTCGACCGGGATGGTCGCCTCCACCGCCGACGTCCCGTCGGCCTGCGCCGCGGCGGGCTGCGGGGCGCCGTCCGGCGGGCTGACGTTGCCGACGTCGATCTGCCCGCAGGTGATGCCGTACGGCCGGCCGTCCAGGGCGAGCACCTTGGTGAGGCCGAGGACGGCGTGCTTGGCGGCCGTGTAGGCGTGCGAGTGGGGGCGCGGCACGTGCGCGGAGGGCGCGCCGTTGTTGATGATCCGGCCGCCCTGCGGCTGCTGGACGCTCATCAGCCGGAAGGCCTCCCGGGCGCACAGGAAGCTGCCGGTGACGATGGTGTCCAGGACGCGGTTCCAGTCCTGGAACGAGGTCTCGGTGATGGGCCGGCGCGGGGCGGCGGCACCCGCGTTGTTGAACAGCAGGTCGAGCCGGCCGTAGCGGTCGCGGACGGCGTCGAACAGCCGGGCGACCTCCTCGGGGTTGCGGATGTCGGTGGGCACCGCCAGCACCCGTTCCGGGTCGGCGGCTCCGCTGTCGACGGCGAGTGCGGCGGTCTCCTCCAGCGCGTCCTTGCGGCGGCCCGCGAGCGCCACCGTCCAGCCGGCGCCGGCCAGGGCCAGCGCGGAGGCCCGGCCGAGCCCGCTGCCGCCGCCGGTGACCAGGGCGACCTTCCCGTCCGGTCGGCTCACGGCGCCCATGTCTCCCCCTCGTTGAGCCAGATCCGCAGCATCCGCCGGGCGTACCGGCCGGGTTCGTCGCGGTACGCCGAACGTCCGTGCAGGACGCGGCTGTTGCGGATGATCAGCAGGTCACCGGCGGCCATCGGCAGGCCGAAGGCGATCTCCGGGCGGTACAGCACCTCGTCCAGCACGCCGAGCGCCTCCCACTGACGGTCCGTCAGTTCAGGCCCGCCGCGGTCGGGCGATGAGCGGACGGTGCGGGTCTGGTAGTAGCAGCCGATGGTGCCGTCCTTCCTCGGGTACAGGATCGGGGTGACGACCAGCTGCGGGCCCGCCCGGCCGGTCCGGTCGAAGGTCCAGTCCTGGCTGAGCGTGGCCAGGGCGTCCGGCCGCTCCTGGCCGATCAGGTCGTGGACGTGCCGGGCGCTCGCCAGCTTGGTCAACCCCCCGCCGTGGCGGGCGGGTTGGAGGCAGAGCAGGACGAGCAGGTCGCAGGTGTCGCAGTGGAAGCCGAGTTCGGTGTCGCCGTCCCCGTCGTGGTCGCGCAGCACCGAGGTGAGGTCGCCGCGCCCGTTCTGCGGGACGATCCGGCCGTAGTCCCGCAGCAGGAAGGACAGCACCTCGGTGATCTCCCGCTCCGGCCGGTCCGGGTCGACCAGGTTGGCGACGTGGGTGATCCCGACCGAGTCGACGGCCTCCCGGACGAAGGCGCGCAGCCGCTCGCGCACCGGCCCGGCCGCGCCCCAGCGCCGGGCCCGGGCGTCGGTCCACAGCAGGCGCCGCTCGCCGTCGCTCAGCGGCAGCGACCACATCTGCCGGCGGGCCTCCAACTCCAGGCTGCTCCAGCCGATCTCGGTCACGGTATGCTCGTTCACAGCGCCTCCTCCCGCCCTGTCCCGGCCGCGACGGCCTTGGACCAGAGCGCCAGTGCCTCGTCGACCTGCGCGGCCGTGACGACCAGCGCGGGAATCATCCGGACCACGTTGAGGTGGATCCCGCAGAGCAGGAGCAGCAGTCCGAGCTCGGCCGCCGCCTGCTGGACCCGCCGGGCCGTCTCCGGGTCCGGCGAGCCGTCCGGGCGGCAGAACTCGCCGGCCGCCATCAGCCCGCGCCCCCGGACGTCGCCGATGCCCGGCACCCCGGCGGCGACCGTCCGCAGGCCGTCCAGCAGCCGCTCGCCCTGCTCGGCCGCGTTCTCCACCAGCCGTTCCTCACGCAGCACGTCCAGGGTGGCCAGGGCGGCGGCGCAGGCCACCGGGTTCCCGCCGTAGGTGCCGCCCTGGGAGCCGGGCCAGGCGCGCCGCATCAGCTCGGTCGGCGCGGCGACGGCGGACAGCGGGAAGCCGCTGGCCAGGCCCTTGGCGGTGATCAGCACATCGGGCCGCACCCCGGCCTCGTACTGGTGGGCCCAGAACCGGCCGGTGCGGCCGAAGCCGGTCTGCACCTCGTCCAGCACCAGCAGCAGGCCGTGCCGGTCGGCGCGCTCGCGCAGCCCGGCCAGGAACCCGGCCGGGGCGGGGACGTAGCCGCCCTCGCCGAGCACCGGTTCGACGAACAGGGCGGCGGTCTCGGCGGGGGCGGAGACGGTGGCCAGCACCTCGTCCAGCCCGCGCAGGGCGTGCGCCACCGCCTCCTCCTCGGACAGTCCGAGCCGGAAGGCCGCCGGGAAGGGCGCCACCGCGACCCCGGGCGGCAGCGGGCCGATGCCCGCCCGGAAGCGGGTCCCGGCGGTGGTGAGCGAGGCGGCGCCCATGGTGCGGCCGTGGAAGGAGCCCTCGAAGACGATCACGTTCTGCCGCCCGGTGGCGTGCCGGACCAGTCGCAGCGCCGTCTCCACCGCCTCCGTCCCGGCGGTGGCGTAGCAGATCGAGTCCAGACCGGGCGGCAGCACGTCGCCCAACCGGTCGGTGAGGGTGAGCAGTTGGTCGTGCAGCACGGTGGTGTACTGGCCGTGCAGCAGCCGGCCGGCCTGTTCCCGGACGGCCTCGACCACCCTCGGGTGGCAGTGGCCGGTGCTGGTCACGCCGACGCCGGAGGTGAAGTCGAGGTAGCGGCGGCCGGCGGCGTCGTAGAGGTGGAGGCCTTCGCCGCGGACGGCGACGACGGGGGTGGCCTGCTTGAGCACGGGGGAGAGCTGGGACAACGGAGTCTGCCTTCTCTCGGTCGGGATGGGACGGGTCGGGCGGAACGGTTCAGCGGGGTGGCGGCAGGTGGCCCGCCTCGGCGGCCCAGGTCTGCGCGGCCGCCCACCACTGCGCGGTCGGCGCGGCGAAGCGGACGCCCAGCCGGTCCAGCACGGCGGTGGTGTACCCACAGTCCACCCGGACGTTGCGCTCCTCCTGCTGGGCCCAGGCGGCGGCCAGCCGGGCGGCCGTCGGGTGCCGCCGCTCGGCCCGGGCGATGGCGGCCGCGAAGCCCGCCTCGTCGGTGAGCCGGACGGGGTGGCCGTACGCGGCGAGCCAGCCCACCAGTTCGTCGTGCGGCGTCCGGGCCGGGTTCTCGACGTGGTACGCGCCGGGCGCCGCGTACGGGTCGAGCGCGATCGCGGCGATCCCGGCGGCCACCGTGTCCACGTACGAGAACGCGAAGGCCGTGTCCGGTCGGCTGGGGGCGGCGCCGGCCAGCAGGTAGCCGCGCACCAGCTGGTAGACCCGGTTGTCGCCGGGGTTGGCCTGGAAGGCGCCGGTCCGGCTGTGCGCGGCGATGTGGCCGCTGCGGTACAGGTAGGCGGGGTGCCCGCCGGCCGCCCAGGCCCGGACGGCCTGCTCGGCCCGGTACTTGCTGCGCTCGTACGGGGTGCGGAACCGCTGGCCGATCCACAGGTCCGCCTCGCCGAACCGGCGCGGCGGGCCGTCCACGCCGCCGGACACGGTCAGCGTCGAGACGTGGTGGAACCGGGCCTGCGGGGTGTGCTCGCCGACCCAGCCCAGCAGTCGGCGCACCGCCGCGTGGTTGGCCCGCTCCAGTTCCTCGGGCGCCGCGACCAGCCGGACGTCCGCCGCCGCGTGCACCACGATCCGGGCCTCCCGGGCCCGTTCCAGCCCGGCCGGGGACAGGCCCAGGCCGTCCCGTTCGAGGTCCCCGGCGACGACGTGGGCGGCCCGCCCACCGGCCAGCCGCCGGACGGCTCCGGCGTCGTCGGCGGCCCGCACCAGGCAGGTGACCACGGCGCCGCGCCGCCGGAAGGCGTCCAGCAGGTGCCGCCCGAGGTAGCCGGTGGCTCCGGTGAGCAGCACCCGGGCGGGTTCCCGGACGGCCGCCCGGGCGGTGGGCGCCACCCCGGGGTGCAGCAGCTGCCCGGAGGTGGACAGCGGCGAGCGGACGGGCCCGTCGGCAGTGGGCCCGCCGAGCACCGCGGCGAAGCGGTCGAGGACCCGCCGGGCGGCCGGGTGGCCCACCCCCGGCCATCCGTACACCAGGTCGGCGACCAGGCGCCGCTCCACCACCCGGGCGGTGAGCCGCAGCCGGTACAGCGGGTCGCCGCCGGTGCAGCGGGCCGTACCGGCCTGCTCGTCGGCCACGGTCCAGTCCAGCGCGGGTTCCTCGGGCAGCCGGAAGGTGCCGAGGAAGTTGAACCCGACGTCCGGCCGAGCGCCGGGGGCGTCCATCGGCCCGACGGGTGCCTCGCGCAGCCGGCGGGCCGTCTCGGCCGGTCCGGCGCCGCCCGGAAGGTCCAGCTCGACGTGCTTGACGGCGGTGAACCAGCCGACGGTGTCCAGGAATTCACCCGGATCGCCGACCGCGTCCCGGCCGTGGGTCTCGACCTCCACGGCGAGCCGGGCCCCGCCGCGCCGCCCGGTGGTGACCCCGGCACGGGTGGCGACCCCGGCGCGGGCGACGGCTCCGGCGAAGGCGTCCAGCAGGACGGCCTCCAGCCCGGCGCCGCCGCCGTACCGGGCGACCAGCCGCGCGGTGGCCCCGGCGTCCAACGCCCAGCTGAGCGCGGCCGGTCGGACGGGCGGACCGGCCTCGGCGGCGGGCCGCACCGGCACCGTGGTCGGGGTGGCGGTCGGGGCGGCAGCCGGAAGGGCGGCGGCCGGGGCGGCGGCGGCCCACCGGTAGAAGTCGGCGGTCGGCGGCAGCCCGGCCGGTTCACCGTCCAGCACCGCCCGGTAGGCCCGGGCCAGGTCGTCCAGCAGGATCCGCCAGGACAGCCCGTCGACCACCAGGTGGTGGGCGATCAGCGCGAGCCGCTGGTCGGTGCCGGGCGGGCCGGTGAACAGGTGGGCGCGCAGCAGCCGGCCGGCCAAGGGGTCGAGGCTGCGGTGGAGTTCGGTGCAGACCCCGGCGACGGTGTCGGCGATCGCCCGGGTGGCGCGCGGGATGCGGGAGTGCGAGAGCGGGTCGAGGTCCGCGACGGCGAGCGGCTCGCCGGGGCCGTCCGGGCCGACGGGCCGGCGCAGCGCCGGGTGGCCCTCCAGGACGGCCGCGAGTGCCGCCGAGAGCGCGGCCGGGTCGACGGCGGCGCGGCAGCGCAGCAGCACGGACTGGTTCCAGTGCCGCAGGTCGTCGACCGACCGCTGCCGGTACAACCAGCGCTGGGCGGGGGCCAGTTGACCGCCGCCCGGGTGCCGTGGCGCCGGTGCGGCGGAGCCGGCGGGCACGGCCGCCGAGGCCAGCCCGGCCGCCGTCGGGTGCCGGTAGAAGTCCTCGTGGGCGACCCGCAGCCCGGAGCGCCGCAGCAGCGCGATGGTGCGCATGGCGAGGATGGAGTCCCCGCCGAGGCCGATCACGTCCGTCCGCGGCCCGATCCGGGGCAGGCCGAGCGCGCCGGCCCAGAACCGGGCGATCTCCCCGGCCAGAGCGTCCCCGGCCGCATCCGTCGCACCGCCCGGACCCGCCGGACCGGCCGAACCCGCCGGACCGGCTTCGTCGGTCGGCTCGGCGCGAGCCTCGACCAGCCGGTCCACCAGCTCGGCCAGCCGGGCCCGGTCCAGCTTGCCGTTCGGCCCGAACGGGAAGTCGGGCAGCACCAGGACCGGCTGCGGCACCGAGTAGCCGGGCAAGCGGGAACGCAGCCGCTCGACCAGCCCCGACAGGTCGACGGAGGGATCCAACAGGCGGACCACGCCGATCAGTTGGCCCCCGGGGGAGGTCTCCCGCAGCAGCGCCGCCGAACCCGCCACACCCGGGTACCCGTCCATCGCCCGTTCGACCTCGGCGAGGTCGACCCGGTACCCCCGGACCTTCACCTGGCGGTCCACCCGGCCGAGGAACACCAGGTCGCCGTCGGCCCGTCGGCGGCACAGGTCGCCGGTCCGGTAGGTCCGCCGGCCGTCCCGCCGGACGAAGCCCCGGGCGGTCTCCTCGGGCCGACCGAAGTACCCGGCGCTGACGCCCCGCCCGCCGATCAGCAGTTCCCCCACCGCGCCGTCGGCCACCGGCCGTCCCGCGCCGTCCACCAGGGTGAGCAGCACCTCGCCGATCCCGCTGCCGATCGGCACGGTCGCCTCCCCGTCCGGGAGTTGGCGGGCGGTGGTGGCCAGGAAGCAGGTCGCGCCGACGGTCGTCTCGGTCGGCCCGTAGTGGTTGACCAGCCGCTCGGTGACGCCGTCGTCGAGCAGGGCGGCCGCGAGCGGGCGGGGCAGCGCCTCGCCGCCGAGCAGCAGGGTGCGCAGCGGCGGGGTGCCCGCCGGGCGGCCCTCCAGCAGCGCGGCCAGGTGGGAGGGGGTGGTCTTCACGGTGTCGACCCCGGCGCGGCGCAGCGTGGCCCAGAACGCCGTGGGGTCGCGCGTCTCCCGGTCGGGCACCACGTGCACCGAGCCGCCGGTGGCCAGGGCGAGCAGCCAGGCGGTGTGGCCGAGGTCGGCGGCGAGGGTGGTGACGTGGGCGAGCCGGGGGGCGTCGGCCTCGGTGAGCCCGAGCCGGGCGGCGAGGGCGTGGGCGTAGTGGACGGCGTTGGCGTGGGTGACGGTCACGGCCTTGGGCTCGCCGCCGGATCCGGAGGTGAACGACAGGTACGCCGGGTCCTCCCCGCCGGGCGGGGCACCCTGCCACTCCGGCTCGTCCACCGGCCCGTCCACCGGCCCGCCCGCCAGCACGTCCACCACCTCGGCGCCCGGACCGGCGGTCCCGCCCTCGGTGGCGAGCACCCGCCCCACCCCGACGGCGGCCAGCCGCCGCGCCAGGTCGGCGGCCGTCCAGTCCGGGTCGGTCAGCACGGCGGCCGCGCCGGAGCGCAGCACCCCGTGCAGCAGGACCAGCATCCGGGCGTCCCGGGGGCCGAGCAGGGCGACCCGGTCGCCGCGCCCGGTGCCGTCGGCGGCCAGCCGGGCGGCGATCCGGCCGGCGGCGGCGTCCAGGGCGCGGTGGTCGAGGGTGCGGTGGCCGTCGCCGACGGCGGGCCGGTCGGGGTGGGTGCGGGCGCGCTCGGACAGCAGGGCGGTGAGCGAGCCGGTGTCGGGCGGGGTGGCCCGGAGGCGCTGGGTCGCGGAGGTCACGCCGGCTCGTCCCCCGTCCGCACCGCGCGGCCCGCACGGGCCGTACTGGCCGTACTGGCCGTAGGGGCCGGGCCGACCTCACGGTGGGGAACGGGCGGGTCCAGGCCCGCCGGGTCCCCCGCCAGGTACCCGTCCAGCACGGTGCCCGCGCGCAGCCGTCCGGCCAGTTCCCAGGCCAGCATGCGGTGCAGGCCGTCGACGTGGATCAGCCCGTGCCGGACCACCAGGCCCGCGTAGTCGGGGTGGTCGACCGGCGCGGTGGCGAGGTAGAGCGCGGTGAACGGCGCCCGGCGGAGCAGCCGGAGCTTGGCCGCGCAGAGCGGGTTGGCCGTCGCCCAGTCGGCGCCGCCGGAGCGGACGCGTTCGGCCGCGCGGGCGACGGTCAGCCCGCTGCGTGGGACGAGTTCGCGCTCGCCGCCCTCGCTGAGGTGCCAGGGCAGGACGACGCCGAGGACGTCGGCCCGGGTCAGCCGGACCCGCCACCAGCCGCCGGGGACCTGCTCGTCGGCGCGTTCCAGGTTCTCCTCGCCGTACAGGTTGGTGTTGGCCTCGTGGGCGCGTTCCACCGGATGGTCCCGCAGGAAGGCCCGGTGGACCTCGGAGTAGGCGACGGCGCTGACGATCTCCACGACGGTGCTCCTCAGGCGGTTCAGACGGTTCCGGTGTACTCGGTGAAGTGGTGTTCCGCGAACAGGTCGGGCCACTGGCCGTCGGCCAGGTCGAGTTCGCGGGCCCGGGCGAGCATCTGCCGCCAGTGCGGCTTCACCGGGCGCCAGCGCGCTCCGACCTGGCAGTAGGAGGCGTCGATGAAGTAGCGGGGCCGGCCCGGTCCGCCGGGCGCCGGTCTGCGGGTGTGGAACAGGGCCGAGTTGAGCAGCACCGTGGTGCCGGGCGGCAGCCGGTCGAGGACCACCTCACCGGGCAGTTCGCCGGTGCCGTGGTGGGCGTAGGCGCCCTTGTCCGCGGTGCGGCGGTGCGAGCCGGGCAGCACGGCCAGGCTGCCGACCCGCTCGTCCAGGCCGGTGAGGTAGTGCAGCGCGTGGACCATCAGCAGTGACGGGTCGGAGCGGTCGTTGGGCTCGCAGTCGTGGTGCCACGGCTTGCCGGGGACGTCGGGGGCCTGGCGGTCGCTGTGCAGGTGGTGGAAGACGAAGGACCGGCCGATCAGTGCGGTCAGTGCCCGCAGCAGCGGCGGGTGGGTGAGCAGTTCGCCGTGCGCGGGGAGTTCCAGTTCCAGCACCGGGGGCGGCCCGTGCCGGCGGGGGTCGGTGCAGGCCGCGATCGAGCGGGCCCGCAGGCCCTCGTCCACCCAGCGGTCCACCTCGGGGGCGAGGCGTTCGCGCAGGGTTTCGGGGAGCAGCCCGGGCAGGACCAGGTACCCGGATTCCAGGAACTGACGACGGCGCTCGACGTCGAGGGCCTCACGCCCGGTGGAGAACACGGTCACCGTACCGACCCCCTCCTTCCGGTCGACGGGACGCACAGCGGGACTCGGCACAGCAGGACTCGACACAGCAGGCCGGGGCACGGCGGGACAGCGCGGTTCGGGCATGGAGGCACACGGGTCCGTCCTGACTTCGGGTGGCGGCGGTGTCGCCCGTCGTCGCCACAGACAGCTGGATGCGCGTTCGGAATCGCGACCGGGTCCACGTACCGGACCCAGGATCGCCACGAAGAGCCAAGCTTCGATCACGCAAGGTGATCCGCCCCAGGAGTATGAACCGGCCTTCGCGTCCACGACAAGACCAAAGCCAACCCGTGGCCACCTTCCCGCCACCGTGCCGTTCAGCTCCGGCCACCAGTCGATTCGCACCCCAACCGAAACTCCGGCGCTCCCCCGCCTCGATGATTCGCCGTCGGAACAGCGGATACGGCAGAGTTGGCGGCATGAGCGTTGACGCCCGGAGTCTCCAGCACAGCCCCGGACCGGCCAGGCGGCGGCCGGTCCAGCAGCGCAGCCAGGAGCGGTACGGCCGCATCCTGGACGCCTGCGCCCGGCTGCTGGACGAGGTCGGCGCGACCGCCCTGACCACCAAGGAGGTCGCCCAGCGCGCCCAGGTGCCGATCGGCACCCTGTACCAGTTCTTCGCCGGCAAGGAGGACCTGCTGGCCGCCCTCGCCACCCGCAACCTCGACCACTACCTCCAGCGCCTGGACGACCGGCTGGCTGGCTCCGCCCCGGTCGGCCCGGCCGGGTTCACCGACCTCGCGGTGGAGGAGTTCGTCGCGATGAAGCGCGCGGTGCCCGGTTTCGGCCAGGTCGACTTCGGGCTCGCCGGTACGGCAGTGCCCTCCGGGGTGCGGAACGAGAAGCACCTGCTGGACTCCGGCGTCGACAACAACACCGCCGTCGCCCTGCGCCTGCAGGCGCTCGGCGGCGAACTGTTCGAGGCCGGCGACCCGGCGGCCACCACGCTCGCCCTGCGGGTCGCCCTGGAGGCGGCCGACGCCGTGCTCAAGCTGGCCTTCCGGGGGGACCCGCAGGGCGATCCGGCGCTGATCGCCGAGTGCAAGCGGCTGGTCCGCGGCTACCTCGCGCAACAACTGCCCGCCCATTGACCCCCGCCCCTCGGGCCGGACCCGCCCCGCCAGGTCCCGCCGGACCCGCCTGGCCCGCCTGGCCCGCCCCTCCCGTCGGTCCGAGCCGTTGCGAGCCCGTCGCCCGCGCAGCACAGTGGATAGCGGAACGCCCGCACGACCCGAGGAGCAGACCATGCACGCAGCGGTAGGTGACCAGCTCCACATCCACAGCAGGTCCGTGGGCATGGTGGACCAGAAGGGCGAGATCATCGAGGTGCGCGGCACCAACGGCGAACCGCCGTACGTGGTCCGCTTCGAGGACGGCCACGAGGGCCTGGTCTACCCCGGCCCCGACTGCAACGTCGAATCCCGCCTGGCGGAACGCTGACCCACTCCCCCACCACCCCGCGCCGGGCCCGGGCGAGGTGGTGAGGAGGGGTGTCCGCGCCCACGACCCCGCTGCCCGGAGCGCTCGCCGGGCTCGCGCCACTGCTGGACCACTACGGGTACCTGGCGGTGGCGCTGCTCGTGCTGCTGGACAACTGCGGCGTCCCGGTGCCCGGGCAGACCGTCCTGGTGCTCGCCGCGGTCTACGCGGGCACCGGGCACCTGGACCTCGCCGCCGTCCTGCTGATCGGGGCGGCCGCCGCCACCCTCGGCAACATGCTCGGCTACCTGATCGGCCACACCGGCGGGCGCGCCTTCGTCCACCGCTGGGGCCGCTACGTGCTGCTCACCCCGGCCCGGATGGAACGCGCCGACGGCTTCTTCGCCCGGCAGGGCGGCAAGGTCGTCACGGTCGCCCGCTTCGTGGACGGGCTGCGGCAGTACAACGGCATCATCGCCGGGACCACCGAGATGCCCTGGCGCCGCTTCGCGGTCTTCAACCTGCTCGGCGCCGTGCTGTGGACGGCCGTCTGGGGCACCTTCGGCTACGTCGCCGGGGCCAACATCGGGTCGGTGTACCGGACGGCGATCCGCTACCAGCTGTGGTTCGCGATCGGGCTCGGCCTGCTGGTCGCGGCGTTCCTGGTGCGGCAGGTGCTGCGCTACCGGCGCCGCGGCCGCGAGGGCACCGACGCCGGCGGGTCCCCCGGGGGACCCGAGGGGCCCGAGGACGGTTAGCCCAGCGGGAACACCTCGAACGGCACCGCGAAGCGCGTCCCCAGCCGGGTGCCCGCGCCCCGGCCGAAGCCCTCCAGGAACTCCCGGGCATCCGCCATCGCCCCGCCCAGCCCGGCCAGGTACGCCTTGTGCTCCTCCAGCGAGGCGACGCCCAGGTCGAAGGTGTCGGTGGTGTCCACGGCGTGCCGGGCCTCGGGCGAGGCGGCCGCCCAGATCTGCCGCACCCCGTTCCAGGGCTGGTGGCCCTCGTCCAGCAGTTCGCGGAACACCCAGCGGTTGGCGGCGTCGCGCACCCCGTCCAGGGTGGCCCGGCCGACCGCGATGTGGTCGGCCTGGTTGAGGAACGTGCCGCCGTAGGTGTCCCGGAAGTTGCCGGTGATCACGATGTCCGGGCGGTGCCGGCGGACCACCCGGGCGATGTCGCGGCGCAGCGGCAGCCCGTACTCGACCACACCGTCCGGGTACCCGAGGAACTCGACGGTCTCCACCCCGACCACCCGCGCGGAGGCGCGCTGCTCGGCCTCGCGCAGCGGGCCGCACCGCTCGGGGTCCATCGAGTCGATCCCGGCCTCGCCGCTGGTGACCATCACGTAGACCACCTGCTTGCCCTGGCCGGTCCAGCGGGCGACGGCGGCCGCGCCGCCGTACTCCAGGTCGTCGGGGTGGGCGACGATCGCCACGGCGGTCCGCCAGTCCTCGTCGACGGGCTGGTAGGGCTCGGGCGCCTGCTCGGTCATGCTGCTCTTCCTTCACTCGCGGCTCGTACGGCTCTCGGTCATACGGTCGTACCGCAGGCGACTCTAGAAGACCGCGTTCCCCACACCGCGTCAGACACCGTCCCCTCGACCGGGCTTGCCCCTGACGCACGGGTCAGGGGTTAGCGTCCGGGAGTTCCGCGGCGGTCCCACCGCCGCGCCCCTCTCCCTTTCCCGCCTTCCCGCGCGAGGAGCGCCGCCATGCCCCTGCCCACCACCGCCCGCGTCGTCCGACTGACCGCCCGGCCCGACGGCCTGCCCGGCCCCGAGCACGTCACCGTCACCGAGGAACCGCTGCCGGCCCCCGGGCCCGGCGAGGCACTGGTCCGCAACCGGGCCTTCCTGGTCTTCCCCGGCCTGCGCATCCTGATCAGCGGCCAGGGCTCCGACCTGCCGCTCCCCCACATCGCCCCCGGCGACGCCCTGTTCGGCCCGGCCCTCGGCGAGGTGCTGGCCGCCCCGGCGGACGGGCCGCTGCGCCCGGGCGACCTGGTCACCCACATGCACGGCTGGCGGGACCAACTGGTGGCGGACGCCGATCGGTTCACGCCCGTCCCGGCCGGCTTCCCGGACCCGACGGCGCTGGTCTCCGCCGCCTCCGCCGGCTACGGCGGACTGACCCGCAGCGCCCCGGTCCGCCCCGGCGACGTGGTCCTGGTGACCGCCGCGGCGGGCGCGGTCGGCACCCTGGCCGGGCAGATCGCCCGGCTGCTCGGCGCCGCCCGGGTGATCGGCACCACCCGCTCGCCCGCCAAGGCGGAGCGGCTCACCGCCGAACTCGGCTACGACGCCGTCCTGGTGCCCGGCGGGCGCCCGTTCGCCGAGCAACTGGCCGAGGCCGCACCGGAGGGCCTGGACGTGGTGCTGGACCTGGTCGGCGGCGAACAGCTGACCGCCGCGGTGGACGCCGCCCGGCGCGGTGCCCGGTTCGCGCTGGTCGGGGCGGTGTCCGGGCAGCTCGACCCGGCGCGCCGGGGCGGCGACTCCCCCGCGGTGATCGACAGCCTCCGGGTCACCACCCACGGCCTGAGCCTGCGGGGCTTCACCCTGCTCGACCACCCCGACCTGGAGGCCGAGTGGCGCGGACGCCTCGGCAGCTGGCTGTCCGGCGGAAAGCTCGTCTTCCCCCGCACGCCGGTCACGGGCATCGAACGGGCCCCACAGGCGTTGACCCGGGTGTTCACCGGCGACACCTTCGGAGCGACCGTCGTGGAGCTCTGACACCGAGGAGGCGGGATGCGGATCGGCGACGCGGCGGCCGCGGCGGGCACCACCCCCAGGGCCCTGCGCTTCTACGAGCAGCGCGGGCTGCTGCCCCCGCCCACCCGCTCCGGCTCCGGGCAGCGCGAGTACGGGCCCGCGGAGGTCGCCCGGGTCCGGGTGATCCGTCAACTGCTGGCCACCGGACTGACGGTGGACGACCTGGCCAGTCGCCCCCACCGGCTGATTCTGCTCACCGAGGACCCGCCGCAGCGCTGCACGGCCGACCCGGGGCCGGAGACCTTCGCCCCGGTGGTCACCGCCCGGCTGGCCGCCCTGGACGCGGAGATCGCCCGGCTCACCGCCCGGCGGGAACGGCTCGCCCGGCACGCCGCGACGGGGGGCGCCGACGTGCCGGGCGAGGACTGAGGGGGTCAGCCGGCCTCGGCGGCGAGCCGGGGCTCCGACGCGGGGGCGGCGGGCTGCGGCCAGCTGATCCGGGTGGCGCAGAGCGAGACCACCGCGGCGGAGGCGGCGACGGCGGCCATGCCCCAGACCAGGCTGGTGCCGCCGGCGATGAAGCCGATCACGGCGGGACCGGCCAACAGGCCGGTGGTCCCCATGGCCGCCACCAGGGAGAGCGCGTCCGAGCCCCGGCGGGCGGCGGCGACGTAGACGCAGGGGGTGACGGCGGCGACGCCGAGGCCCACGCAGGCGAAGCCGAGCAGGGTGGGCACCACGCCGCCGGTCAGCAGGGCGAGGGCCAGGCCGAGGCCGGCCAGCAGACTGCCGGTACGGACGATCCGGCCGTCGCCGAAGCGGGTGCGCCAGCCGTCGGCGAAGATCCGGGCGCAGACCATCATCACCGAGACGACGGCGATGCCCAGCGGGGCGAGTCCGGCCCCGGCGTCCACCACGTCCTTGAGGTAGAGCGCCGACCAGTCGTTCATCGCCCCCTCGGTGACGGTGCCGAAGACCATCGCCAGGCCCATCCAGAGGGTGGCGGCGGCCGGCAGGGCGAAGCCCCGGCGGGTCTTCGTCCCGGCCTGCTCCGCGGCGGCGGCGGCCCCGACCGCATTCTCGGCCCCGTCCGGGCGCTCGGCGAGCAGGCCGGGCCGGGCGGCCAGCGCCAGCACCGCCAGCAGTGCGGTGGCCAGCCCGAAGTGCACGGCGAGGCTGCCGGTGAAGGCGTTGACGCCGGAGGCCAGCAGGGCGGCCAGCAGCGAGCCGGCGCTGAACGTGGCGTGCAGCCTGGACATCGTGGTGCGCTCGAAGCGGGCCTCCAGGGCGGCGCCCTGGGCGTTCATCGCCACGTTCAGACAGCCGACGGCGACGCCGTCGCAGAACAGCACCAGCAGGGTGACCGGGTAGTTCGGCACCACCGACAGGGCGAGCAGGACCACGCCCAGGGCGAGCGCCGACAGCACCGAGAGCAGCCGGGAGCCGAACCGCCGCATCAGCACCGCCACCAGCGGGAACGACACCGCCGCGCCGATCCCGCAGGTCATCAGCAGCAGGCCGATCTGGGCCTCGCCCAGGTCGAGCCGGGCCTTGAGCGCGGGCACCCGGGACACCCAGGTCGCGTACTGGAAGCCGAGCGCGAAGAACAGTGCGCCGATGGCCAGTTGGGAGCGGCGGAACTCGTCGCGCGCGGGGGAGGTCATGTGCATCAGCCCACTTCGGCTCTGGGTGCGGATCCGGGAGTCGGGTCCGCGGGGTTCGGGGCGCGGTCCAGCGGCTTGGCCATGTAGACGGCCGCGGCGCCGTAGCTCGCGGGCAGCCCGATCTCCGGCCGGGCGCGGTAGCCCAGCCCGGTCCACAGCACCTCGGAGCCGCGCACGGCGACCAGCGAGAGGGTGCGGTGGCCGGCCGCCCGGCCGGTCTCCTCCAGGTGCCGCAGCAGCCGCGGCGCCAGGCCGCGGCCGCGTGCCCGCTCGGCGATCACCAGGTCGTGGGCGTGCAGGTTGCTCTCGGTGGGCCGCACCGCGGAGACGGTGGAGGCCAGGCTGAGGTCCGGGCACCGGAACAGCGGGTACGGCAGGGCGAGCAGGTAGCCGGCGAAGCCGTCCGCGTCCTCCAGCACGAAGCAGGTCGACGGCGAGGCCCGGTGCCGGGAGCGCAGCGCCGCACCGCCCTCGGAGAGGCCGCTGGCGGCGTAGGCGCGCTCCTCGGCGGCGATCACCTCCGGCCAGTCCTCCTCGCGGAGCAGCCGGATCCGGGTCTCCGCCGTCGGGGTGTCGGTCGTCGCCGTGTCGGTCATCGGCGGACCTCCTCGGGGTGGTCGCCGCCGACGCAGGTGTACGGCAGCGGCGGGAAGCCGTTGAAGCCGCGGGTCGCGTAGGCGGTGGCGTAGGCGCCGCAGGAGTGGATCCAGACCGGGTCGCCGGAGGCGATCGCGTGGGGGACGCGCACCGCGCCGTCCTCCTGGGCGTACGCGTCGTCGCTGTCGCAGGTCGGGCCGGCCACCACGGCGTTGACGAACTGCCCGCCGGGGTGGGTGGGGAACTCCAGCCGGTACTGCAACTGGTCCATCTCGTACAGGCCGTTGAACTTCCCGCAGCTCAGGTAGAGCCAGTCCTCGCGGGTGCCGTCGAGCCGGTGGCGGGAGGAGAGCCGGGCGACGTGGGCGCGGATCGCGCCGTGGTCGGCGACCAGGTGGCGGCCGGGCTCCAGGACGAAGTCCAGCGGGGCGGCGTTGACGGCTCGCAGCCGTTCCATGCCCTCGCGGATGACCGTGAACATCTTGTCCAACGGCGGTTCGAGCGGCCGGCCGCCCCGGTCGAGGACGCCGAGGGCGGGCAGTCCGCCGCCGAGGTTGATCCGGTCCGGGGTGATGCCGCGCCAGTTGAGCGCCTCCAGGACGGCGGCCAGCGAGTCGACCGCCGCGGTCCAGGCCTCGGCGGTCATCTGCTGGGAGCCGACGTGCACGGACAGTCCGGAGGGCACCAGCCCGGCGGTGCGGGCGGCGCCGAGCACCCGCAGGGCGTCCTCGGGCGAGCAGCCGAACTTGTGGCTGAGCCCCCACAGGGCGCCCTCGCCGGTGGTCGCGATCCGGCAGAACACCCGTGACCCGGGGGCGTGTTCGGCGATCGCGGCGACGTCCTCCAGGCTGTCGGTGGCGAACTCGCGCACGCCCAGCCGGTAGGCCTCGGCGATGTTGCGGTCGGACTTGATGGTGTTGCCGTAGTGGACCAGGTCGGGGGCCACCCCGGTGCGCAGCGCCTGGGCGATCTCCTGCGGGCTGGCGGCGTCGAAGCCGGAGCCGAGCCGGGCGAGGTGGCCGAGCACCTCGTCGACGGGGCAGGCCTTCATCGCGAACCGGACGGCGACGCCGGGCAGTTCGGCGCGCAGGGCGGCGTACTGGCGGCCGATGCCGTCGAGGTCGTAGATGACGGTGTCCTCGGTGGCGGCGGCGAGCGCGGCCCGGAGGGCGGTGTGGTCGTGCTGGTCGGGGCGGGGCGCGCGGTCGGCGTGCACGGTGGCGGAGGCGGTCGGGGCGCGGTGGTTGGTCCTCCCCCGATCGGTCCGCTCGCGCGGTTCGGCGGCCCGCTCGCGCGGTTCGGTGGAGCGCTGCGCCCCGGCGGGGTGGCGCTGCTCGGGGATGTGGCGCGGTTCGGGGATGTGGCGCGGTTCGGTCGAGCGCCGGGGCTCGGTGGAACGGTGCGGTTCGGTGGATTGCGATATCACGTGTGAACTCCCGGTGCGGCTAGCGCGGCAGCCGGTCGGCGGGCGTGGTCCTACTGGCCCGCACGAGCGGGCCCCACGCGTCGATCAGCAGGGCGAAGTCCTCGATGTCGGCCTGCGCCCGGTCGAGCAGCTGCGCCCGTCGGGACGCCAGGTGGTCGGCGAACTCGGCGTATCTGCCGCCGAGTTGCCGGTAGCAGCGGTCGAGCTCGGCGAGCCGCCGGTGGTTCTCGGCGCGGTCGGTCGCGGCGCTGCGGCGGGCGGCGTCGGCGATCATCCCTGGGCGGACGTGGTGGTGCTCGTCCAGCAGGGTGTCGCCGGCCCGTTCCATCTCGGAGTAGACGGGGTGGAGGTAGAGCATGGAGAGCAGGAACTTGGCGTAGCGCTCCTGGTAGGCGGTGAAGCCGGAGCCGGTGCGCCGCTCCGGGGTGTAGTAGTTGACGATGTGCCGGTTGTGGGTCACCCCGGGCAGGGTGGCGTCGTGCACCAGGTGGTGCAGGAAGTAGTCGCTGCCGATGGTGTCGGTGGCGGGCGGCAGCGGGACGCGTTCGTAGACCTCGCGGTCGAGGGCGATGTTGCACATGTCGATCCGCCAGATGTCGGGCGGGCCGAGTACGGCGCGGTCGGCGGTGAACGGGTCGGTGCCGGCGCCGGTGAAGGAGTCGGCGACGAGGTCCCGCCGCTCCTGCTCGGTGGCTCCGGTGGGCGCCCAGAGCGCGACCAGGTCGTGGTAGACGTCCGGGTCGAGGGCGCGGATCTCGCCGAGGTCGACGGAGGGTTCGCCGATGAAGGAGGCGCCGACCAGGGCGACGGGCTTGTCGGCGTCGGCCGGGTCGAGGGTGTGCTCGGTGACGGCGGCGGCCGCGTCGGCGGCCTTGAGGCCGATGGTGGCGAGTTCGTGGTCGATCGGGAAGACGGGGGCGCCGTCGTGCCACTGGTAGCGGCTGTCGGAGTCGCGGCGGTGCACGGAGGCGCAGCCGAGGGCGGCGGCCAGCAGGAAGGCCCGGTTGGTGCAGGCGCCGTAGGAGACGGCGTCGGGCAGCATCAGGTCGAGCAGCCGGTCCGGGTCGGGGTGGACGGCGCGCTCGATCACCTCGCGCAGGAAGGCGCGTTGGGCGTCCTCGTCGAGGTGGTGGGCGACCACGCCTTCGACGGCCGGCAGTGCGGCGACGGCGGCGGCGTGCCGGGCGCGGTCCGCCGGTTCGGCGGAGTCGAGCACCAGGAGGTGCACCCGGACGCCGAAGGTCCGGGCGGCGTGGGCGGCTTCGGCACCGACGGCGGTGATGGTGTCGGCGCAGGCGCGGTTGGTGGGCAGGGTCAGGCAGACGGCGTGCATTCCCGCTCCCCCGTGGGCTGTTCGGCACCCGAGTCCTCGAAGCTCCGGCCGGTCCAGGACCGCAGGCCGAGCAGCTTCTCCCCCAGTTCGGTGAGTTCGGCCGGGCCGTAGCGCAGCGCCTCGGGCCGGTCGGCGTCCCCGACCAGGGTGCGGTTCCAGTCCGGGGTGGCGAGGGTGCGCCAGGACTCGACCCGGGAGCGGCGCAGCGGCTCGGCCTCCTCCAGGGCGGGCATCATGGACAGGTACTGCACGGAGCGCACGCCGTTCGCGGAGGTGTTCGGGGCGACGCCGTGGGCGAGCAGGCCGTTCCAGATCAGCAGGTCGCCGGCCTTCAACTCGGGCCGGACGACGGGGAACTCGGCGCGGTCGATGTCGGGGCGGATCGGGTCGCGGTCGGCGGGCTGGGCGGCCTGCCACTCGTTGTGGCGGCGGAACAGTTCCGGGTCGCACTGGAAGCCGCCGTGGTCGGGGGCGGTGTCGTTGAGCGCGATGATGCCCTGGACGCGCTGCGGCAGCATGGCGCGGGTGGTGTCGACGTCCCAGTGCAGTTCGATGTCGAAGCCCTGGTCGGTGGGTTCGATCAGGGCGCGGTCGCGGTTGCGGACGTTCGGCGGGTTGAGGTTGAGCCGGTCGAGGGTGACCCAGAGCTCCTCGCAGTCCCAGACGTCCACGAAGGCGTCGTAGACGCGCTGCGACTGGCGGCTGTCCCAGATGAGTTGGTGGTGGTAGGCCTCGACGAAGCCGTAGATGTGCAGGTGCCGGTCGAGTTCGTCGCGGTGGTCGCGCTCGCGGTACCAGTCCTCGGGGCGGTCGGGCGACAGGCCCTGGAACTCCCAGGCGAAGTCGAGCAGTCGCTGCGCGGCCGCGGCCGGGATCGCCTGCCGGACCACGACGTAGCCGTAGGTCTGCCAGTGCGCGAAGTCCTCCTCGGAGAGCACCCGTAGCGGGTGCTTCTTGCGCAGTTCGCGCAGGGCGGTGGCGGCGAGGTAGCTCTCGGTGTCGGCACTGAAGTAGGGGCGCGCGGAGGCGGCCCGGTACAGATATTCCTCGGGGTGTTCGTCAGGGCTCGGCATGGGCGGTCACTCCGTGGTTCGTGGTCGATGCAGCGCGTTCTCGGGCGCCCGGTGCGGGCGCGGCGAGCCGGTGGCCGGTCGTCGGCCGGAAGGGGAATTCGGGGCGCGGACCGGCTCCCGGTCCGCATGCGCTCCTTCTCGCCTCGGCCCCCGAGCGGCGCACAACGCCACGTCAGGGGGCCAACTCACCCGTCCGGCAAGGGCACTCACCCCACATCAGCCTGCGCCGGACCGCGCTTCCCCATACGTTGGACTAGACCAACTAATGGTGTCAACCCTTTCCCGCAGGTTACCGATTGGGAATCAGCGCAGTTCACGGCGGTTCTGGAGGTCCGCTTTATGTTTCGGAGACTGACATAAGGCGGGGTATGTTTCGAGAATTGACATAATCGCGCGGAGTTGAACCCCACGCGCCCCGCATCCGTTGCGCACGTACGTTGGGTCTGTGGCACGCACCCGGCCGGCACCTCCCCGACGGACCCGCCCCCGACCGGCGCGGCCCCGGCTGGCCCCGCCCGGCTGGCTGACCGCGAGCCTGCGGCCCCGGGACGCGCCGGTCCCCTGGGCCGCGGCGGCCCGCGCCGCCGTGGCGCTCGCCGCCCCGCTCGCCGTCGGCACCGCCACCGGCCGGACCGGCTACGGCGCGCTGGTGTCGATGGGCGCGCTGTCCGGGGTGATCGGGGACACCGCCGACGCCTACCGGATGCGGGTGTTCAACATCGCCGTGCCGCAGCTGTTCGGCGCGCTCGGGGTGCTGGTCGGCACCCAGGTGTTCGGCACCGGCTGGACGGCCGTGGTGGTGCTGACGGTGGTCGCGCTGGTGTCCGGCATGATCTCCTCGGTCGGCGCGGTCGCCTCCGTCTCCGGCCTGCTCCTGCTGCTGAACGCCGTGGTCGGGGCCGGCCTGCCGATGCCGTCCCCGTGGTGGCTGCCGCCCGCCCTGCTGCTGCTCGGCGGCCTGCTGGTGCTCGCGCTGACCCTGCTCGCCTGGCCCTTCCGCAGCGGTACGCCCGAGCGGGCGACGGTGGCCGACACCTACCGGGCGGTCGCCGGACTGCTGGAGGCGGCCGGCACGCCCGAGTACGAGGACCGGCGCCGGGAGCTCACCCAGTCGCTCAACCACTCCTACGACCTGCTGCTGGCCCGCCGCGCCCGCCGGCACGGCCGCTCGGCCACCCTGGTGCGGCTGCTCGCCCAGCTCAACGCGCTGATCCCGGTGGTCGAGGGGGCGGCCGCGGCCCAGCTGCGCCCGCCCGCGGAGGGCCCGCTGCCGCCCGCCTACCCGGCGGCGGTGCGCGCGCTGGCCGCCGCCGTCGAACACGGCCGGACCGGCCCCGGCCCGCCGCCCGCCCCGTCCGGACTCCGCCGAGTCCCCGAACCGCCCGACCTGCCCGAACCGCCCGACCTGCCCGAGCCGCGCGGCCCGTCCACCCGCGCGCTGGCCCAGGCCATCCGGCACGCCGCCACCGTCGTGCACGAGGCCGAGCCCGACCCGTACGCCGCCGACGACCGGCTCGGCCGCCCCGCCGGCCTGCGGGTACGGGCCCGCCGGACGGCCCGGGCGCTGCTGCTGTCCGGCGCGTCCTGGCGGTACGGGCTGCGGCTGGCGCTGTGCATCGGGCTGGCCCAGGTGCTGGTGTCGGTGATCGCCGTGCCGCGTTCGTACTGGGTCTCGCTGACGGTGACCTTCGTGCTGAAACCGGACTTCGGCTCGGTGTTCTCCCGCGCGGTGCTGCGCGCGCTCGGGACGGCCGCCGGGCTGCTGGTCGCCGTGCCGGTGCTCGCCGAGGTGCCGCACGGCTGGTGGGAGGTCCCGGTGATGGCGGCGCTCGCCACGCTGATCCCGGTGCTGTCCGCGAAGGGGTACGCGTTCCAGACCGCCGCGATCACCCCGGTCATCCTGATGCTCTCCGACCTGCTCAACCACCAGGGCTTCCACCTGGTGCTGCCCCGGCTCTACGACTCGCTGATCGGCTGCGGCATCGCCCTGCTGGCCGGGTACCTGCTCTGGCCGGAGTCCTGGCACACCCGGATCGGCGACCGGCTGGCCGACGCCGTCCAGGACGCCGCCTCGTACGTCTCGCTGGCCTTCACCACCGCGCCGGGGCGCGACGAGCCCGCCCGGGCCCGCTACCGGCGCCGGCTCTACCGGGACCTCTCGGCGGTGCGCAGCGAGTTCCAGCGGGCGCTCACCGAGCCCCCGCCGGTCGGCGCCCGGGCGGAGGCCTGGTGGCCGCTGGTGATCGCGGTGGAGCGGATCGTGGACACCACCACCGCCACCCGGGTGCGGGTCGAGCACGGCGCCCCGGTGCCGACCCCGGCCGAGGTGGGCGCCGTCGCCCGGGAGCTGACCGACCTGGCGCAGGCGCTGCGCAGCGGCACTCCGCTGCCCCCGGGCGACCCGGGCGCGCTCGCGCCGGACTGCGCGCTGGCCCGGCTGCACCACGAGGTGCGCGCGGCCCGGGCGGTCGCGGCCTCCTGACCGACTCGCCGCGGCGCGGCAGGCCGGGGCCCGGGCCGGTCAGTCCTGGATCCGCCGCCAGGGCCGGTCCGCCTCCAGCTCGTAGGCCAGCTCCAGCAGCAGCCGCTCCTGTCCGTGCGCGGCCGACAGGTGCACCCCGATCGGCAGGCCGCCGGGTGCCGCCCCGGCGGGCAGCGCGATGCCGGGGCCGCCGGTCACGTTGTTGACCGGGGTGAAGGCGACGTAGCGCAGCAGCCGGTCGATCAGCTCGTCGAAGGCCACGTTGGGGCTGAGGTGTCCGATCGGCGGGGCGGTGTGGGCGAGCACCGGGGAGAGGACCGCGTCGTGCTCGCGGAAGATCCCCGCGTACACGGCCTCGGCCCGGCGCAGTCGGCGCAGCACGCCCGGGATGCGCCGGTACTCCGCCCGGAAGCCGTTGCGCAGCCCGGTGGTGAGCCCGTCCAGCTTCCCGGCCCGGAAGCCCGGGTCGAGCAGCACCCGGCCGGTGAGCGCGATCACCCAGGCGATGTAGCCCCAGTACGCCAGGAAGTCGCGGGAGAACTCCTCGCCGAAGGGCAGGGTGGCGGGCACCACCCGGTGCCCCATCGCCTCCAGCCGGGCGGCGGTCTCCTCGACCACCCGGCGGGTCGCCTCGTCGGTCTTGGCGGTGGGCGAGTCGACCACCAGCCCGATCCGCAGCCGGCGCCCGCTCGGGCCCTCGACCAGGCCGAGCGGGGGCAGCCCGGGGTTGCGGTGGTGGCGTTCGGCGGCCGCGAAGAAGGCGGCGGTGTCGCGCACCGTCCGGGTCACCACCCCGTCGGTGACCAGGTCGATCGGCAGTTTGCCGCCCTGGGCGTTGGTGACCAGCCGGCCGCGGGTGGGCTTGAGGCCGACCAGGCCGCAGCAGGCCGCCGGGATGCGGATCGAGCCGCCGCCGTCGTTGGCGTGGGCGATCGGCACCACCCCGGCGGCGACCAGCGCGGCCGCGCCGCCGGAGGAGGCGCCGGGCGAGTGGGAGGTCTTCCAGGGGTTGCGCACCGGCTGGGCGGTGGCGAACTCGGTGGAGGCGTTCAGGCCGAACTCGGGCAGCCTGGTCTTGCCGAGCACGGCCAGGCCGGTGGAGAGCAGCTGGTCGGCGAAGGGCGCGTTGCGGCGGGCCGGGCGGGCCCGGAAGGCCTCGCTGCCCATGCCGGTCGGCAGGCCGCGCAGGTCGACGTTGTCCTTGAGATAGGTCGGCACGCCCCAGAGCGGGCCGTCGATGCCCGCCCGGCTGATCCGGGGCCGGTCGTGGGCGGCGTGGGCGACGGGCAGCAGCGCGGCGTCGATCCGTCCGGCGCGGGCGACGGCGGCGGCGACCAGCTCCCGGGGGTGGGCCTCACCGGCCCGGACCAGGGCGGCCAGGGCCACCGCGTCGTGTGCGCCGAGGGCGTCGTCGGTGAACGCGTGGGCCCGCTCGTCGGCCATCCCAACTCCCAACCGGTAGTACCGAACTGACTGGCGGTACCAGCCGGTAGTACCAGCCGGTAATAGTGCGGAGCTCGCAGTGTAGGCGCGCGGCACCGCGCGCGGAAACCCCCTGCACCCGCCCCCGGAACCGCCCTCCGGGCCCCCGGCGACCCCGCCCCGGGCGCCGGGCCGGGCCCCGCCCGGGCGTCAAGGCCGCCCCGGCGCACGGGCGTTCGGCCTGCGCCCCCGCGTTCACCCCACCCGCCGTTCCCGGACCGTTTCACCGGCGGCCGCCGGGAAAGATCACCGACGCCCGACCGACCCGCCCTCCCCGAGGTGACGCCCGTGCACACGCAGTACCGCCCCACCGGCCGCTACACCTCGGCCACCGCCCCCGGCGCGCTCCCCCTGCTCGGCCACGCCCCCGCCCTGCTCCGCAACCCGCCCGACTTCGTGGCCGGCCTGGCCGCCCACGGCGACCTCGTCCGGATCCGGCTCGGCCCGCTCGACGCGTACGTCGTCTGCCACCCCGACCTGGTCCGCCGCCTGCTCACCGAGGACCGCACCTACGACAAGGGCGGCATCGTCGTCGAGAAGGCCCGCGAGGCCTTCGGCAACGGCCTCGCCACCTGCCCCGCCGCCGACCACCGTCGCCAGCGCCGGATGCTCCAGCCCGCGTTCCACCGCGACCGGCTGCCCGGCTACGCCGCCCTGATGGCCGAGGAGATCTCCGGCGCCACCGCCGGCTGGCGCGACGGCGACGTGGTCGACGTGCCCGCCGCGATGTACCGCCTCTCCACCGCCGTCACCGCCCGCTGCCTGTTCGCCGCCCACGAACGGGCCGGCTCGCTGCCCGTCCACGCCGCCATGGACCAGGTCGCCCGCGGGGTCGCCCGGCGGATGGTGCTGCCGCTGCCCGGCGTCGACCGGATCCCCACCCCCGGCAACCGCCGCTTCGCCCGCGCCCGGCGGGACCTCCGGGAGATCACCGACCGCCTGATCGGCGACTACCGCGCCGCCGGCACCGACCACCACGACCTGCTCTCGATGCTGCTCGGCGCCCGCGACGAGGACGGGCGGGGGCTGTCCGACGACGAGGTCCACGACCAGGTGGTCACCTTCCTGCTGGCCGGCATGGAGACCACCGCCGCCACCCTCTCCTGGGCCTGGACCCTGCTCGCCGCCAACCCCGCCGTCCGCGAGCGCCTGCACACCGAGCTCGACACCGTCCTCGACGGCCGCCCCGCCCGCCACCAGGACCTGCCCGCCCTGCCGCTCACCGCCCGGATCGTCAGCGAGACCCTGCGGCTCCACCCGCCGGCCTGGATCCTCAGCCGCACCACCGCCACCGCCACCGAGCTCGGCGGCCACCCCCTCCCGGCCGGCGCCACCGTCCTGTACAGCCCCTATCTGCTGCACCGCCGGGCCGACCTCTTCCCCTGCCCCGACCGCTTCGACCCCGACCGCTGGCTCACCACCGCCCGCCCCGCCCCCGGCACCTACACCCCCTTCGGCCTCGGCGCCCGCCGCTGCATCGGCGACGCCTTCGGCACCACCGAGGCCGCCCTCGCCCTGGCCGGCATCGCCGCCCACTGGACCGTCACCCCCACCCCCGGCAGGCCCGTCCGCCCGCAGCGCAGCGCCTCGCTCTCCCCCCGCCCGTTCACCGCCACGCTCGCCCGCCGGATCCGCTGAGGGACCCTGCGGGCATCCGGCAGCGCGGTTCGGTACTGTCCCGAAGGTGGCCGGCCGCATCCGGGCCGGCCGGGACCAACCGCTCGACCGGGACACCATCAGAACATGAACGCTCGACCCCCGTTGGGGCTCCTCAGCACGCTGCTGCGCGCCGTCCGCACGTACCCGCGGCGCTCGCCGCTGACCCTCGTCTACGTCGGGCTGCTGCTCCTCGGGCACGCCTGGGTCGAGTACGGCCTGACCGAGGAGCAGGCCGACGACCTGCGGACCTACATCAGCACCAACCTGGACAACCTGCACGACCACCCGGTCCGCGCCCTGGTCGGCAGCGCCCTGCTGTACGACGGCACGCTCACCGACATCACCTCCACCGGCTTCGGCGGCACCCTGATCACCCTCGGCCTCGGCATCGTCGTCGGCCTGGCCTGGGCCGAACGCCGCTTCGGCACGCCCCGCGCCGCCGCCGTCTTCCTCGCCGGGCACGTCGGAGCCACCCTGGTCACCGCCCTGGTGATCCTGCTCGCCCTGCACCAGGGCTGGTACCCGGAGAGCGTCCGGGAGGCCTCCGACTACGGCATCAGCTACGGCGCCCAGGGCGCCCTCGCCTTCGCCACCCTCGCCCTGCCCCGCTGGGCCCGGCTGCCCTGGGCCGCCTTCGTGCTCGCCTGGCCGCTCACCGGCGACGAGGAGTGGCCGGGCCCGCTGCCCGAGTTCACCACCGTCGGCCACCTCCTCGCCGCCGCCCTCGGCTTCGCCCTGGCCGCCGCCACCGCCCGCGGCCGGCGCCGCGCCGCCGTCCCGGCCGCCGCCCGCAGCGGCGGCTGACCGCCCGGGCAGCGGGCGGGGCCGGCGGGCGGCGGGGTCCGGAGGCGGTCAGCGCGGCGGTCAGCGCGGCGGGCGGCGCTCCTCGGCGAGCGTGGTCAGCAGCCGCTCGATCGCCGCCAGCCGCTCCCGCAGCTCGTCGACGTCGCCCTTGGTGGCACTCCGCTCGGCCTCCCGGAGGGTGACCAGCAGCTGCCCGTCCGGCTCCAGCCGGGCCCGCGCCACGTCGCTCACGGCGTCGCCGTTCTGCACCCGGATCGCGTGCTCCAGCTCGGACGGGCGCAGCGCCAGTTCGCGCAGCGCGCCGGGCACCAGCCGGCCGTCGCGGACCACCGTGGTGGGCGCCCCCTCCAGGATCCGCGCGGCCCGCGGGTCGCGGGCCAGCCAGCGGGTGACCCCGGCGTTCACCGCGATCAGGGTGACGGCGCCGATCGCACCGCCCAGCAGGCTGTTGTCGTTGCCGATGATCGCGTTCTGCACCACGTTGGAGAGCAGGAACACCACCACCATGTCGAAGGTGTTCAGCCCCGCCAGCCCGCGCTTCCCGGCCAGCCGGAACAGCACCAGGATCAGCACGTAGACGGCGATCGTCCGGAGGATCTTCTCCACGATCGGAATCTGGACGACCACCAGGTCATGCCACACGGCCCCGCTCCTCCCACCAGGACGCTCCGGAACGACCGTCCGGAACGGGGCCGACGCTACTCCCCGGCGACGGTCAGGAGCGCCGCTTCGGCTTGCCCCGCCGGGCCGCGGCCGGGCCGCCGCCCCGGCCCTTCTGGGCACCGGTCCGCTGGCCGCCCGCCTTCTGCGCGCCCGCCTTCTGGCCGCCGGCCTTCTGCTGCTGCGGCTTCCGCGGCGCCGCCGCCTTCTTCGGCTGGCTCTTCGGCTGGGCCTCGGCCGGCTGCCCGGCCCCGCGGCCGCGCGAGCTGTTGACGGTGCGCCCCCGGACGATCCCGATGAACTCCTCCACCAGGTCCGTGGTCCGCTCCTGCGGCCAGCCCAGCGCGACCTGCGACTGCGGCGCCTCCGGCACCGGCCGGTAGGTGAGGTCCCGCCGGTGGTGCAGCCGGGCCAGCGACTGGGGCACCAGCAGCACGCCGACGTTGGCCGCCACCAGCTCGACCGCGTCCGCCGTGGTGTCCGGGCGGGCGATCGCCGGGCGCCCGGGCAGGGTCTCGGCCGTGAAGCCGAGGGTGTCGTCCAACGGGTGGAAGACCACCTCGTCGGCGAGCTCGTCGAGGGCGACCTCCTCGGCGGCGGCCAGCCAGTGGTCCTTGGGGAAGACCACCACGGTGGTCTCGGTGTACAACGGGATCGCGCTCAGCACGTCCTTGTCGACCGGCAGCCGGACCAGTCCGGCGTCCACCGCGCCCTCGCGCAAGGTCCGCTCGCCGTCGGTGGAGGGCACCGCGACGAGGTCGAGCGGCACGTCCGGAAGCCGTTCGACCCAGACCCGGGCCCATTTGCCGGGGGTCACACCCGGGACGTACGCGAGCCGGAAGGGCGGGTTCACCTGCATGTCTGTCACAGGGCAAGGCTACCGACCGTGACCGGAAGCGCCCGCGCACTCCCTTACCCTTGTTCCATGACATCGCTCAAGCAGAAGACCAGCCAGACCATGAAGCCGGCCACGGCGGCCAAGAAGCTGGGGATCTACCTCGCAGCCGCGCCGACCGACTTCCAGGAGGGCGTGGTCTCCCGCGAGGAGCTCAACGCGCTGCAGGCCGAGCCGCCGCAGTGGCTCCTGGAGCTGCGCAAGAACGGCCCGCACCCGCGCCCCGTGATCGCCGCCAAGCTCGGCATCTCCATCTCGGGCCTGGCCCGCGGCGGCGTGACCGAGGCGCTGACCACCGCCGAGGTCGACGCCATCAAGGCCGAGAACCCGCTGTGGCTCCAGCACGAGCGCGCCAACCAGGTGGACCTCCGCAAGGAGACCGCCCGGATCAAGGCGAAGCACGAGAAGGAGGCCGCCGAGAAGGCCGCCAAGGAGAACCAGGGCAGCTGAGCCCCTCGGGGGCCGGCCTTCGACCCCCTCGCTCCACCGGTGCCGGCGTTCGTCCAGGGAGGACGGACGCCGGCACCGTCATGCCCGGCGGCCCGCAGGCGTCGGCGGACCACTGAAATCCGCCGGGTCGACGGCGCGTTCACCACGAACGGACGGAACTCCTTTCCCGCCGCCGCGTATTGACCGCGCCGTCGCCGACTCCGAATAATCAGGCCGATCGGGGCACCCCAGGTAAACCCGTGTCGACTGACCACACCGGACCCGGGAGCGACCCTTGACCGCCCAGCCCGCCGACCCAGCCCAGCAGGCCGACTCAGCCCAGCGGGCCGACTCAGCCGAGCAGGGCGAACTGGCCGCCCTCGCCGAGGAGTTCTTCACCGCCGAGAACGACCACGACCCCTTCGAGGCCACCCTCGCCGGCACCGGGGGCTACGCCCACGAGGTGCCCGACCCGTCCCGCGCGGCCGCGCTGCGCCACCGCGAGGTGCTCCAGGGCCTCGGCGCGCGGCTGGCGGCGATCCCGCTGGACGGGCTGACCGGCGAGGACCGCACCACCCACCGGGTGCTCGCCCGGCTGATCGACAACAACTGCGGCCGGATCACCCACGGGCTGGCCGATTTCAGCGTCTCCGCGACCATCGTCGCGCCGCACAACACGGTGTTCAGCTCGCTCGCCATGACCGCCGTCGACCAGGAGGGCGCCGACTCCTACCTGGAGCGGCTGGCCGGCCTGCCCGGCTACTTCGACGCCGTCCTCCAGGTCGGCCTGGACGCCGCCGCCGAGGGGCGGCACCCGCTGCGCAGCGGCGTGGACGCCGCGATCACCCAGCTGGACGGCTACCTGGCCGCCGACCCGACCGCCGACCAGCTGCTGCGCCCGCTCCAGGGCCGCCCGGAGTTCGAGCGGGCCCGGACAATCCTGCGCGACGGCGTCCGGCCGGCCGTGGCCCGCTACCGGGCCGGGCTGGCCCACCGGCTGGCGGCATCCGCCCGCCCGGACACCGAGGCCGGGGTCTGCCACGTGCCCGGTGGCACCGAGGGCTACGCCGACGCCGTCGCCCGCTTCACCCGGCCCGGGCTGGGCCCGGAGGAGGTGCACCGGATCGGCCTGGAGACGGTCGCGGAGCTGCGCGAGGAGTTCGCCGAGCTGGGCGCCGAGGTGCTCGGCATCAACGGCACCGACGCCGTGCTGACCGCGCTGCGCGAGGACCGCTCGCTGCGCTTCGGCAGCGCGGCGGAGATCGTCGCCCTGGTGGACGGCGCCCTGGACCGCGCCCGGCGCGCCTCGGCCGACTGGTTCCGCCCGTACCCGATCGCCGACTGCGTGACCCGGGAGATCGACCCGCTGGAGGCGGAGACCGCGCCGCTGGCCTACTACCAGCCGCCGGGCCCGGGCGGGCTGCCCGGCACCCACTGGATCAACACGCTGAACCCGGAGAGCCGGTTCAGCTACGAGTACGAGGCGATCGCCTTCCACGAGAGCGTGCCCGGCCACCACCTCCAGCTCGCGATCGCACGGACCCTGCACCAGCTGCCGCGGTTCCGGCAGCAGCCGAGCGGCCAGCTGACCGCGCACGTCGAGGGCTGGGGCCTGTACACCGAGCGCCTGGCCGACGAGATGGGCCTGTACAGCTCGGAACTGTCCCGCTTCGGCATGCTCTCGATGGACGCCCTGCGCGCGGTACGCCTGGTGGTGGACACCGGGCTGCACCACTACGGCTGGTCCCGGGAGCGGGCGATGGCCTACATGCGGGACAACACCGCCACCCCCGAGGCCAACGTCCGCAACGAGATCGACCGTTACATCGCCTGGCCGGGCCAGGCCACCGCGTACCTGATCGGGCGTCGGGAGATCGTCCGGCACCGCGAGCGGGCGCAGGCCGCGCTCGGCGGGCTCTTCGACGTGCGGGAGTTCCACCACGAGGTGATCGGGCACGGCAGCCTGCCGCTGGGCGTGCTGGAGGACCTGATCAGCGACTGGATCACGGCGCTGCGGTCGGTCTGACGGTCCGGCCGGTGCCCGGGTGGCGTCCCGCCGGTGGGGGGACGCGGGGGGACGCCACCCGGCAGGAGTGCGAAAACGATTCCGCACGCCCGCGACAGTCCTCCCGCGCCGGACGCGGCGTCACCCCTTCGGCCCCCTCGACACGGTAGTGTCCGCTGGCGCGGCCCTCGGCAGCTTCGTCGACCGGCCGCCCGTGCCACCCGCAACGACCTGGAGGAACTCCGTGCCGGCACCCGCCCGAGGCGCACTCGCCATAGCCGCGGCCGTCCTGCTCGCCGCCGCCGCAGGCTGCTCGTCCGGCGGCGGCCACACCGCCAAGGACGGCTCCGGCGGCAAGGCCTCCTCCCACAGCAGCAGCGCCCACGGCTCCGCCCCGGCGGCCCCGGGCGACGCCGCCCAGCCCGTCCCGGCCGCGATCGTGACCGGCCCCGGACCGAAGAGCTCCTACGACGCCCAGCCGCAGCCCGCGGCGG
The DNA here is from genome assembly GCF_055594965.1 of Kitasatospora sp. NPDC040550. Taxonomy (NCBI): domain Bacteria; kingdom Bacillati; phylum Actinomycetota; class Actinomycetes; order Kitasatosporales; family Streptomycetaceae; genus Kitasatospora; species Kitasatospora sp. NPDC040550. Next base: position 236,247 of record NZ_JBVIWC010000005.1, on the reverse strand, counting down.
GCAGCTGCCACTACCACTACACGGCGGACAAGCAGCCGCTGCCCGACCCGAACTGCACCCCGGGCGCGATCAGCCCGGCGGTCAACCAGGGCAACATCAACGACACCATCTGCAAGCCGGGCGGCTACACCTCGACCATCCGCCCGCCGGTGAACGTCACCGGCAAGGAGAAGACCGAGAACGCCAGGTCCTACGGCTACACCGGTCCGATGGGCGACGCCGAGTACGACCACCTGATCAGCCTCCAGCTCGGCGGCGACCCCAACGACCCGCGCAACCTGTGGGTCCAGCCGCCCTCCCCCGGCCACGTCCCGGGCAAGGGCCCGAACAACCCCAAGGACTCGGTGGAGACCCACCTGCACACCGCGATCTGCAAGGGCCAGGTCACCCTGACCGCCGCCCAGCAGGCGATCGCCGCCGACTGGACGACGGCCGAGGCCAAGCTCGGCATCAGCAAGGGCGGGGCCGCCGCCACGCCCACCACGGAGCCGGACGCCGACGGGGACTGACCGGCCCGGACCGAACCGTTCGGTCCGGCTCAGAGCGAGCCGACCAGCTCGGCGATGGTGTCGAACGGCCGGTACTCCGCGAGCTCCGCCCCCAGCGCGCGGGCCCGTTCGCGGAACCGGCCCTCGGCGAGCACCTGCTCCACCGCCCGGCCGACCGCCTCCGGGGCCGGGCGGCCGGTGCGCAGGTCCAGCCCCACACCGGCCCACTGCACCCGGGCCGCGACCTCCGGCTTGTCCTCGCTCGCCCCGGCCACCACCACCGGCACCCCGTACCGCAGCGCGGTCTGCACCCCGCCGTAACCGCCGTTGCTCACCAGTACGTCGGTGTGCGGCAGCAGCCGGTCGAACGGCACGTACCCGGCGGCCCGGACGTTCTCCGGCAGCCGGCCGCCCAGCAGTTCGGCCAGCGCCCGCGGCCCGTCCGGGCGGGCGGTGGCGGCCACCACCAGCACGTCCCGGTCCGCCAGCGCGCGGACCGTCGGGGCGACCAGCTCGCCCAGGTCGTCGTTGGCCAGCGTCCCCTGGGTCACCACCACGACCGGCCGCTCACCGGTCACCTCCGCCCACCACCCGGGCAGCGGCCACTCCTCGCCGACGTTCCCCGGCAGCGCGCCGATCAGCCGGTACGAGGCGGGCGCGTCGGAGCGCGGGTACTCGAAGCCCGGCACGGTCAGCTGGAGGTACCCGTCCGGCACCGTCACCTGGGCCAGCCCGCGCGGCCCCTGCGGCAGTTGGACGCCCGCCTCCGCGAACACCTTCTCCGCGTACCGCTGCAAGGGCTCGCCGCGCCGGTCCATCTCCTCCTGCAAGGAGCGGTTGCGGATCCGCCCCTCCTCCCCCGGCAGCGGCGGCAGCGCCAGCCCGAACGGCGCGGTGTCCGCGCTCGGCAGCATCGCCGGGGTGATCCCGACCCCGATCAGCGCCGGGCGCTCCGCCCTCGGGCGGGCGAGCGCCAACGGCAGCACGCCCTGGACGAAGGCGTCCGCGACCACGGCGTCGGCCGGGAACTCCGCCAGCAGCGCGAGCAGGGCCCGGTACTGGTGCGGCACCGGGTCGAGGAAGACGTGCCGCACGTCGAAGGCGATCCGCTCCGGGCCGGGCGGCAGCTCTGCCCGCCCCGGGAAGGACCCGTCGAGGTCGCGGTCGTCCCAGTCCGCCTCGGCGGGCAGTGCGGCGAAGCGCACCCCGGCCCGCCCGGCCGCCTCCGCGAAGCGCGAGCCGCCGAGGAAGACCACCTCGTGGCCGCGCGCGGCGAGGTCGGCGGAGATGGCCAGCAGCGGGCTGACGTGCCCGTGCGCGGGCAGGGCGGTGGTGATGATCCTGGACAGCGGAGACTCCTGTGGTCGGGCCCGGTTCGTACGGGGCTCACCGTAGGCAGCCGTGGTAGACGTCCGATGAACGGCTCATCTGCCGAGCACCGCGCCCCCGTTCAGCCCGATCACCTGCCCGGTGAGGTAGCCGGCCGCCGGCGAGGCGATGTAGGCCACCGCCTCGGCCACGTCCCCGGGCGTGCCGGCCCGGCCGACCAGGGTGTCGGCGACCTTCCGGGCGTGGAACTCCTCGTTCCGGTCCGCGCCGAAGATCTCGGTGTCCGCCACGTAGCCCGGCGCCAGCACGTTCACCGTGATCCCGTCCGGCCCCAACTGCCGCGCCAGGCCGAACGCCCAACCGTGCAGCGCCGCCTTCGCGGCCGCGTACGAGCCCGCCGAGTGCGGGCCCGCGCCACCGCGCTGGGCGGCCGCCGAACTGATCACCACCAGCCGCCCGCCGGGCCGGCGCAACACCCCCTGGAGCGCCGTGGTCAGTAGCACGGCGGTCAGCAGGTTGGTGTCCAGGTCCCGCCGCCAGGACGCGGCCAGCGCGGCCAGGCCGTCGTCCTCGGGCGGGGTGATGATCGCGCCCGCGTTGTTCACCAGCACGTCCACCGGGCCGAGTTCGGCGATCCGGGCGGCCACCCGCTCAACCGCCGCCGGATCCGCCAGGTCACCCGCCAGCGGCACCACCGACCCCGGCCCGGCCGTGCGCTCGATCGCCGCCCGGGCCTCCTCCAGCACGGCGGCCCGGCGCCCCAGGACCACCACCCGGCACCCGTCCCCGGCCAGCCGGGCGGCGATCGCCCGCCCGATCCCCGTCCCGCCGCCGGACACCACCGCGAGCCGCTGCCGGCGCTCCGTCACCGCTCACAGCTCCCCGTCGTAGTAGGCGCGCATCAGCTCGGTCGACCACGCGGGCTGCCGGAGCCCACCGCGCGGGCCGAACTCGGCCAGGTACGGCTTGATGTCGAGCACCGGCGTGCCGTCCACCGCGTCCAGGCCGGTGACGTGCAGGTCCAGCCCGTCCACCCGGACCAGCTCGCAGCGCGAGACCCCGAGCCGGTTGGGCCGGTTCTTCCCGCGCTGGGCGAAGATGCCCACCAGCGGCCAGTCCGTGTTGCCGCGCGGGTGCCGGGCGCCGGTCTCGACCCTCTCCTCCGGGACCCGGTCGAAGCGGTAGACCACCTCCAGGTGCGAGAAGTCCGCCAGCCCGTACAGCGCCTCCTCGGTGAACTGCCCGGCGTCCAGCCGGATCACCGCCGCGACACCGCCCCACCCGTCGTCCCGCACGTCCTTCCGGCCACCCACCACGTGGGCCACCGGACGCACCGTCATGTCCGCCATGCCGTCTCCCCTTCGACGTCGAACGCTCCACCCGGTACGGTAGCGAGCCGCACACGGGAACGATCAAGGGGGGCGGGGCCTGGGCGGGCCCTGTTCGCCGCGCCGGCCCCCCACCGGGGCCGTCCGACGCTCCGGGGCTCAGGCCGCCGGCCGCGCCGCCATCGCGATCAGGTCGTGCGCCCGCAGCACCCGCCCGCCGGAGCCCGGCAGGGGCACGTGCAGCGGCTCGGTCACGCCTGGCCCGGGGTGACCGGCAGGGCGCGCTTGTGCTCGGTGCGGCGGTAGTGGCCGAGGACGGTGTCGAAGACCTGCTCGCTGACCGGGCGGCCCTCCAGGAAGTCGTCCAGGTCGCCGTACTCGACACCGAGGGCGTCCTCGTCGGGCTTGCCGGGGGCGAGGTTCTCCAGGTCCGCGGTGGGGACCTTGCCGACCAGCTCCTCGGGCGCGCCCAAGTGGGCGGCCACCGCGCGGACCTGACGCTTCGTCAGACCGGAGAGCGGCATCACGTCGGCCGCTCCGTCACCGAACTTGGTGAAGAAGCCGACGGCCGCCTCGGCCGCGTGGTCGGTGCCGACCACCAGGCCGCCGCTCGCCCCCGCGGCCGCGTACTGGACGACCATCCGCTGGCGGGCCTTGACGTTGCCGCGCACGAAGTCCTCGTGGGCGTGGTCGCGGAAGGTGACGCCCGCCGTCAGCAGGGCGTCGAAGGCGGCGTCGGTCGCGGGCTTGACGTCGACCGTCAGCACCTCGTCGGCCCGGATGAAGTCGAGGGCCCGCTGGGCGTCCGCCTCGTCCGCCTGGACGCCGTACGGCAGCCGCATGGCCGTGAAGGCCACCTGGTGCCCCTCGGCGCGCAGCCGCTCGACGGCGAGCTGGCAGAGCCGCCCGGTGGTGGTGGAGTCCACGCCGCCGCTGATCCCCAGCACCAGGGTGCGGGCGCCCGAGGCCCGCAGCTGGTCGGCGAGGAAGGCGATCCGGCGCTCGGCCTCCTTCGCGGGGTCGGTGACGGGCACCACTCCGAGGGCCAGGGCGATCTCGCGCTGGACGGCCGCGGGCAGGGTTTCGGTCATGGTCGGGCTCCTTCGGGTCGGTACCACGCCATCATCCACCCCGGCCGCACCGCGCCCCGCCTCAGGGTGCCGTCCCGCCGCCCCCGCTCCCGTCCGCCCCGGGCGCCGGGTGCCGCAGGATGTCGAGCACCAGTTTGCCGTCGACCGTCTCCTGGGCGACCAGCAGGGCCGCCAACTCGTCCAGGTGGTGCCGGTGTTCGCGCAGCAGGCCGAGGGCCCGCCGCTCGGCGCCGCGGAGCAGCCCGGCCACCGCCTCGTCCACCGCGTGCTGGGTCTGCTCGGAGTACGGGCGGCGCAGCAGGTCGTCGGGGTGGTCGCCGAGGTACTGCGGGGAGCCGCTGGAGTAGCCGACCGGGCCGAGGTCCGGGGAGAGGCCGAACTCGCGGACCATCCGGGTGGCCACCGAGGTGGCGTTGGCGAGGTCGTTGGCGGCGCCGGTGGAGCCCTCGCCGAAGACGACCAGTTCGGCGGCGCGTCCGCCGAGCTGCACGGTGAGCAGGTCGTTCAGGTAGCTCTCGCTGTACAGGTGCCGTTCGGCCTCGGGGAGTTGCTCGGTGGCGCCGAGGGCGACCCCGGCGGGGAGGATGGTCACCTTGGCGACCGGGTCGGCGTGCTCGCACAGCGCGGCCATCAGCGCGTGCCCGGACTCGTGGACGGCGACGGAGTGCCGCTCCTCGGGCAGCAGCGCGTTGGAGGACTCCCGGCGGCCCAGCAGCACCCGGTCGCGGGCGTCGTCGAGGTCGGCGGCGGTGAGCGTGGACCGGTCGGCGCGCACGGCGTTGATGGCGGCCTCGTTGACCAGGTTGGCGAGGTCGGCCCCGGAGAAGCCGGGGGTGCCGCGGGCGATCCGGTCCAGGTCGGCGTCGGGGGCGAGGGTCTTGCCGCGGGTGTGCACGGCGAGGATGGCGGCCCGTTCGGCCTGGTTGGGCAGCGGCACGACGACCTGCCGGTCGAAGCGGCCGGGGCGCAGCAGGGCGGGGTCGAGGGCGTCCGGCCGATTGGTGGCGGCGATGACGACGATGCCGGTGCTCTGGTCGAAGCCGTCCATCTCGGAGAGCAGCTGGTTGAGGGTCTGCTCGCGTTCGTCGTTGCCGCCGATCCGGGTGCCGCCCGCGCGGCGTCCGCCGACGGCGTCGATCTCGTCGATGAAGACGATGGACGGCGCGCGCTTGCGCGCCTCGTCGAACAGGTCGCGGACCCGGGAGGCGCCGACGCCGACGAACATCTCGACGAAGCCGGAGCCGGTGACGGACAGGAAGGGCACCGAGGCCTCGCCGGCGACCGCCCGGGCGAGCAGCGTCTTGCCGGTGCCCGGCGGGCCGACCATGATCACTCCGCGTGGCCCCTTGGCCCCGGCGGCGGCGTAGCGCTCCGGGCTGCGCAGGTAGTCGACCACCTCGCTGACCTCCTGCTTCACCCCCTCGTAGCCGGCGACGTCGGCGAAGCCGGTGGCGGGCCGCTCGGCCTCGATGATCTTCGCCCGGGAGCGGCCGATGGCGCTGAGCCCGCCGCCGAGCGAGCGCGCGGCCAGCCGGCCGGACCAGAGGAACAGCCCGCCGAAGAGCAGCAGCGGCAGGAACAGCAGCAGGGTCGACCAGATGGAGCTGCCACCGGACCGGCTGCCGGTGACGTTCACGTGCTGGTCGGAGAGCGCCTTGCTGAGCTGGGAGGTGTCCAGGGCGGTGGGGATCTGGCTGGTGAACCGGGTGCCGTCCTTGAGGGTGCCGGACACGCCGCCGGTGTCGCTGACGTCCACGGTCTGCACCTGGCCGGTGTCGACCCGGTTGAGCAGGTCGGTGTAGCCGTAGCGGGGGCCGGTCGCGGCGGGCTTGGCGAGCAGCACCAGGAGCAGCAGGGTCAGCAGCACGGCGACCGGCAGCAGCCAGCGGCGCAGCGCGGGCGGGGGCGGCTTGGGCGGGGTGCCGCCGGGGCGCTGCCCCGGTCCGCGGCCGGGGCCGCCGGGGCCGCCCCAGCCGCCGGGGCCCGGGCCCTTGCCGCCGGGCGGGGTCGCGGCGTGGCGGGCGGCACCCGGGCGCATTCGGACGATCATCCACGCTCACCGCCTCTCGGGCGCCGCCGGGACTCAGCCGGGCCCCGGCTCGGCGCCCACCCCTCCATGGTCGACCCGTCCGGCCCCGGACGGGAGCCCGAGCAGGTACCGGCGGAACGCCGCCTGCCCGGCCGGCAGCCTGCCCGGCCGCGAGTTCACGCCGCCCACCCCCGTCCCGGAGCGTGGCCCGTGGCGGTGGTGGGGCGGCGGGAGCCGGTCAGGATCAGGAGAAGTCGAGCGAACCGGTCCTGGTCCGCTTGAGCTCGAAGAACTTCGGGTAGCCGGCCAGCAGCCGGACGCCCTCGAAGACCCGCAGCGCGTCCTCGCCGCGCGGGATGGCGCTCAGCACCGGGCCGAAGAAGGCCGTGCCGTCCACGTGGATGGTCGGGGTGCCGACCTCCTCGCCGACCGGGTCCATGCCCTCGTGGTGGCTCTTGCGCAGCGCGATGTCGTACGCGGTGCTGTTGGCCGCCTCAGCGAGCTCCTCGGGCAGCCCGGCGGCGACCAGGGCCTCGCGGATGACGGTGTCGTCGGCCTCACGGTCCTGGTCGTGGAAGCGGGTGCCGAGCTCGGTGTACAGGTCGCGCAGCACGTGCTCGCCGTGCTGTTCGGCGGCGGCGATGCAGACCCGGACCGGGCCCCAGCCGGTGGTCATCAGGCGCTGGTAGCGCTCCGGCAGGTCGGTGCGGCCCTCGTTGAGCACGGACAGGCTCATCACCCGGAAGGTGAGGTCGAGTTCGCGCTGGCGGGCGACCTCCAGGATCCACCGGGAGGTGATCCAGGCGAAGGGGCAGACGGGGTCGAAGTAGAAGTCGACCTTGGGGGCGTTCTCGTTCGCTCGCGTGTTCACACGGATGATCTTAGGGGGCGATTGGACCATTCCGCAGGGCCAATCGAATACTGCCGCAGTGGGCCACTTCTCAGCTGCAGGTGGTCCCGTCCGCAGGCACCGTACCGTCCAGCAGGTAGGCGTCAACAGTCTTCTTCAAGCACGGGTTGCCGGTGTTGTAGCCGCCGTGCCCCTCGCCGTTGAGCGTGACGGTGACGCCGACGCCCGCGCCCAGCTGCTGGGCCATGGTGCGGGCGCCCTCGACCGGGGTGGCCGGGTCCCCGGTGGTACCGACCACCAGGATCGGCGCGGCGCCGGGGGCGGCCACCTCCGGGTGGTCGGCCTTGCCCGGGACGGGCCAGCCGGTGCAGCCGGTCAGGCCCCAGGCCGTGAAGGCGCCGAAGACCGGGGAGGCGGCGCGGAACTGCGGCAGCTGCTGGGTCACGTCCTGGTCGGAGTAGCGCTGCCGCGCGTCCACGCAACTGATCGCCCGGTTGGCCGCGTTGAGGTTGTTGTAGTGGCCCTGCGGGTCGCGCCCGTTCAGCGAGTCGGCGAGCTGGAGGAGGGTGTCGCCGGTGCCCGCCTGCATCGCCTCGGTGAGCCCGGAGGCCAGCGCGGGCCAGGTCTGCTGGCTGTACAGGGCACCGGCGATGCCGGTCACGGCCAGGCCCTCGGTCAGCTTCCGGCCGCTGCTGGTCGGCAGCGGCGACTGGGCCAGCTTCTGCAGCAGGTCGGTGATCCGCGCGGTGCCCTCGGCGCCGCCGCCACCGGTCGGGCAGGCGGCCGCGTCCTGGGTGGCGCAGGCCTTCATGAAGTCGTCGAGGGCGAGCTGGAAGCCCTGGGCCTGGCCGAGCGCGCTCTGCTCCGGGTCCTTCGTCGGGTCGACCACCGAGTCCAGCACGACCCGGCCGACCTCCTGCGGGAACAGGTGCGCGTAGACGCCGCCGAGCTGGGTGCCGTAACTGATGCCGAAGTAGGAGAGCTTCTGGTCGCCGAGCACCTGGCGCATCAGGTCGAGGTCCCGGGCCGCGCTCTCGGTGTCCACGTAGGGCAGCACCGCGCCGGAGTTGCGCTCGCAGGCGGCGGCGAACCGGGCGTTGCTGTCGTCCAGGGCCTTGACCTCGGTGGGAGTGTCCGGGGTGCTGTCGACGGCGGCGTTGTCGTCCGCCGCCCGGTCGTCCAGGCACTTCACCCCGGCACTGTCGCCGACCCCGCGCGGGTCGAAACTCACCAGGTCGTAGCGGGTGTTGAGGGAGGCGTAGGCGGCGGCCAGCGCGGGCAGGGTGGCCACTCCCGAGGCACCGGGGCCGCCGAAGTTGAACAGCAGCGAGCCGAGCCGGTGCTGTTCGTCCTTGGCCTTGGTGCGGATCAGCGCCAGGTCGATGGTCCCCCCGTCGGGTTTGGCGTGGTCCAGCGGGGCCTTGAGGGTGCTGCACTCCCAGTCGCTCGCCGGCGCGGTGCCACCGCCCTGCGCGGCGCTCGGGGCCGGGCAGGCCCGCCAGTCCAGCCGCTGGGCGGCCAGGCCGCCGCCGCTCGCACCGCTGACCGGGGAGGTGGGCGCGGGCTCGGCGGCGGACGGGCCGCCGCCCTGGCAACCGGAGACGGGGGCGAGCAGCAGCGCGGCCAGGCCGAGCGCGCCGGCGCCGCGGACGACGGAGGGCATGGGACGGTCCACCTCTCGGGTTGGCCGGGCGGTACTGCCGGGTGCACCGGCGCGTGGCAGGACGGCGAAAGCCTGGTGCGCCGGGGAGGCGTGCGCCCCGGCGCCCGGCACCGTCGGCGCACCACAGACCCTAGGGGCCCGGGTGCGGCGACGCCCGTCGGAGTCTCCGGACGGGGGGCGTGCGCCGGACGGGCTGCCGTCGGCCGACCGGGTGAGGGTGCGGCGGGGCCGGTGCGGGCGCACTGCCCGGGTGCGGCGCGGAGGCGGCGCGGGTACGGCCCCGGTACGGCGTGGGTGCGGCGCGGGTGCGGCGTGGGTAGGCCGCGAGCAGCCGGGGAGTCCGCCGTCGCGGGACGGCGGGGACCCGGGGCACCGTCGAAACGGAGGGCGCGTTGAGCACCGACAGCGATTTCGCCAGCGTGGACGTCTTCATCACCACCGGCCGGCAGGAGGTCCTGCTCCAACTCCGGGACGACAGGCCGGACATCGCGTGGCCCGCCCACTGGGTGGTCCCCGGCGGCCACCGCGAGCCCGGCGAGACGCCGTACCGCACGGCGGTGCGCGAACTGCGCGAGGAGACCGGGCTGGACGTGCCCGGGCTGCTCCCCTTCCACCCGGTCCTGGCCGCCACCGACCCGGAGGGCCGGCGGCGCCGCGCCTTCCACGCCCTGGTCGACGTCGACCCGGCGGAGCTGGTCCTCGGGGAGGGCCAGGAGCTGCGGCTGGCCCCCTTCGCCGAGGCCCAGCGGATGAAGCTGCCGCCCGCGCTCAAGGGGTACCTGCGGCAGCTGGAGGCGCGGCTGGCGGTCGGGCGGACGCCGGAGTGGGCGGTGGTCGACGACATCCACCGCCACCTGTCCGACCACCGGGCGACCGTCGGCCTCCCGCTGCTGCCCCTCCAGGTGGTGAAGATCCAGGAGGAGGCCGGGGAGGTCGCCGAGGCCCTGCTCGGCGTGCTCGGCGCCAACCCGCGCAAGGGCGTCAGCCACACCGTGGCCGAGCTCCAGGGCGAGCTGTGCGACGTGATCACCGCCGCCATGGTCGCGCTGCGGGACACCACGGCCGACCCGGGCGCCGTCCTCGCCGAGCACCTGGCCGGCTGGCGGCCGGTGCGGCGGGAGGAGTAGCGCACCCGCAGGGCGCGCCTGCGGCTGGTCGCGACCGGCGACGGCTCGCGACCGGCGGCGGGTCGCGACCAGCGACGGCTCGCGACCGGCGGTGCTTCCGGTGCGGGACCCGGTGCTCGGGCCCGGACGGCGGAACCCGCTCCCCGACCCCGGGTTCCGCCGTCCGGGCGCGCCCCTGGCCGGTACCTTGCTTCGCCTGCTATCTTGCATTGCATGGTACCTGGCATCGCAAGCACCGACGGTGGCGACGAGCCCGGCCCGGTCGACGGTCCGGTCGCGACCCAGCTGCGCAAGGGCGTCCTGGAGTACTGCGTCCTCGCCCTGCTGCGCGACGGCCCCCGCTACGGGGTCGAGCTGCTCCAGGAGCTCGGCCGCCACCCGATGCTGGCGACCAGCCAGGGCACCATCTACCCGCTGCTGTCCCGGCTGCGCCGCGCCGGGCTCGCCGACACCTTCCTGCGCGACTCGGCCAGTGGCCCGTCCCGCCGGTACTACACCCTCACCGAGGCGGGGCGGAACGCCCTGGCGGAGTTCACCGCGCTCTGGCCCGCCTTCCGCGCCACCATCGACCACGTCCTCGCCCCGGGAGAGCACCCGTGAACAACCCCGTCGACCACCCCCTGGTCCGCGCTCACCTCGACGCCGTCGCCCGCGGTACCGCCACGCTGCCGCCCGAGCGCCGCCGCGAACTGCTGGCCGACCTGCGCGAGCACGTCGAGGTCTCGCTCGCCGACGTCCCGCTCGACGACGACGCCGTCCGCTCCGTCCTGGCACAGCTCGGCACCCCCCGGCAGATCGCCGACGCCGCCCTCGCCGAGGAGGGGCAGACGCCGCCCGCCCCGGAGTCGGCCCGCTGGACCAACGCCACCCTCGCTCTGGCCGTCCTCGCCCTGCCGGTCTCGCTGGTCCCGGTCGCCGGGCCCGTGCTCGGCTTCGCCGCGGCCGTCGTCGCGGCCGTCCGGGTGACCAGGTCCCGTCAGTGGACGCGCCGGGAGAAGCGGCAGGCCGCCGTGCTCATGGTCTCCCCGCTGCTGCTCGTCCCCGCGATCATGGTGGCGTTCACGCTGTTCTCCACCGGCCTCACCGCTGGCACCCTGCTCGTCGCCTGTGCCCTGGGCTTCTGCCCGAGCCCGGTCGCCGCGCTCCGACTGTCCCGCGCCGCCGCTCGCGTGCGGACGGCGGACCTCCCTGCCTGAGGGTCGGGCCTCGACCGGCGAGTGGGCCGATCGGCACCCGTGCAAGGGGGTTGCGCTCGGCGGAACCTCCCGATCGGCACATGTGCGGGCGACGGGTGGCGGGCGAGGATGACGGTCATCGGGGCCCCGCCGGTGGGGCCCCGGGAGGGAGTCCCACCATGACCGCCATGACCACCATGCCCACCGTCACCGTCACCGTCACCGTCACCGTCGCACCGCTGTCGTTCCCGCCGGCGCCCCTGCGGTCGTCCCCGCAGTCGGCGCAGCCGCCGTACTCGCCCCCGCCGTACTCGCCCCCGCCGCCGGGCTCAGTGCAGTTCCAGCCCCGGCCTGCCGCGCACCACGTACGCCGGCAGCCGCGCCTCGCCCAGGACGGCCCGGGGCAGGCACAGCCCGAAGCGCCGCCCGACCGCGCCGAGGGTCCGCCGCCGCGCTACGGCGTCGGGCGCGCGCCCGGGGGCGCAGGAGGTGACGCCGTCCGCTTCCAGGACGTTCGCGGCGATCAGCTCCGGTACGAGCAGATCGGGCTGCCGGCCCCAGCGCCACCGCTCCTCCCCCAGGCCGAAGCCGCACAGCACGGCGCCGTCCCGCGCGTAGTCGAGCAGGGCGGGCGGCTGCTCTGGCATCGGCCGGAAGTGCACCACCTCCGCGCCCTCGCGCGCTATCTCGGTGAGCAGTTCGCCGCCGGTGGAGTCCCCGTACTCGATCGCGAAGGACCAACCGTCCGCCTCGCCGACCCGGATCACGCCGTCGCCGTCGTCACCGGGCCGGTAGACCTCGATGTCCAGGTCCCAGATCTCCCGCCCGCTGATCGGCCCGGTGGCGGCAGCCGGGTCGGCCCCCATCCGGCGGGCGAGTTCCTGCGGCGGGATCCCCCGGGCGAACACCACTCCGCTCACCTCGCCACCGGCGTCCGCCAACCACTGGATGCCCTCACCACCCCGCTCCTCGACCCCGCGCGAACCCTCACCGATGACGCCGATCATGACGCCCCTCCCCTCGCGCCGGCCCTGAGATGGCCAGGCGCAGCCGGTCCGCACCCTAACCGAGATCGCCGACAGCCAACGGCGAACGGCCGGGCGGAGGGGCGGCCCGAGAGGAACGCACCTGGGGCCGAGCGCCGTTGGCGCAGCGCCGTCCGCCCGGCACCACCGCCGCCCACCGCCTGCTGTCCTGGCCTCGGCGATCCGGCTGCGGTCCGCTGCGGCCGGTGCGAGGGCGCGATTTCCGCTTGCACCGCGGCAGTTCCCCCGCCACGGTTGCCGGGTTACTGCACCAGACCTCGGTCGGGTCGAGCGCATCGGCAACACGGTGCACCGGCCGGTCGGACCATGGACCTCAGCGGTGCACGACCTGCTCCGCCATCTGGAGGCCGTCGGCTACGACCACGCGCCCCGCGTGCTCGGCTCCGACTGGCCGATCGCCCCCTACCCGCCGCTGGGTGTGATGGCGGGGGCGCGCCACCGGCGCCCCACCCGCGACCTCGGCCGGCCCCCGCACAACCCCCGCCAGGCCCTCACCGCCCTGGAGGCGCTGCGCGCGATGACCGTCAACCCGGCCTTCGCGGCGGGCGAGGAGCAGGTGGCGGGCCGGATCGCGGTCGGCCACCGGGCCGACCTCACCGTCCTCGCCGCCGATCCCCTCGCCACCCCCGCCACCGAGCTCGCCGAGGTCCCGGTCCTGCTCACCGTCCTGGACGGCCGCCCCACCCACCGCGCCGACCGGCTCTGCTGACCGGGAGCACGCTGAACATCCGACACACCCGACACACCCGGAACACCCAGCACACCCGGCACAAGGGCGGACCAGCCCCCTCCCACCGCCTACCAGCAGCCCGCCCATCCGTCCAGGTGGCCCCAGGGGAACCGTCCAGGTGCCCCCAGGGGGCCTGGGTGGGTGGGGGCTTCCCCCCGAGAAACCTGGCGGCCCTCCCCAGCGCGCCCCACCCCCTCCACGGCAGAGGATTCTCTCACCGGCCCACACCGCCGGACGAATTGAACCGACGAGCCGTGGAGTAGCCATCATGACCGTGACCCGGACCCCGATCGACCGACGGACCCTGCTGACCGCCACCACGGCGACGGCGACCGCCGCCCTGCTCATCCCGGCGACGGCCGCCACCGCAGCGGCAGCCACCACCGCAGCCACCGGCCCGACGGCCTCCCGGCCGGTCCCGCAGAGCGCGACGGTCTCCGCCGAACTCGACCGGATCGCCCACCCGTTGCGCTCCACCGAGCCCGACGCCCCGGCCGCCGGGCTGCGGGCGCTGGGCGCGATGATCGGCGACGCCCGGGTGGTCGGCCTGGGTGAGGCCACCCACGGCTCGCACGAGTTCTTCACCATGAAGCACCGGGTGTTCCGCTACCTGGTCGAGGAGAAGGGCTTCACCACCTTCGCCCTGGAGGCCAGTTGGTCGGCGGGCCTGCTGGTCGACGCGTTCGTGCAGGGCCAGGGCGACGGCGACGCCCGTACGCTGGTGCGCCGGGTGATGGCCGGATCGCCTTGGCAGCGGCGGGAGTTCGCCGACCTCATCAGCTGGATGCGGGCGTACAACCGGAGCGGCCCGCAGCACCCGGTCCACTTCGTGGGCACCGACCTCGGCTTCCCCGGGATCGGCGAGCAGCCCTTCGCCGAGGTCACCGCCTACCTGCGGAAGGCCGCCCCCGCCTCGCTGTCGAGCGTCGAGCAGTCCTACGCCGCCCTGCGGCCGTTCTCCGACGCCATCGGCTACGTCAGCCGCACCCCGCTGCCCGAGCGCCGGCGCAACGCGGACCTGGCGCAGCAGGCGCTGGACCTGGTCACCGCCGCCGGCCGGGACGGCGACGCGGACTACGAGTGGGCCGTCCAGCACGCCCGCAACATCGCCCGGACCTTCGCCTTCACCACCATCCAGGTCGACGACAGCGCCTCCGTCGTCGTCGCCCAGGTGCTCCGCGACCGGGCGATGGCCGACAACACCCTGTGGTGGCAGCGCCGCCACGGCGGCAAGGTGCTGCTCTCGGCGCACAACGGCCACGTCGGCTACCGGGCCAGCGACCCGGTCCACTACCCCACGCCGCAGGGCGCCCACCTGCGCGAGGCGCTCGGCGCCGGCTACGTCGGCATCGGCTTCACCTTCGGCAGCGGCTCCTTCCTCACCGAGGCCGACGCCTTCGCCGACGACTGGCGCAGCACCACCGTGCCGCCGGCCACGCTCGGCATGAACGAGTACCTGCTCGACCGGGTCCGCCCCCGCGACTACTACCTCGACCTGCGCCAGGCCCCGCCCACCGCCCGCGCCTGGCTGGACACCGCCCGCCCCACCTACGACGCCGGCACCACCTTCACCAGCACCCCGCTGCCCACCCTCGCCCTCGGCGCCAGCTACGACGTGCTGATCCACCTCCACCGGGTCCGCGCGGCCGACAAGCTCTGAGCGCCCCTCTCCCCCGGCCTCAGCCCGCGGCGTGCACCAACCGTTCCCCCGCGGCGGCCGCTCCGGCGGCGCTCCCGGTCCCCGGTTCCACCGAGGCCGAGGCGGTCTGACATGATCGGCCCCCCATCGCTCCCGGCGGCCCCACCCGGCCGGGGGCAACGCGACGGCAAGGAACAGCGGAACCGGTCATGAGCAGCAAGAAGAGGCCGGCCCGTGGCGCCCGGCAGTCCGCCGCCGCCCGACAGTCCGCCGCCTCCCGCCAGACCACCGCGTCCCGGCGGGCCCCCACCTCCCAGCAGGCCGCCGCCGCCCGGCCGCAACCGCAGAACCGGGGCGTGGGCTTCCTGGCCCTGTTCGTCCTCGGTACGGCGACCGTCGCCCTCGCCGTCCTGGGCGGCCGGGCCGCCGGCACCGCCTTCGCCTACGCGGCCCGCCTCAGCGGCCGACCGGGCGAGCTGACCGTGGAGCGCTGCTGGGGCGACAACCCGGCCAAGCCCGGGCTGATCACCTCCTGCGCCGGCGCGTTCCGCTCCGACGACGGCCGGACGGTGGTCGAGGGCTCGCCGATCAGCGGCGCCCACCGCATCGGCGCCGTCCTCCCCGTCGAGTACGGCGACGGCGGCTCCCACAGCACGGGCCTCGCCCACGCGACGGGCGACCTGGCCGGACTGCTCGCCGTGATCCCGGTCGCCGCGTTCGGCCTCTGGCTGCTCGGCCTGGCCATCGGCACCGTACCGGCCGGCGGCCGGCTCCCGGCCGGGCTGTTCCCGCAGAACAACAGGGCAGTGCGCGCCCTCCTGTGGGCCGGCCTCGGCTGCCTGCTGGCGGCCGGCGCCTGCCTGCTGGTCGGTGCCGTCGGCTGGGCCGCGACACCCTGACCCGCCCCGCACGGGGCCAGCGGGTCGACGGCCGTGCCGGAGGCGACCGCAGCGGAAGCGGCACCCGCGCCGTACGGCCGGTCGGCCCAGTGTGCGGCCGCACGCCGTGGGCCCGTACCGCCCGGGTGCCTATCGTGGGTTGGTGACCGATCATCGCGCTGCCGGTCCCGTCGTCGGCGGGGCCGGATATCTGCTCGCCGCCTTCGCCTTCGCGGTCTGCATGACCGGGACCACCCTGCCCACCCCGCTGTACGGGCTCTACCAGGAGCGGATCGGCTTCTCCGAACTGACGGTGACGGTGGTGTTCGCCGTGTACGCCTTCGGGGTGATCGGGGTGCTGCTGCTGGTCGGGAACGTGTCCGACGCCGTCGGGCGCCGGCCCGTGCTGCTGTGCGGGCTGGCCGCCGCGGCCCTGAGCGCCGTCGTGTTCCTGGCCGCGGACAGCGTGCTGCTGCTCTGCCTGGGGCGGCTGCTGTCGGGGTTGTCGGCGGGGGTGTTCACCGGCACCGCCACGGCGTACGTGCTGGAGCTGGCACCGCCGGGGCACCGGGGCCGCGCGGGCTTCGTCGCGACGGCCGCCAACATGGGCGGCCTGGGCTGCGGCCCGCTGCTGGCGGGGCTGCTCTCCCAGTACGCGCCGCGCCCCTTGGTGCTGCCCTTCGTGGCGCACCTGGTGCTGCTCGCCGCCGCCTTCGGCGTGCTGCTGCGGCTGCCGGAGACGGTGGTCGGCGCCCGTCCGCTGCGCACCGCCCGGCCGGTCCGGCCCAGCCTGCCGCCGGAGGTGCGGCGGGTGTTCCTGCCGGCCGGGATCGCGGCCTTCGCCGGGTTCTCCCTGCTGGGGCTGTTCACCTCGGTCGCGCCGGCCTTCCTCGCCGAGGGGCTGGACGTGCACAACCGCGCTCTGGTCGGCCTGATCGTCTCGTCGGCCTTCCTGGCCTCGACCCTCGGTCAGCTGCTCGTCCCCCGGCTGGGCACCGCGCGGGCCGTGCCGCTGGGCTGCCTGGTGCTGATCGCCGGTCTGGCGCTGCTGGCGGGTTCGCTGGCGTGGGCCGTCCTGGCGCTGCTGGTGTCGGCCGCGCTGGTGGGCGGCGCCGGGCAGGGCATGGGGCTGCGCGGCGCGGTGGGCGAGGTCGCCGCCGCGAGCCCGCCGGAGCACCGTGGCGGGGCGCTCTCGGCCCTCTTCGTGGTCGGCTACTTCGGCATCTCGATCCCGGTGATCGGCGTCGGGCTGCTCACCGGGCCGCTCGGCCTGGCCCATGCGGGCCTGGTGTTCGCCGCCTGCATGGGCGTGCTGGCCGCCGTCTCCGGCGCCTACCTGCTGCGCCTGGCACGGGCCGGCGCCGCGGTCTGACCCCGGCGCCGGCCCGCGCCCGCTGGGCCGGGCCCGCGCCTACTCGGCCGGGGTCCGCGCGGCGGCCCCGGCCCGCCCGGCCCGGAGCCGCTGGCGCAGGAAGAGGGCGGCGCGGTCGAGGGCCTCGTCCGCCTCGTCGAGGACACCGGCGAAGGCCTGGAACACGTGCGGCGCGTCGGCGGTGACGTCGAGGATGACGTCCACGCCCGCCTCGCGCGCCCGCGCGGCCAGGCGGGTGGAGTCGTCCAGCAGCAGTTCGTTGCCGCCGACCTGGATCAGCATCGGGGGGAAGCCGGTCAGGTCGGCGTGCAGGACCGGGCTGAGCAGCGGCTGCCGGGGGTCCGCCCCGCCGAGGTACATGGCCCCGGTGCGGTCGAGGGCGGCGCGGGTGAAGATCGGGTCGATGCCCTCCTTGGTCCGGATGCTCTCGCCGCTCCGGGTGGCGTCGAGGCCCGGGGAGAGGACCAGCAGGGCGGCGGGCAGCGGCAGGCCCGCGTCCCGGGCGGCGAGGCAGGTGGTGACGGCGAGTCCACCGCCGGCGGAGTCGCCCGCGAAGACGATGGCGGCCGGGTCCCCGCCCCGGTCGAGGAGGGCCCGGTAGGCGCTCAGGCAGTCCTCGACGGCAGCCGGGAAGGGGTGTTCGGGGGCCAGCCGGTAGTCCGGCGAGTACGCCCCGGCACCGGTCCTGGCCACCAGGTTCCCGGTCAGCGAGAGCGCGGTCTCGGGGGAGCCGAAGACCCAGCCGCCGCCGTGGAAGTACAGGATCGTCGCCTCCGACCCGCCCTCCGACCCGTCCTCCCGAGCACGATCCGGGCCGTCCGCCGAACCGCTCCCCTCCGGTCCCCTGGGCCGGACCCGCAGGGCCGGCCGGCCGCCGAGGGTGGTCGACTCGGTGCGGATGGCGTCGTGGGGCACGATCATTCCCGCCATCAGGGCCCGGAAGCCGGCCCGGATCTCCTCCACCGACCGGGGCCCGGTGGGCGACGACTGCCGTAGCATCGCGTCGACCTGGCCGCGCTGTTCCCTGCTCATGGGCACACTCCCGCCTAAGTAGCTTCCCGTACACTATATGCCGTGGAAGATACATTGAACGGCGCCCCCTCCGCATCCGGCCTCGCCGGGTTCTTCGCCGACCTGGTTCGGTGCGAGACGCGGCTGTACAACGCCCTCAACGACCGGCTCCGCGAGCGGCACGGGATCGTCACCTCGCAGTACGAGTTCCTGGGCCACCTGCACCGCCATCCCGGGTGCCGGGTGGCCGACCTCGCCGCCGAGTTCGCCATCGGCGTCGGGGCGACCAGCAAGGGCGTCGACCGCCTGGAGAAGCTGGGGTGGGCCGCCCGCCGGCCGAACCCGGCGGACCGCCGGTCCTCGCTGCTGGTCCTGACCGACGAGGGCACCCGGCTCGTCGAGGAGGCGGAGCGGACCGTCACCGAGGGCCTGGCCGAGCTGCTCGCGGACACCCTCGACCCCGCCGCGCTGTCCTCGGCGGCCGGGGCCCTGGCCACCCTGCGCGCCGCCCTCGAACGCGGCCAGGTCGGCATCCCCACGGGCTGAACCGGCGCGGCCGTCGGGCCGGAAACGGCGACCGCGCCGGTCGTGACGACGACCGGCGCGGCGCCCCCGGGTCAGCCCGTGATCGGGCGGGTGTCCAGCCGGATGTGGTCCACCGCCCAGTACCAGTTGTTGCCCGCGTCGTACATCCGGAACTTCACGGTCACCGACCGCGCGCCCGCCGGCACCGCGAACTGCCGGACGACCTGGACGTTCTGGGCGTCCTTGCCCGCGTTGTCGTTGCCGGTGGCGTCCGAGCTGTAGAAGACCAGCCGGGTCTCCGCCCCGTTGTCGAACACCGCGGTGACGGCGGCCTTCTGCGGTGCCTCCTGGCGGTAGTGGGAGTCGAAGGCCAGGTGGAGGGTGTCGGTGCCGGCCGGGATCGGGACGGCGGGCGAGACCAGGGTGGAGTCGAAGACGCCCTTGCGGGACGGCGAGCCGGTGTCGTCCCAGTCGTCCGGGTCGGCGACGGCGACGACGCCCAGGGCGCGGGCGAAGTTGCCGCGGTCCTGCCCGGCGGGGACGGTCCACTCGCGCTTGGTGTGGAAGGTCCAACCCTGGAGCCGGACGGTGCCCTGCGGCATGCCGGGGGCGTTGACCACCGACCAGCCCTCGGGCGCCCGGGCCGTCCAGCCGAGCACGCCGCCCTCCGGCCGGAGCGCGCCGGCCAGCGACTCGAAGTCCTCGTCCAGCAGGTGGCCGGTCATCACCGGGGCCGGGCGGGCCGCGAGTTCGCCGTCCGCGACGGTGAAGCGGCCGTCGGCCAGGGCGCGGGCGGTGACCAGCAGGCGGTGGGTGGCGCCGGCGGGCAGCCGGGCGGGCGGGGTGACCTCCCAGACCGCGGTCGCGGTGGCTCCGGCGGCGAGCGCGGCGGGCGGCGCGGTGACGGCGGTGGCCGTCCAGCCGGGCGGGAGCAGCGGCTGGGCCTCGAAGCGGGTGAGCGCCTCGGCGGCGGCGAAGGTCGCGGTGACCCTGGCCGGGCGGCCGGGCAGCAGCACCGGCTCGTCGATGGTGGCGGAGGGGGCGCCGAGGGCGACGTTCACGGTGAGCGGGTCGGCCAGGCCGAGGGCCGGGTCGGTGACGGTGCGGTCGTCCCACGGGAAGCGGCCGGCGATCCGGCGGCGGAAGCCCAGGTCGTCCAGGACGCCCACCGCGACGTCGTACCAACCCTCGGGCCCCACCGTGATGTTGACGGTCCGGTCGTCGCCGGCCGGGACCCGCACCTCGCGCAGTCCGTCGCCGTAGGCGAGGTCGCCGACCAGGAAGGTCCGGGCGGTGCGCGAGCGGTTGATGACGTCGACCTCCAGCACCGTGCCGCCGCGCTCCTCCGAGAGCGACACCTCGTACGCCGAGGCGGTGTCGCCGCGCAGGTGCCACAGGGCGCCATTGGGGCCGTGCACCCGCAGGTCGTAGCCCTGCGGACCGACCTTCCAGACGTCCGACAGCCGGCTCTTCGCCGCCACCGTGTAGTACCGGGGCGCCTCCCCGGGGGCCGGGTAGAGCGCGAACACCGCGCCCTGGCGGCCCTGGTTGACGAAGTCCAGGGTCAGTTCGTCGCCCTTGAGCCGCGGCTTGACCAGCAGGTCGTACGGCGCGGGGCGGGCGGAGCGGGTGCCGCGCTGCTGCTGCGGGAAGGTCTGCGGGCTGGGCACGGTGGGGGCGGGCAGCTTGCCGGTGTCGACCACCTTCTGCCGGTTGCCGCTGGTGTCGGGCAGCTGCGGCCAGGCGGGGTTGCGACCGGAGAAGTCGAAGACCTGGGTCAGGTCGCCGCAGACCGAGCGCCGCCAGGGGCTGATGTTGGGCTCCTGGACGCCGAAGCGCTGTTCCAGGAAGCGCAGGACGGAGGTGTGGTCGTAGACGGTGGAGTCGACCACGCCACCGCGGGTCCACGGTGAGACCACCACCATCGGCACCCGTACACCCAGGCCCATCGGGTAGGGGCCGGAGACCAGGGCCTCCCCGGCGGGCAGGGCGTCGGACCAGCCGAGCGTGCCGTCGGCGGCCTTCACCCGGTACCGGCCGTCCT
Source organism: Kitasatospora sp. NPDC040550 (assembly GCF_055594965.1). Taxonomy (NCBI): domain Bacteria; kingdom Bacillati; phylum Actinomycetota; class Actinomycetes; order Kitasatosporales; family Streptomycetaceae; genus Kitasatospora; species Kitasatospora sp. NPDC040550. Next base: position 215,922 of record NZ_JBVIWC010000005.1, on the reverse strand, counting down.
GGCCGACCACCCGGTGGTAGGTCTTCCCGGCCTTGCTCACCCGGACCACGACCTCGCCGTCCACCGGCACGTTGGACCTGCCGCGGCCGGCCGCCAGCGGCGGGACGGGCGGCAGCTGGTGGTCGAAGAAGCCGCCGTGCTCGTCGTAGTTGAGGATGAAGACGGTCTTCTGGAACACCTCGGGCCTGGCGGCCAGCGCCGACAGCAGCCGGGCGGTGAGGTGCTCGCCGTTCGGCGGCGCGTAGTTGGCGTGCTCGGAGAGCGCGGCCGGGGCGACGATCCAGGACACCTGCGGCAGCCGGTCGGCCCTGACGTCGGCGGTGAAGGCCTCGACCAGGGCATCGCCCATCGCGAAGGGGTCGTCCTTCTTCGCCGGGTCGCCGACGGCCCGCATGCCGCGCTCGTACAGCGGCTCACCGGGCTTGGCCCTGACGAAGGGGGCGAACCAGGCGAGCGCGTTGTCGTCGAAGTTGTCGAGCGCCTGGTAGGTCTTCCAGCTGACGCCGGCCCGCTCCAGGCGCTCGGCGTAGGTGGTCCACTCGTAGCCGCCGGGGATCTCGGTGTTGTCGGTCACCGGGGTGTCCCGCACGGTGCCGCCGCTGGTCCCGGTCATCAGGTGTTCGCGGTTGGTGTTGGTGTTGCACTGCACGGACGCGTAGTAGGCGTCGCAGACCGTGAACACCGAGGCCAGCGCGTGGTAGAAGGGCATGTCCGCGGACTCGTAGTAGCCCTGGCCGAGCCAGCCGGCGGAGCGGCGGGTGACCGAGCCGTCGGCCCGGCCGTCGTTCCAGGCGTTCATCGAGTCGACGAAGCCGAAGGCGGGCGCGCCCTGCTGGTAGGCGCTGGTGTGGGCGGCGTTCATCGCGAAGGGCAGCAGGTGGCCCTCCTTGCGGCTCGGGTCCGGCTGGTGGAACACCGAGCGCCCGTCGACGCCGCGCACGGCGGTGCGGTCCCCGAAGCCCCGGACGCCCGCCAGGGTGCCGAAGTAGTGGTCGAACGCGCGGTTCTCCTGCATGAACACCACGACGTGCTCGATGTCGGCCAGCCGTCCGGGCCGGGCCGGCGCGGCGAGCGCCTGCTGGACGCTGAGCGGGAGGGCGGACAGCACCGCGGCCGCCGCCGTGCCGCCGAGGAGGCTGCGGCGCGACAGTTCGGGCTTCGGACTCATGGGGTGGGGCTCCTTGCTGACGGACCCTGGGCCTTCGGTACCGGCCCGGGACTGGCCGTTCGTGCCAGACCCGTCAGGTCTACGAGACCGAGGTGGACGCAGCGGCGGAGTCCGGTGGCCGGCCGGTGGCCGTCAAGAAACCCGGAGCTGTACAGACAACTTGACGCCCGATGATCAACGGCCCGGCGATCGTGCCGACGGCCGCCGCCGCACCGGCGGCATCCTCTACGCTGACGCCAGGCCCGGGCAGCAGGCCCCGGCCGCCGGACCGATGCGCACCGACACCGGGGGGAACCGCGTGATCCGCGTACAGCAGCGCAGCTACACCCTGATCCCGTGGCCGTGGCGGGTGATGTCCTGGGCCCAGGCCCCCGAGGGGCTGGAGTTCACCCTCTACGACATCGTCGACCCGGCCCTGCCGCCCGTGCGCGGCGTCGAGGTGCCGGGCACCGCGGAGGAGGCCGCGCGCTGGAAGGTCGGCCACGACGCCTACCTGAGCCTGCTGCGCGAGGCCGAGGAGACCGTCCGGCACGCCCACGGCGTGCGCTGCCGGCCCGGGTTCATGGTCGACATGCGCTCGGTGCGCCTGCGCCGCTACGGCCTGCTGCCCCACCGGAAGTCCCGTTCCCGGCGGCTGTTCGCCGAGTGCCTGGACCGGATGCACACCTACGAGGAGGCCTACCGGCCGATCCTGGCCGAGATCGAGGCCCGCATCGCGGCGACCACCGCCGACACCGCCTGACCGGCGGTCGGCCGGGCTCCGCCCGCTCGGCCCGCTCGGCCGGTCAGGGCGTAGTTCCGGATCATCCAGATCCGGTGCAGCTGCACCTCGCCGCGCCGGATCGTCCGGTAGGCCTGGGCCGCGGTGGACAGGAACCGGTCGGGTACGGCGGAACGAAGCCGGCCGCGATGCCGACCGCCGACACCGCCATCAGGCCCACAGGGACCACAGGGACCACCAGCGGCGGCGGACGGTCCGGGCAGCGACTGGGTCGGACATGGGTGGAGCTCCAATCCTGTGGCGGCGAAGGGGGGTTCGGGTATCCGGCCGACGCCGTCCCCGGGCTACGGGACGATGACGACCTTGCCCGCGACGGTGCGCGACTCGGCCAGGGCGAGCGCGGCCGCGGCCTCGTCGAGCGGGAACGCGGCGGCGATCTGGGCGGTGAGCGTGCCGTCGGCGAGCAGGGCCAGCACCTGGGTGAGGTCCTCGCGCAGACGGGCCCGGAAGGCCACCGGGCGGCGCTTGCCCGCCCAGAAGTTGTAGAAGTGCGCGGACCGGCCGTTGGGCAGGTTGTTCCACAGCGCGAGCCGGGCGAACAGCTTCAACACCGGGAGCTGCGAGTTGCCGGCCTCGTCCTTGGTGGCGGCGGTGCCGTAGGAGACCAGGACCCCGCCGCGGCGCAGCAGCGCCCAGGACTGCTCCAGCCCGGCGCCGCCGACGTGGTCGAACACCGCGTCGACGCCGTCCGGCGCGAGCTCCCGGATGCGCCGGTAGAGGTCGGGGTCGCGGTAGTCGACCGGGGTCGCACCCAGGGCGCGGACGGTGTCGTGGTGCCGCGCGGAGGCCGTGCCGATCACCGTGATCCCGGCGTGCCGGGCCAGTTGGACCAGGGTCGAGCCGACGCCGCCGTTGGCGCCGAGCACGACGATCGTGCCGCCCCGGCGCACCTTGGCGGTCCGGTGCAGCATCTGCCAGGCCGTCACGCCGTTGACCACGACGGTCTCCGCGTCGGCGGCCGTCACGCCGTCCGGCACCGGGACGACGTCGGCGGCGTCGAGCAGCAGGTGGCTGGCCCAGGCGCCGGTCTTGGTGACGGCGGCGAAGCGGCGCCCGACCATCGCGGGCTCGACGCCGGGGCCGGTCGCGACCACGGTGCCGACCACGTCGTAGCCGGGCACGAAGGGGAACGGCGGCTGGTCGTAGTACTTGCCGCGGCGCATCTGCTGCTCGGCGAAGGAGACCCCGGTGGCGTCCATCCGGAGCAGGACGTGGCCCGCGCTCGGCGGCGGGAGGTCGCGGGTGCGCAGCCGGAGGCCGCTCGGCTCGACCTCGCCCGGCAGGACGACCTCGGTGGCGTGGGTGACGACGGTGGTGTTCACGGTGTGCTCCGTTCGGCTCAGTGGTGACGGTGACGGTGACGGCGCCGATGGCAGTGGCGGTGGCAGCGACGGTGGCTACGGCCGTAAAGTTACACACGTAAGCTCACGGCTGACAAGAGCTGCCGCTCGTAAGTTTTCACCTGTAAGCTCACGCCATGGGAAACGAACCGAGCACAGCCCCCGTCCGCGCTCGCAACCGTCGTGGGGAAGGCGCCCGCTTGCGCGAGGACATCGTGGCCGCCGCGGTCGAACTGCTCGACGAGGCCGGTACCGAGACCGCCGTCACCCTGCGGTCGGTCGCCCGCCGGGTCGGGATCGCCGCCCCCTCGATCTACCGCCACTTCCCCGACCAGCCGGCCATCATGCTGGCTGTGGTGCGGCAGGCCTTCGAGCAGATGGAGGCCCGGCTGCGCACCGCCGTCGACGCGGCCGACGACGACCCCCGGCAGCGGCTCACCGCCCTCTGCCACGCCTATCTGGAGTACTCCCGGGAGCACCCCGAGCGCTACCGCACCATGTTCGGCGGCGTCTGGGTGCCCGCGCTCCAGGACACCACCGTGACGGCGGACGACATGGTCACCCTCGGCCAGGAGCTGCTGCACCTGTTCGTCGAGACCCTGGAGGCGTGCGTCGCCACCGGCGCGTCCACCAGCACCGACCCGTTCGCGGACACCGTGGCCCTCTGGCTGGGCCTGCACGGACTGGCCCACCAGCGCGCGGTCACGGTCGCCTTTCCATGGCCGGAGGGCATCGCCGACCGGCTGATCGTCACGCTGGCGCACCTCAAGGCCGAGTAGCCGGGCGGCCGGACAGGCGCGGCCGGCGGGGGCAGGAGCGGGATCGGCGGGGTCGACCGATCGGTCGACCCCGCCGTACGCCGTTCCGCTGCCCCGGTCCGCCCCACCCCGCCGATGCCACGGGGCACCCCGAGCCGCCAGGCTGGTGGCGAGCACCACCGCCCCCGCCCACGAGAAGGAGCCCCACCATGACCGACCGCCCGCTGTCCCCCGCCGACCGCGCCCTGCTGGACGCCGCCGAGCACGGCGACCTCGACGCGCTCCGCACGGCCCTGGCCGCCGGCGCGAACGTCGAGGCGCGGGACGCCGAGGGCCGCACCCCGCTGCTGCGGGCCGCCTTCGCCGACCGGGTCGCCGCCGCCCGGCTGCTGGTCGGGGCCGGCGCCGACGTCAACGCCCAGGACCAGCAGCTGAACAGCCCGTGGCTGGTCACCGGCGTCACCGGCAGCGTGCCGATGATGCGCGCCCTCCTCCCCGGCGGGCCCGACCTCACCCGCCGCAACCGCTACGGCGGCGTCTCGGTCATCCCGGCCGCCGAGCGCGGCCACGTCGCCTACGTACGGGCGGTGCTCGGCGAGACCGACATCGACGTGAACCACGTCAACGACCTCGGCTGGACGGCCCTCCTGGAGGCGGTCCTGCTCGGTGACGGCGGCCCCGCGCACCGCGAGATCGTCGAGGTCCTGCTCGCCCACGGCGCCGACCCCCACCTCCCCGACGCCGACGGCGCCACCGCCCGCACCCTGGCCGAACGGCGGGGCTTCCACGACCTGGCGGCCGTACTCCGGCAGGCGGAGGAGCACCCGCCCGCCTCCTGAGCGGACCTCACCCCCAACCGGGCACCGGTGGCAACGGCCAGACCGGCAGCACCTGCGGCGCCGGCAGCCCGTCGTCGACCCGCAGGCCCGCCAGCGGGCCGCGCCCGGCCAACCAGGCGAGCAGCGCGTGCCCGGGGCCGCTCACCACCGGGCCCGCCCCGCCGATCACCCAGCCGCAGCCGAGGTCCACGGCCTCCACCCGGGCCAGCGGCACCGCCCGTACGGCCTGCGCCGCGGCCGTCTCGGCCAGGGCCGCCCGGACGAACGGCGCGGGCCAGTCGGCCGGCCCGCGGCCGAGGCCCAGGTCGACCGCGTGCACCTCCAACTCCCGCCAGGCCCGCCACAGCAGGTACCAGGCCGGGTGCCGCCAGCCCGCCAGCGCCGGGACCAGGACGTCCCGACGCCCGGCGGGCAGCCGAGCCGCGTCCCGCAGCAGCCCGTCCAGACCGTCCCGCAGGTCGGCGACCAGCACCTCGGCGGCGCGCCCCGCGCCCTCGCGCAGCCGCCGGTCCAGCTCGGCGGCGTCGGCGCGCGGCCCGGGCTCGCTGCCGGTACGGGCCAGGGCGAGCATCCAGCGGTAGGCGTCGGCGCTCCGGGCGAGGTGGGTGAGCACATGGCCCCGGCTCCAGCCGGGGAGCAGCGAGGGCTCACGGGCCTGCCGGTCGGTCAGCGGCGCCAGCTCCGCGCACAGGCGCGCCGCCGACGCCCGGAGCTCGGCGAGCAGCCCGTCGAAGCCCACCGGGCGGTCGGGCTCGGCGAGCCCCGGCCAGTCGAGCCCGGAACGGTCCGGATCCGAGCGGACGAACTCGGTACGGTCGAGCTCCGAAAGGTCGAGCTCCGAAAGGTCGAGCTCAGTACAGTCGAGCTCCGTACAGTCGAGCTCCGAACGGTCGAGCTCCGGCACCTCAACCCACGCCCTCGGCCGTCGACTTGATGCCCTCCAGCGTCGCCGCCATCCCGGTCCGCAGCTCCCCCAGACGGAAGGCGACGATCTTCTCCTCCGCCTCCGGCCGGGCGTCGATGGCCCGGGTGACCCCGCTGCGGCCCGGGCCGAGCACCACCGAGTGCCGCACCCGGGTGCCGCCGTCCTCGGGGCGCAGCTCGAAGCGCCACCGGGCCAGCGCACCGGTCGGGTCCGCCACCGGGGCGCCGAAGCGGCCGTCCGTGTCCAGGACGGCCCAGGCGAAGGCGCGGTGCTCGACCAGCTCCACCACCTCGGAGACGGTCCGCCAATCGGGCATCCCCGCCCGCCGGTTGTACCCCTCGAAGTGGGCGCCCAGCGCCGGGCCGTCCGCGCCGTCCGCGCCGTCCAGCCAGGCGACGCGCTGGAGCTCCGGGCTGTGCCGGGCGGGCAGGGCGATGTCGGTCACCAGCGCCCAGACCCGCTCCACCGCCGCCCGGACGAACACCTCGCACTCCGCGCCGGGACCATCGGCGTACCGCATTCCGTTCCCCCTCCACTGCCCGACGTGCCCGTGCGCACGGGCACGCGCGGATACCTACGGGTCGGCACCCGCCCCGCCCCCGCCTCTACGCGTCCGGAGCGCCGCGAAGGCAGCGGGCGGGTTGCCGCCCTCCTGCGGGCCCTGCCATCGATGATCGAGGCTGCCGGACTTCCAAGTCAATCCGCTGATTTCCTGGGGAACTTCCAAGGTCTGGCTTGGGTCGGGCCCCGTCTCGAACCGCCCCGGATCCGGCAGTACCCTGGGCGTCCGTGACCCTCGACGACCTCCGCGTCTTCGCCGCCGTCTGCCGGGCCGGCTCGCTCAGCGCCGTCGCCCGCGACCTGGCGTGCAGCCAGTCCGCCGTCAGCCAGCACGTGAAGCGGCTGGAGCGCGAACTGGGCCTCACCCTGATCGAGCGGCACCCGCGCGGCGTGGTGCCCACCCAGGCCGGACGCCAGCTGCAGACCGCCGTGGCCAACGGACTGGGCGGCATCGACCACGCGCTGCGCACCATCGCCGAACTCGCGCGCGGCGAGGGCGGATCGGTGCGGATCACCACCGGCGCCACCAGCATCCGGCACTTCATGTCCGCCGCCGTGGTCGACTTCCGCGAACGGTTCCCGCAGGTCAGCCTGGAGTTCCAGACCGGTGTCTCCAGCCGCAGCTGTCTGGACGCGCTCACCGCCGGGCAGGTCGACCTCGCCTGGATCACCCTGGGCACGCCCGTCCGCGGCATCGAGCAACGTCCCGTCGCCGACCTGCCGTGGGTGCTCGCCGTGGCGGCCGCCGACCCGCTCGCCGCCCGGGAGCGCATCGAACCCGTCGACCTCCAGGACGCCCGGCTGATCGGACTGCCGCAGAACTCGGTCTCCCGTTCCCAACTGGACGACTGGCTCGGCAAGTCGGGCATCCGACCGGTCTTCGACACCAGCGTCACCGACTGGGACACCGCGATCCTGCTCGCCGAACTCGGCCTCGGGCACGCCGTCGTGCCCGCGCTCCCCGAGTGGCAGGGCCCCGGCCACCCCGGGCTGCGGCTGGTCCCGCTGCCCGACCTCCCGGGCCTCACCGTCGGCTGGGCCGCGCGCGAGTGGCTCACCCTGGGCCCGCTCGCCCGGGCCTTCGCCGACACCGTCGCCGACCACTGCGGGCGGGCGGCGGCCGGGCCGGTCAGCCCCGCAGCCCCTCGTCGAACTCCGGCTGCTCCCCGGCCGAGTACTCCCTGACCGACCGCAGCCCGCCGCCGCCCAGGAGCCGGGCCACCGGCAGGCCCTCGTCCCGGGACGTCACCGCCGTCAGCCGCTCGAACTCCTCGGACAGGACGTCCAGCAGGCTCAGCACCTGCTCGCCGGTCCGCAGCTCCAGCACCAGTTCGCAGCGCAACTGGGCTGGCAGCTCCGGACGGTGGGACAGCCCGTGCCACAGCACCGCCCGCAGGTAGTGCCGCCCCTCGGGCGCCGCGTGCGCCGTCAGCCACGCCGGGTCCAGCCGCTGGGGGAGGCCGAGGCCGGCGGCCCGCTCCTCCAGTCGCAGCAGCGCCGGGGTGTCGACGGCCATCAGGTCACCGGGCAGGGCCCGTTCCGTGTTCATGCCCCCATCCTGGCGCACCCGTACGACCGCCGACGCCCGGGCCGTCAAAGGGCTGTCGGCGGGCCGTCAGCTCGTCTGGAACGACAGGCTGCGGCCGATCTCGACGAAGCCCCGGCGCGCGTACCAGGTGCGCGGCCAGTCGACCGCGTCCGCGAGCAGGAACAGCTGCGGGATCCCGGCCGCCGCCGCCAGGGCCAGGCCGCTGGCCAGCAGGGTGTCACCGTGACCGGCCCCACGGTGCGGGATCGCGGTGACCAGGTCCTCCAACTGGGCCAGCCCGGCGGCCGGTTCGAGGTAGAGGTCGACCCAGGCGGCGACCTCGCCGTCCGCCGCCCGGGCGGCCAGGAAGTGTACCTGCTCGGCACCGCGCCGCCTGGCCGGCCGGCGGTCGGTGAGCTGCCGGAGCAGTTCCGCGTCCTCGTACCACTCCCGCTGCTGCCGCAGGACGGTCTCCCGCAGTTCGGCGAACTCCGTCGGCAGGGCGGCCGGTTCGGGCAGCGAACAGCCCGCCGTGTCCCTGGCCATGACCACCACGGCGCTGCGTTCGTACCCGGCCCCGGCCAGTACCGGCGCGGCCCGCTCGCCCCACGCCTCGTCCAGCACGGTGATCGCGTACTGCCGGCGCTGCCCGAGCCAGCGCGCCGCCAGCCCCGGCAGGGCCGCCGGGTCGGTGCCCGGTCCGGTGACGACCAGATGGTTGTGCTCGTGGGAGAGCGCGAACTCCGGGTTCCGCACGGCGAAGACCCCCGGGAACTCGGGCAGTTCGACGACCTCGGCCGCCTGACGGCGGGCGAAGGCGACATGGAAGGCGGCTACCCGCTCGAGCAGATCGGACATCCTGCCATGATCGCCCGGCCCGTCGCCGTCGGCCAAGCGAATATCCGGCCTCAGGTACCTCCGGTACCTGAGGTACGGTCGAGGAACCGCCGGGGGCATCCTCATCGCCACCGCCGACGCCTTCGCCACCGGCCCCCACCACCCCAACGCCATCCGCCTCGCCCTCGCCAACCCGCCTCTCCCCGAACTCCCAGCCGTACTGTGGTGCCTGCGCCCCACCATCGAGTCCATCGCCCCGTGAAGCCCACCGGACGCAAGAGCCGTCGGCGCTACGGGCTCGGCGCCAAGGGTTCTCCGCTACGGGCTCGCTCTTACGGGCTCGGCGGCGCCTCGTGCAGATAGCCCGGGTCGAACCGGTCCACCGAAGGCAGCAGGCGGGCGTCCGGGCCCGCCGACTCACACCCGTCCTGCGCACGCCCGTCCTGCCGGGCCAGCTGGGCCTTGGCCATGCGCAGGACGTCGGACGGATCGGGATCGTCGTCACGCCTGCCCAGGTACCAGTACCGGTCCTGGGTCAGCTTCTCGGCCTTCCGCACGCACGACCGCAGCCTCGCACGGGCCAGGACGGGCTTCCCGATCCGGAGGAAGTGCTGGGCCAGCCACAGCTGGCGCAGGTCCGGCCGGTCCACCCGCAACCGCACCATCGCCTCCACATCCGGCTCCGCACCGGCGAGGACGGCCCGGCAGTCCAGGTAGAACAACTGCTCGTGGTCGAGGGCGGGATGCAGCTCACGGGCCGTCCTGAGGGCATCGCGCACCTGCACCCGGTCGCCGACCTCCGCCACCCGCAGCAGCACGAGGTACACAACCCACTTCCGCACGTGCTGACAGCCGAGGTCGCGCGACCGGGTGAAGTGCCGGTCGGCCAGCTCCAGATCACCGTCCTCGATCGCCCGGTAGCCGAGGTCGCACCACCAGTCCGCCGCCGAACCCAGCGGGCCTACCGCCATCAGCAGCTCCATCGGCGGGTGCTCCGGGTGGTACTCCATCAGCATGTCGCGCACCTCCGGGGCCCTGTGGTGCTCCCGCAGCCCCGGCTCCCCCCGGTACAGGTCGGTCAGCCGCACGACCAGGGACCGGCCGGTCGTGGCCAGGGCCTCCCGCAACCGCTCGTAGGTGTCCCGCTCCAAGCGGCCCCGCGGACCGGAACGGATCCACCGGGCCAGCGCCGCGTCGACGAACTCGCCGGTCGCCACGTCCAGTCCGTTCAGCACCGCGTCAGCGAGCGCCGTCAGCGCCAGGTCCGGATCCTCCTCCACCGCCCGCAGCCACTGGGCACGCGCGAGCCGCAGCCTCCGAGCCCGACGCCGCCCCGGCAGGGCGAGGAGTCGAGCCACCCCCTCCAGCCTCAGGTCCGCCCCCCGGTACCTGCGGTCCGCCTCCCGAAACAGCCCCTTGATCCGCCACACCCTGACGAGTGCCACACCCACCCCCATCCGCCCTCCGGCCGGCGTAACGACCCTACGAAGCCCGGCCGTTCCGGCTCCACCCCATACGCCGCCCGCCACTTCTCCCGCCACCAACCCACCAGAGCCGGGCCCACAACGATCACACATCGCCGAACCGCCACAGCAACACCCCCACACCAGAAGTCGACCCGACCGACTTCCTACACCGCGCAGCTCAACGGTCCGCCCAGCCTTCGGCATTCGAGAACGACTCGTAGCTGTGGCGAGTGGAGTGCTCCCACTCGCGCCCGGTGAGGCGCCGGTGGGCCCGGTCCGGGACGTACAGCAGGGCTTCGGCCCGGACGAGGTCGCGGGCGTACGGACGGAACCGGGCCGGATCGCCGAGCACGGCCCCGTACTCGGCCCGGCCCGCTGCGACGACGGCCGCGCGGGTGTAAAGGAATGCGTCCCCCGACAGGTCGGCACCGAACTCCCAGCGGTCGAGCCGGCACAGGGCGGTGGCCGGCTGTTCGGCGAACCCGATGACAGCGGGCAGCCCGGCGGCCGTCAGTCGCGCCGCCGGAGCGGCGGCGAGCCGTTCCGCATCGGGGTCCGGGTCGGGCCCGGCCCATCGGCACTCCTCGATGAGCCGCCAGAAATCGTCCTCGTTCATGCCCGGCAGCATGGACCACCACGCCGACAACCCCACCCCGCACCGGAAGTCGGCCAGGCCGACTTCCTACTCCTCCGGGCCGCCTTCCGCCGCCCGGCCGAAGCGGGTGGACCACTCCGCGATCAGTGCCCGCAGTTCCGGCGGGTGGACGATCCGGAACTCGGCGCCGAGGGAGCCGAGGGCCATGGCGGGCCAGTCCAGGGAGTCGGCGGTCATCCGCAGGCGGCAGCGGGTGGTGTCCACCGCGTCGACGTCACCCCAGCGGCCGACGTGGGCGCGGACGTGCTCGGCGGGGGCCTCCACCAGGGCCTCGACGCGGTGGGGGCGGGGCATGGCGTTGAGGCCGGCGCGGACGAACTCGGCGGCGTCGGCGGCCGGGAGGGTGCGGGGCGCGAAGCGGGCGCCGGTGGCCTCGGCGGCGGTGAGGCGGTCCAGGCGGAAGGTGCGCCAGTCGCCGCGGTCGAGGTCGTAGGCGACCAGGTACCAGCGCCGGTCGAGGCTGACCAGCCGGTGCGGTTCGACGTGCCGCTCGGTGCGCCGCGCGGAGGCGGCGGTGTACGAGAAGCGGAGCCGTTCGTCGTCCCGGCAGGCCAGGGCGACGGCGGTGAGCGCGTCGGGGTCGACGCGGGAGGCGGGGGCGGTGCCCCAGTCGACGGGGACGGTGACGGCGCGCAGCGCCTCGACCCGGCGGCGCAGCCGGCCCGGCATCACCTGCACGACCTTGGCCAGGACCCGGACGGAGGCCTCGGCGACCCCCTCCACCGGGCTGTCGGCCGCCGCCTGGAGCCCGACCGCGAGGGCGACCGCCTCCTCGTCGTCGATGACCAGCGGGGGCAGGGCCGCACCGGCGGCCAGCTGGTAGCCGCCGTCGACGCCGCGTTGGGCCTCGACGGGGTAGCCGAGGTCGCGCAGCCGGTCGATGTCGCGGCGCAGGGTGCGGACGGAGACGCCGAGCCGGTCGGCGAGTTCCTCGCCGGGCCAGTACCGGTGGGTCTGGAGCAGGGAGAGCAGTCGCAGGGTGCGGGTGCTGGTGTTCGCCATGTCCCGATTCTGGGCGCTATTCAGGACAGGAAGTGGCCGCAATGCTCCGTAACGTGGTTCTCGTCAGGGGGAGCGAGCCCCCCGGGCACCACTGAGCAGCCATCGAGCAGCCACCGAGCAGGACCCGAACGGAAGGCCGGAGCCATGACCGCGACCACCACCCCCAGCACCCCCGCCACCGCCACCACTACCGCCACCACCGCCGTCACCACCGCCGTCACCGGCGAGCGCGCCGACCTCCTGGTCGCCCTGGAGAAGCAGCGGCACTTCCTGCGCTTCACCACGCGCGGCCTCACCGACGAGCAGGCCGGCCTGCGGACCTGTGCGAGCGAGCTGTGCCTGGGCGGCCTGGTCAAGCACGTGACCACGGTGGAGCGGCTGTGGGCGAACTTCATCGTGGAGGGCCCGTCCGCGATGCCCGACTTCTCCGCCATGACCGAGGCCGACTTCGCCCGCCGCGCCGACGAGTTCCGGCTGCTGCCGGGCGAGACGCTGGCCGGGGTGCTCGCCGAGTACGCCGAGGTGGCCGGCCGGACGGACGAGCTGGTGGCCGCCCTGCCGGACCTGGACGCGACCCAGCCGCTGCCGAAGGCGCCCTGGTTCGAGGCGGACGCCGAGTGGTCGGCCCGCCGGGTGCTGCTGCACGTCATCGCCGAGACCGCCCAGCACGCGGGCCACGCCGACATCGTCCGCGAGTCCCTGGACGGCGCGAAGAGCATGGGCTGAGCCGGGTGGGGCCCGCCGTACCGGGGCGGCGGGCCCCCGGCCCGTCCGGGGTCAGATCTCGTCGACGAGGGTGAAGCCGGCCCCGTCGACGGCGCTGCGGACCGCGGCGGTCTCCAACGGCTGGGCGGAGGCCACGGTGACCCGCCCGCTGGGCGCGTCCGCGACGACCTCGGTGACCCCGGGGAGGGCGGCGATCCCCGCGCTGACGGTCCTCTCGCAGTGGCCGCAGCTCATGCCGTCGACGGTGAGGACGGTGGTGATGGACATGACGGTGCCTCCGGTTACGGGTCGTGGTGCGGGGTGCAGCGCGGGCCGCACTGCGGATCGCGGTGCGGGTCGTCGTGATCGACCCGCACCACAACAGCCGATTCCGGCGGCGATCCCCAGGAACACGCCGCACGGGTGGCACCTTCGAGTGGTTCCGGGAACCGGCGGCGCCGCCCGCCCGACGGGAGCCGCCGCCGCCTGGCGTTCCGGGTGCCCGTCGGCCGACACTGGGTGCTCCGGCCCCCGCACGGAAGGCGGAAGCACCTCATGCCTCTCGGACTCGCCCTCCCCCAGTACGGCCGATTCGCCGACCCCGCCCTGACCGTCCGGGTCGCCGCCGCGGCCGAGGCGCTCGGCTACGACCGGCTCTGGACGGCCGACCGGCTCCTGGTCGCCAACGCCCCGCGGACCCCGTACCCCGGCGGCGACAGCGCCGTTCCGGAGAGCCACCGGACCTTCCTCGACCCGCTCACCCTGCTGACCGCCGCCGCCGGCGCGACGAGTCGGGCCCGGCTGGGCACCAGCACCCTCAACGCGCCCTGGTACCCCCCGGCCCTGCTCGCCCGCACCCTGACGACGATCGACCTGCTCAGCGCCGGCCGCCTCGACGTCGGCTTCGGGCTCGGCTGGTCCGAGGACGAGTACCGGGCGGTCGGCGTCCCGTGGCGGGGCCGGGCGGCCCGGCTGGAGGAGACCCTGGACGTGCTGGAGGCGTTCTGGACCGGGGGCACCGACGTCCGGCACAGCGGTGAGCTCTGGACCGTCCCGCCGTCGACCGTCCTGGCCCGCCCGACCCAACGGCCGCGCCCGCCCGTCCTGTTGGGCGGGGTGAGCCCGGCCGCGCTGGAGCGGGTCGGGCGGCGCGCCGACGGCTGGCTGGGCGTCGGCCTGCCGCTGCCGGCCCTGCGCCCGCTCTGGGAGCGCGTCCGGGACTCCGCCCGGGCCGTCGGCCGCGATCCGGGGGCGCTGCGCCTGGTACTGCGGGTGAACCCGGTGGTCACCGCCGCCCCGGTGCCCGACGGCGACGTCCCCCAGCGCGGCACGGTCGCCCAGATCGCCGACTACCTGGCCGCCGCCGTACGGGAGTTGGGTGCGGAGCCGCTGATCGACCTGCACCACGCGGCGCAATCCCCGGACGAACTCCTGGCCCTCGCCCAGGAGTTCCGCGACGCCCTGGCCCCCGGGGCCCTGCCGCCGACCCCGGCTCCCGGCGGCGGACTGAACCCCCCGCCACAGCCGGACCGTTCCTCCTGATGTACCCCGTTTTGAGCCCGCCCAGGAGTTGCACCACCGCCATGGCCGACACCACCGCCTCCGCGACCCACCGAATACGCCGAACGCACGGCCGTGCGGCGGCGGGCAGCGGCCGATGACGGCGGCCGCCGCCCGCCCGCGCCGCTGGCGGCCCTGGCACGCCGTGCTCGCCCTGGCCCTGGTCACGGCGGTGACCGCCGGCCTGCTGTGGTGGCAGCCCTGGCGCAGCGAGCCCGCGCCACTGGCCTTCACCACCGCCCCCGGCGGCTCCGCCCGCTTCGGCACCGGGGAGCACCTGTACCGCTACAAGGTGCGGGTGGAGGACGGCATCGCGGAGAGCCCGGCGCAGTTCGCCGCCGAGGTGGACGCCGTCCTCGGCAACACCCGGCGCGGCTGGGCGGCCGGTAACACGGCGTCGTTCCAGCGGATGGCCGCCGACCCGGTGGACTTCACGGTCTACCTGGCGACCCCGGGCTCCACCGACCGGATCTGCGGCCAGTACGGGCTGGACACCGGCGGCTGGGTCAACTGCGGCGTCCAGCACCAGGTGGTGATCAATCTCAAGCGCTGGACCGAGCTGTCCGATTTCTACCGGAACCAACCGGAGCTGTACCACGCGCTGGCGATCAACCACGAGGTCGGGCACATCCTCGGCAACGGCCACGTCGACTGCCCGGGCCCGGGCGCCCCGGCGCCGGTGATGATGCAGCAGATCAAGGGCCTGCACGGCTGCGTCCCGAACGGCTGGCCCTACACGGACTCCGGCACCCTGCTGACCGGCCCGCCGGTCCAGGCCCCGACCGACGCGCCGTAGGGCCCGTCTTCAAACCCCCGTCGTCGCCCCGCAGGCGGGGGTTTGCAGACGGGCCCTACGGCCGGCCTCCCCCGCCTGGCGCACAGCACTCCCCCGAACACGGATAATCACAGGTCGGACCGGGTGCCGCCGCAGGGCGGCCCCCGGCCGGATCGTGTCCGTACCGTCCGTGCGTGGAGTGAAGAACCGTGTTCGATGTGGAGAACCTGGACTACCCGGTCCTGCTGGCCGCCTCCGAGGCGGCCGCCCGGGCGACCACGGGCCGGGGCCACGTCGCCGACTACATCCCTGCTCTCGCCGAGGCCGACCCGGAGTCCTTCGGCATGGCCGTGGCCACCGTCGACGGCGAGCTGCACGGTGTCGGCGACTGGGAGCAGCCGTTCTCGATCCAGAGCGTCTCCAAGCTGTTCTCGCTCGCGCTCGCCCTCGCCTACAGCACCGACGGCGGCGAGGACCTCTGGCGGGGCGTCGGCCGGGAGCCCTCCGGCAACCCCTTCAACTCGCTGGTCCAGCTGGAGACCGAGCACGGCATCCCGCGCAACCCGTTCATCAACGCGGGCGCCCTGGTGGTCACCGACCGCCTGCAGTCCCTGACCGGTGACGCCTCCGGCGCCGTACGGCAGTTCCTGCGCCGCGAGTCCGGCAACCGGCTGCTGGACACCGACCCGGTGGTCGCCGTCTCCGAGGCCGAGCACGGCCACCGCAACGCGGCGCTCGCCCACTTCATCGCCAGCCACGGCAACCTGCGGAACCCGGTGGACACCGTGCTGGACCACTACTACGCGCACTGCGCCATCGCCGCCAGCTGCCGCGACCTCGTGCTCGCCGGCGCCTTCCTCGCCCGCTACGGCGTGCGCACCGACGGCACCCGCCTGATGAGCCGCAGCGAGGCCAAGCGCCTCAACGCCGTCCTGCTCACCTGCGGCACCTACGACGCCGCCGGCGAGTTCGCCTTCCGCGTCGGCCTGCCCGGCAAGAGCGGCGTCGGCGGCGGCGTCCTCGCCATACTTCCCGGCCGCGCGGCCGTCTGCGCCTGGGGCCCCCGCCTCGACCAGGCCGGCAACTCGGTCGCCGCCGTGACCGCCCTGGACACCCTCACCACGCTCTCCGGCTGCTCGGTGTTCTGACCGGTAGCGGCCGGCCCGCCCCGACCCCGCCGCTCCGGCGGGGTCCACGGGCCGGACGGACGCTTGTGCGACAAAGTGTCAGTGGTCCATGCTGGCCGCATGAACCGCCACACGCACCTGAGCCGTCGACTCGCCGTCGACCTCGGGCACGCGTGCTCGGCGATCTGTCACCGCGCGCTCTGACGCGGTGATCAGCCCGGCGCCCCCGGCGCCGTCGGGAACCCCCATCCGGGCGATCACGTGCACCACCACGCCGCCCGCTCCTCCTCCCGATGGGGACTCCCATGCGCCTCGCGCTGCCCGCACTCGTGACCGCCGCCCTGCTCGCCCTCGCCGTCCCGGCCCACGCCGCCGGCCCGTCCGGCGACAGCCCGTTCGGCCCGCTCCCGCCGCACAACCCGTACGCGGGGCCCGACGGCACCGCCACCATGCACGGCGACACCGGCTCCTCCGACGCCACCCCGCTGCCCGGCCCGAAGCCCGGCCCGCTCGACTCCGAGCGGGTGGCCCTCCGGTCCGCCTGCCCGACGGTGCTGGTCGGCTCGGACGGACGCCCGGTCGCGCTCTGCACCACGATCTTCGGCCTCGTCCCGACGGTCCACCTGCTCGACCCGGCCGACGGTGGTTCCGTCGCCGAACTCCCGCTCACCAAGGGCTCGTTGCTCGGCGGCGTGTACGCCTACCTGGACCAGGACGACCGCCTGGTCGTGGTGGACGGCAACCGTGACCTGCTGCGGATCGGCCACCACCGCACCGCCACCGGCGCCTGGGCGCTGACCGTGGACAGCCGGCTGTCGCTGGCCGGCGCCGTGCCCGAGGGCGACGCCGTGACCGGCCTGTCCCCGGACTGGCAGGGCCGGGTCTGGTTCGCCACCGGCGGCGGGGTGGTCGGCACCGCCGACGACCGCACCGGCACCGTCCGCACCCTCGCCCTCCCGGCCGGGGAGAAGGTCGCCAACTCCATCTCCACCGCCCCGGCCGGCACCCTGGTGGCCACCACCCACGCCACCTACCTGCTGACCGCCGAGGCCGACGGCACTCCGCGGATCGCCTGGCGCCGGCCGTACGACCGCGGACCGGGCCGCAAGCCCGGACAGCTCAGCTGGGGCACCGGCTCCACGCCGACCTTCTTCGGCCCGCGCACCGGCACCGACTACGTCACCGTCGTCGACAACGCCGCGCCGACCGTACACCTGCTGGTCTACCGCACCGCCGACGGCTCCGAGGTCTGCTCCGTCCCCGTCCTCGAAGCGGGCGGCAGCGGCAGCGAGAACTCCCCGGTCGGCGCCGGGAACGCCGTCTTCGTCGCCGGCACCTACGGCTACCCGTACCCCGAGCTGCCCGCCGACGCCGGCCCCAGCGTGCCCGCCTCCGGCCGCTTCTCCGGCGGCCTCAGCCGGGTCGACGTCCGCACCGACGGCTCCGGCTGCGACCTCGTCTGGGACACCACCGTGCGCTCCGCCGCCGTGCCGCGGCTGTCCACCGGTGACGGCCTGATCCACACCGTGCTGCGCCGGCCGGTCATCCCGGGCACCGACGCCACCTCGATCCTCGATCCGTACTTCTACGCCGAGGTCGACCCCCGCACCGGCGCCGTCACCCGCACCCACTACCTCGGCGCGGGCTTCCTCTTCGACACCCTCCAGATGGTCGGCTCCATCGCCCCCGGCGGCGTGGTCTACCAGGGCACCACCACCGGCGTCCTGCGGATCAGCAGCGCCGGCTGACCGGCCCGCCGCCACCGTTCGGCCGCGCGGCCGCGCGGGAGTCCGCTACCGCGCGCCGCGCAGCGTGAGCACGTACCCCGCCGTGAGCGCGACCACCCGGTCGGCGTCCCGCGCCAGCCCGGCGAGCGCGCCCGTCGCCGTGCTCCCCGGGATGTCCGCGAGCGCCTGGGTCAGCCGCCGCCGGGCGGGCTGGTCGACCCCGTCCCGGGCCAGGCGCTCGACGAGCCGCCCGGCGATCCGGTCCGCCAGGGCGGGTTCACCGGCGTCGGCGGCGCCGTTCGCCAGCGCGGCCAGCGCATCGGCCGCGTCGGCGTCGTTGCGCTCCTCGACGATCATGTCGATGAGCGTCGGGACGGCGTCGGCCACCCGCCTGGCCCCGAGCGCCAGGGCCGCGTACCGGCGGACCACCGGATCGGGGCCGGCCAGGGCGTCCCGCAGCAGCGCGGTGGCCGCGTCGGCCGGAATCTCGGCGACGGAGCGGACGGCGCGTTCCCGCACCTCGGCCGAGGGCGAGCCGAGGCCCGGCGCCAGCAGGGCCACCGCCGCCTCGCCGGCCTGCGCCAACGCCCATCGCAGGGCCCCGGCGGCGTTCGGGTCCGACTCGGCCAGCACCGCCTCGGCCAGCGCCTCCAACGGGACGGGGGCGTCCTCGGTCGCGGCCAGGGCCGCGCGCTGCCGCGCCCCCGCGCTCTTCGACTCCAGCCCGTGGAGCAGCGCGACGGTCCGCAGGACGTCCTCCCAGCCGGCGGGCTCCGCCGCACCGATCCGGCGCAGCCGCGTCAGCAGTTCGGTCTCCGCCGCGATGCGCTCCAGCGTGCGGGCGACGAGGTCCTCGACCAGCCCCGAGGGCGCGAAGCCCGGGTCGTCGAGCGCCCGCCCGACGTCGTGCAGCGACAGGCCGAGCGAGCGCAGGCTCTCGATGTGGAAGATCCGCCGGATGTCCGCGTCGGAGTACTCCCGGTAGCCGGAGCCGGTGCGGCCCGAGGGCCGCACCAGGCCGAGTGACTCGTAGTGCCGGAGCATCCGGGCACTGACCCCGGACCGCCGGGCGACCTCACCGATCAACACCGTCCACCACCGATCGACACTCCTGCTACCCCTCCCGGTCGGTCCCGAGGACGGCGACGCGCTTCGCCTCCTCGATCGCCGCCTCGAAGCCGGCGTCCGGGTCGCGCCGCAGCGCCTGGGTGGCGAGCGCGTGGGCGCGCACCCGGGGGTCGGGATCCGCCGTCGCGGCCGTCAGGACCGGCGCCGCCGCCTCCCCGAGCGCGACCAGCGCCCGGCTGAGGCTCAGCTGCGCCTCCCGGCCGCCGCGCCCGAGCTGCGTCGCCAACCCTACGGCCAGGGCGGGCCGCTCGTCCTCGGGCGCCAGTACGACCGCGGCCCGCCAGGCGCTGCGGGCCACCTCCTCGTCGGGGTCCGACAGCAGCGCCGGGGTGACGGCCGGCCACGCCCGCCGGTCGCCGATCTTGGACAGCGTGTGCAGCGCCTGGCTCCGCGCCTGTGCGCGCTCCGAGCGGACCTCGTCGAGCAACGGCGGGACGGTCGCCGCCGCCGGGTGGCGGGTGAGCGCCCAGGTGAGCATCTCCCGCACCGGGAAGTCGGGCTCGACGGCGCACCGCTCGACCAGCCCGTCGACGAACCCGGGGTCAGGGTTCGTACCGACGGCCAGCGCGGCCCGCAGCCGCACCGACGGGTCGTCGTGCGCCAGCCCCCGCAGCACCCGCACCGTGTTCGCGTCCTCGGTCGACGACGTCGTCATCAGGACCACCTCCTGGACGCCAGTGAAGGGCTTGTCACCGTGGCAAGGTCAAGCCGGCGCGGTCGGCGGGCGCAACTGCACGACCGGAGCCGAGCGGCCGGGGTCGAGCGGGCGCCGAGCCGGGAGGCCGCCGGGAACCTAGGGTGGGTGTCCGGGGAGTGACCGAGGGGGGTGTGCCGGCGGCCGGGCGTACGGAGGTGGGCGAGGTGATCCGCGGTGTCCACCTGGAGGCGCAGTGGCGGCGCGAGGCGCTGCGGACCAACCTGTGGGTCGTCCCGGTGCTGGAGGTCGGGTTCGCGGCGGCCCTGTTCGCGGTCACGGTCTCGCTGGACCGGGGGGCCTACGACGGGACGCTGGGCCTGCCGTCCTGGGTGATCAGCGGGACGGCCGACTCGGCGCGACAGGTCCTGGCGGCGATCGCGGCGGCGCTGATCACCGTGGTCGGCGTGGTGTTCTCGATCATGATCGTGACGCTCACCCTGGCCTCCACCCAGTTCGGGCCGCGGATGCTGCGCACCTTCATCCGGGACCGGACCACCCAGATGACCCTGGGCACCTTCGTCGGGACGTTCGTCTTCGCGATCCTCTCGCTGGTGGTCATCGGGCCGGGTCCGAGGGGCGACTTCGTCCCCCACCTGTCGATCACCGCGTGCATGGTGCTGGTCATGCTCGACCTCGCCGTACTGATCTTCTTCATCCACCACATCGCCACCTCCATCCAGCTTCCCCGGGTGATCGCGAGCATCGCGGCGGAGCTGTCGGAGGCGATCGAGGCGGGCGCGGGCGAGCCGGACCGGCCGGCCGGGGGCGGCACGGGGCCGACGGCCGCGGAGCTGAACGTCCGGCTGGACACCTCGGGGGCGACGGTCCCGGCCCCCGCCAGCGGCTACCTCCAGTTCGTCCGGCACCGCACGCTCGTCCGGATGGCCGCGGAGCTCGACGCCGTCATCCGGCTGGACCACCGGCCGGGGCACTTCCTCGTCCAGGGCCACCAGCTGGCCACCGTCTGGCCGCCCTCGGCCGCGCCCGAGGTGGCCCGCAGCTTCGCCCGCGCCCATGTCGTCGGTTCGACCCGCACCCTCGCCCAGGACATCGCCTTCGCCGTCGACCAGTTGGTGGAGATCGCCATCCGGGCCCTGTCCACCGCGGTCAACGACACCTTCACCGCCCTGACCTGCATCGACTGGCTGGGCGAGGGCCTGTGCCGGATCGCCGCCCGCTGGGACCCGGACCCCGTCCACCGCGACGAGGCCGGATTCATCCGGGTGATGACCGTCCCGGTGAGCTACGAGCGGCTGGTCCAGCGGTCGTTCGAGAAGATCCGCCAGGCCGCCCACGGCATGCCCGCCGTGCTGATCCGCCAGCTGGACGCGCTGGCCGAGATCATGGCGGAGACCCGGACCGAACGGCAGCGCCGGGTCCTGCTCGAACAGGCGGAGATGATCGAACGCCTGAACGTGGAGTCCGTCCCGGAGGCCGCCGACCGCGACGACGTCCGACGGCGCTACCTCTCGGTCCTGGCCGCCTACGCCCGGGCCGGCCGGTCGGGCTGACCCCCGAACCGGGGCCCGCCCGGGGGCCCGGAAACGGAAGAACGGAACTCGGTAGCGCTACGTGGATATGACATGTACTCTGCGTATCGCTGGTTGAACACGCTGCGGGCCTGGTCGCCACTCCGTGGGGGGAGTCACGCCCAGGCCCGATCGCCGGCCCGGGGCCCGGTTGCGCTCGTGGGGGAGCGTCAGCCGGGCCCTTCGGTGGGTCCACGTCGTTATGCCCAGCCCGACGGTGTTTCAGTCATGACAACCCGTCGGCATCTCGAAACCGCAGCACCACCCGCGCGAACCGGGCCCCGGCCGTCCGCACAGCGACCGGGACCCGGGGGTCGAACGCCTGACGGCTACTCCACCGTCACGCTCTTCGCCAGGTTGCGCGGCTTGTCCACGTCCCGGCCGAGGGCGACCGCCGCGTGGTAGGCGAGCAGCTGGAGCGGGATGTTGAGGAGCAGCGGGTCCAGCTCCGGCTCGCTCTTGGGGACCAGGATGCAGTGGTCGGCCAGCTTCTCCTCGGGCCGGCGGTGGGCGACCGCGATGACCCGGCCGGAGCGGGCCTTGATCTCGCCGAGGGTGGTGAGGTTCTTGTCGAGCAGCTCGTCGTCCGGAACGAGGGCCACGGTCGGCAGCTCGGGGCTGATCAGGGCCAGCGGCCCGTGCTTGAGCTCGCTCGCCGGGTAGGCCTCGGCGTGGACGTAGGAGATCTCCTTGAGCTTCTGCGCGCCCTCCCGGGCCACCGGGTAGCCGCGGACCCGGCCGATGAACATCATGCCGGCGGAGTCGGCGTACTCGGCCGCCAGCTTCGCGATCGCGTCGGACCGGTCGAGCACCTCGCGGATCTGGTCGGGCAGCGCCTTGAGGGCGGAGACGATCCGGCGGCCGTCGGCCGGCGAGAGGTCGTGGATCCGGCCGAAGTGCAGGGCGAGCAGGGCGAAGGCGACCACGGTGGAGGTGAAGGCCTTGGTGGAGGCGACGGACACCTCGGGCCCGGCGTGCAGGTAGATGCCGCCGTCGCACTCGCGGGCGATCGCGCTGCCCACGGTGTTCACGACGCCGAGGACCCGGCCGCCCTTGCGCTTGATCTCCTGGACGGCGGCCAGCGTGTCGTAGGTCTCGCCGGACTGGCTGACCGCGACGTACAGGGTGTCGGCCTCGATCACCGGGTTGCGGTAGCGGAACTCCGAGGCGGGCTCGCTGTGGGCGGGGATGCGGGCCAGCTCCTCGATCAGCTGGGCGCCCATCTCGCCCGCGTAGTAGGCGGATCCGCAGCCGAGGATCTTCACCCGGCGGATCTCGCGCAGTTCGCGGGCGTCCAGGTTGAGGCCGCCGAGGTGAGCGGTGCTGAACCGCTCGTCGAGCCGGCCGCTGAGGGTGCGCTCGACGGAGGTGGGCTGCTCGTGGATCTCCTTGAGCAGGTAGTGCTCGTAGCCGGCGGTGTCGAAGGAGTCGATCTCCCAGTCGACGGTGGACGGCTGACGGTGGGTGGTGCGGGCGTCCGCGGTGAAGGTGCGGAAGCCGTCGGCGCGGACGGTGGCGAGCTCGCCGTCCTCCAGGTGCACCACCTGGCGGGTGTAGCGGACCAGGGCGGAGACATCGGAGGCGGCGAACATCTCCTTCTCGCCGATGCCGAGCACGATCGGGCTGCCGTTGCGGGCGACCACGATGCGGTCGGGCTGCTCGGCGTCGAGCACCGCGATGCCGTAGGTGCCGACGACCCGGCCGAGCGCGGCGCGGACGGCGTCCTCCAGTTCGACGCCCTCGGCGGTGTGCGCGGCGATCAGGTGGGAGAGCACCTCGGTGTCGGTCTCGGAGCGGAAGACCGCGCCGTCGGCGGCGAGCTTGGCGCGCAGTTCGTCGGCGTTCTCGATGATGCCGTTGTGCACGACGGCGATCCGCTCGGCGTTGTCCAGGTGCGGGTGCGCGTTGGCGTCGCTGGGCACGCCGTGGGTGGCCCAGCGGGTGTGGCCGATTCCGGTGCCGCCCTTGAAGCGGGCCGGCACGGCGGCGGCGAGGTCGGCGACCCGGCCCTTCACCTTGCGGAGCTTGATGCCGCCGGTGCGACCGGCGACGGCGACGCCGGCCGAGTCGTAGCCGCGGTACTCCAGCCGGGCCAGGCCTTCCAGCAGGAAGGGGGTCGCGTCCTTGGGGCCGATGTAGGCCACGATTCCGCACATGCGTGGACTCCTCCAGTAGTGGCGAATGAACCCGGGGCTCAGCCGTAGACGATCCGGCGCAGCTGACGGGTCGAGAGCTCCGGCGCCGCGACGCGGCGGGCGGGCAGCTCCTCGGCGAGCTGGGCGAAGATCCGTTCGTTGGTGAGGCCGCGTGCCTGCAGCTCGCCGTGGCGGCGACGGACGTACTCCTCGGTGGTCTCGGAGAAGTACGCCAGCACCTCCGCCACGACCCGCGCCGCTTCCCGGGGCCCGAGCGGGCTGGTCCGGGAGAGGTGGGCGAGGAGGTCTTCGTGAGGGTGGGGTGAGCTCGGCACGAATGAGAACTCTAGGTGGACCGGCTCGCCGAAGCCAAAGATCTTGCCCGAATTCGGGCAGGCTTCGCGGTTTTCGGCCCGGGTAACCGCGCGGACCCCCTGCCGTCACCTTCCGGACAGGCTCTTGATGCCGCGCCGAGGGCGCCCGTAGCGTGACCCCCGCCACACGTACCCGAAGACCGGAGGGCTTGCTGATGTGCGGGATCACCGGATGGGTCGCCTTCGACCGCGACCTCACCGCCGAGCGGGACGTCCTCGAAGCCATGACGGCCACCCAGGTCTGCCGCGGCCCGGAGGCCGGCGGCGTCCACCTGGAGCCGCACGCCGCGCTCGGCCACCGCCGCCCCGGAGCGACCGGCCCCGACGGCGGGGCGCAGCCGCTGTCCGTCGAGCACGACGGCCGCCCGCTGGCCGTGCTCGCCTTCGGCGGCGAGGTCCACAACCACCGCGAACTGCGCGCGGAACTGGAGGCGGCCGGCCACCGCTTCCGCACCCGGGACGCCACCGAGGTCGTACTGCTCGGCTACCTGGAGTGGGGCGAGGGCCTGGCCGAACGGCTCAACGGCGCGTACGCCTTCGCGATCTGGGACTCCCGGCACGAGGAGCTGCTGCTGGTCCGCGACCGGATGGGCGTCAAACCGCTGCACTACCACCCCACCCCGGACGGCGTGGTGTTCGGCTCCGGTGCCGGAGCGGTGCTGGCCCACCCCGCGGTCCGGGCGGTGGTCGACCTGGACGGGCTGCGCGAACTGCTCTCGCTCACCCGCACGCCCGGCACCACCCCGTACCGGGGCGTCCACGAGGTCCGGCCCGGGCACCTGGTCCGGGTGCGCCGGGGCGGCGTCACGGAGCGCCGCTACTGGGGGCTGGAGGCCCGCGAGCACGTCGACTCCCTGGAGTCCACGATCGCCACCGTCCGGGCCCTGCTGGAGGACATCGTCCACCGCCAGCTCGACTCCGACCTGCCGCTCTGCTCGCTGCTCTCCGGCGGCCTGGACTCCAGCGCCCTCACCGCGCTGGCCGCGGCGACGCTGCGCCGGTCGGGGGCCGGCCCGCTGCGCACCCTCGCGGTGGACTTCACCGGCCGGGACGAGGACCTCCACCCCGACCCGGCCCGCTCGACCCCGGACGGCCCGTACGCCCGGATGCTCGCCCGGCACGTCGGCGCCGAGCACGACGTGATCGCGCTGGACGCCGCCGAGCTCACCGAGCTGCGCCGCGGTCACGCCGTGCTGCGCGCCCGGGACCTCCCGGGCGGGCTCGCCGACCTGGACGCCGCCCTGCTGCTGCTCTTCCGCCGCGTCCGGGAGCGGGCCGCCGTCGCCCTGTCCGGCGAGGCCGCGGACGAGCTGTTCGGCGGCTACCCCTGGTTCCACGACCCGGCCGCGATCGCCGCCGACGACTTCCCCTGGGCCGCCCGGCTCGACGGCGGCCTGGCCGGCCCGGGCTCCGCCCCGCGCGAGCAGCTCCTCGACGCCGACCTGGTGCGGAAGCTCGACCTGGCCGGCCACCGCCGGGCCCAGTACCGGGAGGCGCTCGCCGAGGTCCCGCACCTGCCCTCGGCCGACCCGGTGGAACGGCGGATGCGCGAGGTCTCCTACCTCAACCTCACCCGCTTCTCCGGCGTGCTGCTCGACCGCAACGAACGGATGAGCCGGGCCAGCGGACTGGAGGTGCGGGTGCCGTTCTGCGACCACCGGCTGGTCCAGTACGTCTTCAACACGCCGTGGGCGATGAAGACCTTCGACGGGCGGCAGAAGAGCCTGCTGCGCGCCGCCGTCCGGGACCTGCTGCCGGCCGAGGTCGCCGACCGGGTGAAGAGCGCGTACCCGATCACCGCCGACCCGCGCTACCCGCAGCTGCTGCGCGCCGACCTCGCCCGGCTCGCCGCCGAACGGACCTCCCCGGCGCTGGAGCTGCTGGACCGGCGGCGGCTGGCCGACGCGCTCGCCCCCGACACCGATCCCGGGTCGGTGCGGCTGGGCGTCGACCTGGCGCTGGACCTCGACGTCTGGCTGACGGAGTACCGGGTGACGCTGGAGCTCTGACGCACCGTCCCCCCGCACGGAGGGCGCGACGCGCACCCGGCCCACGGCCCACCACCCCGAACGGGTGGTCCGTCGCGGGCCCCGCCCGCCGGGAGCCGTCCCGGCCCGCCGGGGCCTCCCGGCGATGCGGTAGCGTCGCCGACACCTCCCGAATGGCGGGCGAAAACGCGGGATCGCGCTCCCGGTGCCGTCAGGATGGGAGCGAACCGTTCACCTCGATCCGCCGGGGGATCCCGTCATGCAGCCGCGAGTCTTCGCGATTCTCACCGCCGTGCTCCTGGGCGTCCTGGGCCTGGGCTCGGTGGCCGTCACCGACTGGAAGCCCGCCGCGGCCTCCGCCGCCCCGGCCTCCGCCGGTCCGGGCACGGGTGCCGGTGCCGGTGCCCAGCCGGTCACGGCCGGCGCCGCGAGCGCCACCCCCACCGGCGACCCGGCGGTGTGGACCCGCTCGACGCTGCGCAACAAGATGATGGCCGAGATGGACGCCACCGACCCCGGTGTCGCCCTCGCCGACCTCGACCGGATCACCAAGGAGAAGCCGTACACCGTGCGCTTCTGCCACCCGATCGCGCACGAGCTCGGCCACGCGGCGGTCAAGCGCTTCAACGCCGACTTCCAGAAGGTCATCTCCTTCCCGCACGAGACCTGCGCGGCCGGCTACCTGCACGGCGCGGTCGAGGAGATGCTCAACGCCTCCACCCAGCCCGAGGTGGACCTGCTCAAGCTGTGCGCCCCCAAGAACAGCGGCCCCTGCATCCACGGCGTCGGCCACGGCACCATGTTCGTCGCCAAGCAGGACGTCGCCAAGGCGCGCGACCTGTGCAACAAGTTCACCTCCGACCAGAACCGGATCCGCTGCTCCGAGGGCCTGTTCATGCAGCTCTTCGGCCCGGACGAGGAGGACGAGCAGGCCAAGGCCAACCTGCCCGCCGACAAGCTCGCCCAGGACCCGCTGTACCCGTGCAAGGACCAGCCCTCGCTGTTCCAGTCCGCCTGCTTCTTCTACGCCCCGACCTTCTACCTGTCCTCGCACGACTACCCGAACCACCCCGAGGTCTACGCCGACGCCCTCAAGTGGTGCCTCAACGGCAAGGCCAGCGGCGGGGCGGTGGACTGCAGCCGCGGGGTCGGCTCCCGGACCATGAAGTACAACCTGGACCGCGAGGACTGGGCCGCCCAGCAGTGCGCCACCGCCGCCGACGGCTGGCAGCGCAAGGCCTGCGCGGAGGGGCTGGTCAGCTACTACACGGTCAACTACACCGACGGCGGCGCGGCCGGGCGGCTCTGCGCGAAGATCACCAACAAGGAGATGCAGGGCTACTGCCGCTCCGCGGGCGGGCTGTCCTCCTCCCTCGACTGACCTCGACCGACCTCGCTTGACCTCGGCCGACCTCGACCGACCGCCCCCGTCCCGCTCCCCGGGCCCGCGCCGCACGGCGCGGGCCCGTTCCGTACCATCGGCTGATCACCCGGTGCGCCGAGGACGCCGCGCCTCCCCCACACCGCCGGAGCACGCCCGATGGACCACCCCAGGACCGACTTCCGCGCCGCCGCCCACGCCACCGCCGACCTCGTCTCCGACTACCTCGCCGAACTCCCCGGCCGTCCCGTCTGGCAGCCCATGGACGACGCGGCGCGCAACGCCCTGCTGGACGCCCCGCTGCCCGCCGAGGGCCGCCCGCTCGCCGAGCTCGTCGAGGCCATCGGCCGGGACGTCCTGCCCCACCCCATGGGCAACGGCAATCCGCGCTTCTTCGGCTGGGTGAACTCCGCGCCCGCCCCCGCCGGGGTGCTCGCCACCCTCGCCGCCGCCGCGATGAACCCCAGCTCGGCCGGCGGCGACCATGCCGACGTCCACCTTGAGCGCGCCGTGGTCCGCTGGATCGCCGAACTGGTCGGCTTCCCGCACCCGGCCGGCGGCGGACTGCTCACCTCCGGCACCTCGATGGCGACCATCGTCTGCCTGGCCGCCGCCCGCAACCGGGCCGCCCGCCGGGCCGGCCACGACGTCCGCGAGGAGGGCCTGGCCGGGCTGCCGCCGCTGGTCGGCTACGTCACCGGCGAGACCCACTCCTGCGTCCGCAAGGCCGCCGAGCTCCTCGGCCTCGGCAGCCGCCACCTGCGCACCGTCGCCACCGGCCCCGACGGACTGCTCGACCCCGCCGGACTGCGCGCCGCCGTCGAACACGACCGCGCCGCCGGGCTGCTGCCCTTCCTGGTGGTCGCCTCGGCCGGCACCGTCGGCACCGGCGCGGTGGACGCCTTCGACCCGATCGCCGACCTCTGCCAGGAGCAGGGCCTGTGGCTGCACGTCGACGGCGCGTACGGCGCCTTCGGCCGACTCGACCCCGCCGTCGCCCACCGCTACGCGGGCCTGGAGCGCGCCGACTCGCTCGCCCTCGACCCGCACAAGTGGCTCGGCGTCCCGGTGGACTGCGGCTGCGCCCTGGTCCGGGACACCGACGAACTGCGCGGCACGTTCAGCCTCGTCCCGTCCTACCTGCGCGACGAGGCGGCCGGGGAGCTCGGCTGGTTCTCCGAGTACGGCACCGAGCAGACCCGCCCGTTCCGCGCCCTCAAGGTCTGGGCCACCATCGCCCACCGCGGCCGCACCGGCCTCGCCCAGGACATCGCCCGGTGCACCGCGCTCGCCCGCCGGCTCGGCGAACTCGTCGAGGCCGACGAGGAGTTGGAGCTGCTCGCGCAGGTGCAGACGTCCATCGTGGCGTTCCGCCACCGGGCGCCCGGGCTGGACGCGGCGGCCCGCGACGCCCTCAACCGCGAGCTGCCGGTCGCCGTCCAGCGGCGCGGCCGGGTCTTCGTCACCGGCGCCCGGCTCGGCGGGCACGAGATGCTCCGCGCCTGCCTGCTCAACGCCGCGACCACCGAGGAGGACCTGCTCCTGCTGCTCGACGAGGTCCGGGCGGCCGCCCGCACGCTGCTGCCGTAACACACCGGCGCCGACCTTAACCACCGAGTCACGGACGGGTCGCGATCAGGAAACACCGGTCGGGCACGGTGGAGGCCATGGAGCACTCGCAGCCTTCCGCCCACCGTGCCCGCCGCTGGCGCCGCGACACCGTCGAGCTCGCCGCCGCCTTCCTCTCCGTCACCGCCGCCGACCTGATCGCCAAGGTCGTCCTCCACGGCTCCGACGGCGCGCTCGTCCTCGCCACCTCGGCCCTCGCGCTGCTCGCCGTCACCCTGCTGCACGCCTGGTGGTCCCCACACGCCCCGCCCCCGACGACGGTCTGGCGGGTCCGCACCACCACCCTCGCCCACACCCACAGCACGCTCGCCGACCACCGGATCGTCCTGCTCTCGCTCCACCGCCACCCCACGGCCGACGAGCTCTTCCTCCAAACCCCCCACTCCCTGGACCCGGCGGCCCTCACCGCCCTGCTCACCACCACCGGCCACACCGTCGAGGACATCCCGACCCGGATCGCCTGAGCGGCACGGATCCGCTCAGTCCTCGACCTCGACGGCGGTCCGGATCTCCAGGGCCCGCTTCGCCAGGTCGTCCGGCCGGGCCGTGCCCTTCTCGTCCACGACGATGCCCACCGTGTCGCCGTCCGCCCAGACACAGGTGCTCTGGGTGGCGGTCGCGGAGTTGAGCGTCGCGCACCGCAGCACACCGCCGAGCGGCCCGGCCGGGTACTCCTGCAGCCCTTGCACCGAGTCGTCCCGGAACACGTCGGAGCGCGCCAGGTCGTCGAAGTAGAAGGCCACCTTCGCCCCGGGGTTCGGGTAGCTGCCGGTCAGCCCGATCACCGTCAGCGTGGTCCCGGGCGCCCCGGCGGGGCCGTAGCTGCCGGCCGTGAGGCCCCGGTGCTTGAACGCCTTCGTCCGTTCCTCATAACTGGCCCGCAGCGCCGACGAGTCGTCGCCCGGCAGCCGCACCTGCTCGCCGATCCGGTCCGGGAGCACGATCCGGTGCCCGGTCGGACCGCTGCCGGCCACGGTCGGGGCGCCCGCGCCCCCGGTCGGACCGTCGTCCCGGGTGACGGCGGCCACGGTCAGGCCGGCACCCAGGACGACGGCCGCCGCCCCCGCGATCCAGACCCTTCCGGACACCGTCCGGTACCAAGGCACTGCCGGATCCGCCATCCCGCCCCCCTACCCGTGAACACTCTCGACAGATCGCCGGATGATACGTCAGCACGCGAAGGTCCCGCACTCGCCCTTCGGATCCGGCCAACGTTCACCGGGGCTTCCGCGCCGGGTCGCCCGGCGGACGCGCGGCCCCGGTCGGATGGGCCGACCGGACGACGGAACAGGGAGCGGGTGCGCAGCATGGATCGGCGGAGGTTCGCCGCGGCGGTGGCGGCGGGTGTGGTGGTGCCGGTGGTGGCCGGGGCCGGGCAGGCGGAGGCCGAGGGGACGGGCGGTCAGGAAGGCCTGCGGCGGCAGATGGTGAAGGCACTGACCGGTGCGCTGGGCGACCGGGCCGCCGCCGAGGCCGAGGTGCCGCGGATCCTGGACGTCTGCTTCGACTGGGCGCCGCCGACGGTGGAGCCGGCGAAGGTCGACTTCCTGCTCGCCTACGCCTTCGGCAACCGCGCCCCGGCCGGCGGCGGCGACCCGGCCAAGGTGCGCTACGAACCGGGCCCGGTGAACCGGGAGTTGGCGGACACCGTGGCCAGGATCCACCGCCGCCGCAAGGTGCCGGTGTACGCCCAGTGGGAGATCGCCCACTTCCTGACCACCGTCCACGGGCTGACCGACGTCACCTCGATCGAACCGGTGGTCGCCCCGGACGGGACGATCACCTACCTGAGCACCTACGGCGTGGCCGCCCAGGTCGCCGCCACCCGCAAGAACCTGCCCGGCGGGATCGGCACCGCCGGGGTGGTCGGCTTCCGGGACCACGTCAAGCGCTGTGTGCTCACCACCCGGCTGGCCGGGATCGCCTCGGCGGGCGCCCCGGCCGGGACGGCGATGCCGGGGACGTACGACCCGCAGTCCGGCCAGGCCTGGACCCGCAGCCGCGAGCTCTACCTGGTGCACGACATGGCGGCGCAGTGGCAGCTGCTGGAGCAGCGGCTGGTGGCGGCGGCGGGCGCCTGATCGGGCGCCCGCCGGTCCTCCGGCCGGGGGTCAGCCCTGGTCGGGCTGGACCACGCACACCGCGTTGCCCAGCATGCTGCCGAAGCCGCCGAGCAGCGCACCGGTGACGCTCTTGCAGGCGGCCGCCTCCTGGGGGGTCTTCGGACCGTTGTTGCTGCTGGTGTTGATGCTGGTGTTGTTGTTGTTGCTGCCGGCGGCGGCCGCCGTCTGGGCGAGGGCGAGCGGCACGGCCAGCAGCAGGGCGCAACAGGCCGCGGCCAGTGCGGAGTTCTTCGCGAGCATGGGGGAGCCCCTTCGGATCGAGACGGGTTCGGCGGAAAGCCGAGCCATCCCTATCCGAAGGGGCTCCCGCGGTCACGGATCCTGGGCCATCCGTGAGCGTGTCCGCGTCAGCGCCCGGGTGTCACGGGGTGAGCCGCTCCACCGCCCGGATGGCGGCCGCGAGTTCGAGCACCCCGTGCTCCTTGAGCACCCCGTAGTGGTCCCCGGCCAGCTCCACCACGGTGGGCGGGGCGGCCGACCAGCCGGTGCTGCCCTCGATGAAGGAGTAGTCGTCGCCCGAGGCCTTGAAGACGGTCACCGGAGCCGCCAGCCGCCGCTCGGCCAGCTCGCGGAAGCTGTACTCGAACTCGTAGGTCTCCCCGACGATCCGGGTGATCCGGCGGATCACCTCCTCGTCCAGCGCGGGCAGCATCCGGTGCACCCCGGCGACGAACGAGGACTCGTCGACCGTCCCGGCCAGGCAGCGCTCCAGCTCGGGCCCGCTGATCGCCCCGGCGAACACCGAGAAGAGGATGGTCACGTACGCCGGATCGGCGTACGAGGACTCCCGGCCGTGCTCCCGGCCGTCGGCCTGCCGGAGCTCCGGGTTGCCCGGGCAGATCAGCAGCAGCCGCTCCACCCGCTCGCCGGCCTGCTCCAGCTGCCAGGCCGCCTCGAAGGCGACCCGGGCGCCGAAGGAGTAGCCCCACAGGGTGTACGGGCCCTCGGGCTGCACCCGGCGCAGCTCGGCGAGGTCGGCGGCGGCCGTCTCCCGGATGGTGGCGTACGGGGTCTCGCCCGCGTTGATGCCGTGCGCCTGGACGCCGTAGAAGGCGCGGCCGTCGCTCGCCTCCCGGCCGAGCAGCCGCAGGTTCATCGGGTAGCCGCCCAGCCCGGGCCAGCAGAACACCGGCCGGCGCCGCTGCCCCTGCTCCTCCTGCTCCCCCGGTTGCAGCGGCACCAGCCGGGAGGCCGGCGCGCCGTCCGAGGCCGAGATCCGGGCCGCCAGGTCCGCCAGCGTCGGGCACTCGAACACCACCTGGAGCGGCAGCGAGGTCCCGAACTCCCGGTTGATCCGGTGGACCAGCGCCACCGCGGTCAGCGAGTTGCCGCCGGCGGCGAAGAACTCGTCGGTCACCGACACCTCCTCGTACCTGAGCGCCTGCCCCCAGGCCTCGGCCAGCCACCGTTCCCGCGCGGTGCGCGGGGCGACGAACTCGCCGCGCGCGCCGTCCGCGCGGACGGCCTCGGAGCCGGCCAGCGCCTTGAGGTCGACCTTGCCGTTCGCGGTGAGCGGCAGGGCGTCGACGATCAGCACCCGGTTGGGCAGCATGTAGTCGGGCAGCAGGGTGGCGAGTTCGTCCTTGATGATCTCGGCCGGGCCCTTCATGTGCACGGTGTCCTCGTGCATGCCCTCGCTGCCGATCTGCTCCTCGCTGACCTTCCCGCCGAGGAAGAAGTACGACGCGCCGGTGGCGATGCCCGCCGCGTCGAGGATCTCGTCGATCCGGCGTGAAGCGGGCAGCGGGTGGCCGGACTTGGAGCTGTAGCCGGAGGACATGAGGCCCAGGCCCAGGCCGTTGCGCTGGAGGCGGTGCAACTCGGTGCCGAGCACGATGTACTCCAGCCAGTCCTCGGCGGCGCGGCTGACCGCGGTGATGCCGAACGCGGCCCGGGCGTACACGGCCTGGTTGATCGCGATCACCTGCCGGGACTCCACCACCTCGTCCGCGACCCTGGTCAACTCGCCGTCGGCGTAGCGGTGGAGGCCGGCCGGCAGGCCGTCCACCCGGTCGGCGTGGGCCTGGACGTACAGCTCGGTGTGCTCCTCGGGGGCGAGGCCGCGGTTGCGGTCGACGGTGAAGCTGCCCAGGTAGTGGTCCTCCTCGGCGACGTCCAGCCGCCGCCGGACGGCCGGGTCGAAGCCCTGCGGGCGCACCTCCAACCCGTACTCGGGCAGCACCTCCTCCAGCACGCCCAGCATGTGGCCGGTCTCGAACTCCAGCACCTCGCGGATGTTGTTCTTGTACACCGGCTCGATCGCCCCGTTCCTCCCGGAGAAGTGCAGCGTCAGGTACGGCTCCGGGCGGGCGTCGGCGGCGCCGACCCTGATCAGGGTGTGCTCGACCGGGTGGTAGTAGTACAGCCCGGCGGCCAGCCCGTCCAGGCCGCCGGTCTCCAGGTACAGCTGGGTCGCGTAGAGCGCGCCGGGCGAGGCGTAGGCGTACTTGGGCAGCAGCCGCTCCTCGCTGTGGAACTGGCCGAACCAGCGCAGGATCCGGCCGAGTTCGGGGAAGCTCAGCAGGCCGAGCTCGCGGCCGAAGGGGCCGGCCGGGCGGGGGGCGAGCAGCGCGGTGAGGTCGTCCCGGGTGACCGGGCCGCCGTCGTAGAAGCGGTAGGTCTTGCGGGCGAAGACGGCCCGCCGCTGGGTCTCGCTCTCGCGCCGGCCCGGCAGTTCCACCTTCTCCCGGCCGGCCAGCTGCGCCGGGGTCCGCACCCCGGGGTCGGAGAGCTGGGCCCGGACCTGGAGCCGGCTGGCCTTGGACCGGTGGTGGCCGCCGTGGCTGCCCTGGTCCATCAGGGCGGCCTCGCGCGGGTTCAGTTCGACGCAGGCGACCAGGTTCTGGTGGCCGGTGCGCCCGTCGGCGGTGACCACGGCGGCCGAGCGGCGGACCCAGGTGTGCTCCTCGATCGCCCGGGCGATCTCGTCCAGCTCGACCCGGTAGCCGCGCAGCTTGACCTGGTTGTCGACCCGGCCGGCGAACTGGAGGGTGCCGTCCGGGTTCCAGTGCACCAGGTCGCCGGTGCGGTAGAGCTTCTCGGCCGGGGCGAACGGGGAGGGCACGAACCGCTCGGCGGTCAGCTCCGGCCGGTGCAGGTAGCCGCGGGCCAGCTGGACGCCGCCGATGTACAGCTCGCCGACGTCCCCGAGGCCGACCGGGGCCAGCCGTTCGTCCAGGACGAAGCACTGGGTGTTGTCGACCGGCCGGCCGATCGGCACCGAGCCGGCGCCGTCGCCCAGCGCGGCCGGGTCGACCAGGTGGGCGGTGGCGTTGATGGTGCACTCGGTCGGGCCGTACAGGTTGACCAGCG
This sequence comes from Kitasatospora sp. NPDC040550, assembly GCF_055594965.1. NCBI lineage: Bacteria > Bacillati > Actinomycetota > Actinomycetes > Kitasatosporales > Streptomycetaceae > Kitasatospora > Kitasatospora sp. NPDC040550. The sequence goes on along the minus strand of NZ_JBVIWC010000005.1, from coordinate 181,872 downwards.
CGGCCCCCGGCAGGGCGGCGGCCAGGTCGCGGGCCAGCCGCAGCGAGAGCGCCTCGCCGCCGGAGAACAGGCCGGTCAGGCCGGTGCAGTCGGTGAAGCCCTCGGTGTCCAGCAGGGCCTGCAGAAGGGTCGGCACGCACTGCAGGGCGGTCACGCCGTACCGGCGCACGGCGGCGACCAGCGCCTCCGGGTCCCGGTACAGCCCGGGCGTGCCGGCCACCACCCGGGCGCCGACGGCCGGGGCGAGGATCTCCCACTGGGCGGCGTCGAAGCTCATCGGGGTCTTCTGCAGCACCGTGACCGCGGGATCGAGGTGCCCGGCGGTGTGCAGCCAGCGCAGCTGGGAGACCACCGCCCGGTGCTCGATCTGCACGCCCTTGGGGCGGCCGGTGCTCCCGGAGGTGTAGATCACGTAGGCCGTCGACTCCGGCCGCGCCCACTCCTCGGACCGCCCGTCCGCCGACGCCTGCCCGTGAGCCGCCGCCTGCCCGTACGCCGCCGGCGCCTCCTCGACGGTGAGGACCGCGGTGCCGGGCGGCAGCAGCCCGGCCAGCCGCTCGCGCAGGTGCTCCTGGGTGAGGACGATCCGGGTGCCGCTGTCCTCGATCATGTAGCGGAGCCGGTCCTCCGGGTACTCGGGCGACAGCGGCAGGTAGCCGGCCCCGGCGTAGAGGACGCCCCAGGCCCCGGCGACCAGCTCCACCGAGGGCTCGACGTACAGGCCCACGCAGTCGTCCGGGCCCGCGCCCAGCGCACGCAGCCGCGCGGCCAGCCCACGGGCGCGTTCGGACAGCTCCAGGAAGGTGAGGCGGCCGTGCTCGCCGACGACGGCCGGGTCGGCGGGCCGGGTGCGGGCCTGCCGCTCCAGCAGGCCGGTGAGGGAGGTGCCGACCGGCGCCCGGCGGGCGTGCGGGAGGCGGGTGACGGAGGTGACGGAGGTGCCCCCGGTGGTGGTGGCGGTGGTGGCGGCGGCGGCGGCGGCGAGGTCGGTGTTGCGCATGGTAGAGCCTTCGGTGCGTGGACGTACGGACCCCGGCGGCCCTGCTCACCAGGAGCGCCGGGTACGGACTCCACCGTCGGCCGCCCGCCGTCCCGACCGCATGAGGCACCGGTCTGGACCTGTGCCGGATCCGTCCCGGCGGGGGCCCGGCCGCGGTCGGGCATTCGTGCGTTCACGATCACGTAACCGGCCGGAAGCGAGCCGTCGGTAGCGTCGGACCCATGACGGCACCCCGCACCCGCCTCGAACGGCTCTGGCACCGGCCCTTCCGCAGGTCGAACCGCAGGTGCGCGGTGCCCGACGCCCAGACCACCCGGCCGCCCGCGCACCCCGGCGGCCCGCACCGGCCGACCCGCGGCCACCCCGCCCCGGTCGCCCCGCCCCCGGAGACGTCCCGGCTGTCCCTGCCGGACGGGACCGAGCTGCTGCTGCGCCCGGCCGGCCCGGCCGACAAGGCGGCGGCCCTGGCGATGCACGAGCGCTGCTCCCCCGCCGCGCTGCGGCTGCGGTACCACGGGCCGGTCCGCGACGCCGACCGCTACCTGGAGCACCTGCTGGACCCCCGGCACGGCCGCAGCCTGGTGGTGGCCGCCCCCGACGGGCGGGTCCTCGCCCTCGGACACCTGATGTGGGACGAGGACGAGGCGGAGCTGGCCGTGCTGGTCGAGGACGCCTGGCAGCGGCACGGGCTCGGCCTGGCGCTGCTCCGCCGGCTGACCGCGGTGGCCCGGGCGGCCGGGATCGGCACGGTGTACGCGGTGACCCAGGCCGCCAACACCGGGCTGATCACCGCGATGCGCCGGCTGGCGGCGCCGCTGGACTTCCACTGCGAGGACGGCACCCTGGTGATCACCGCGACCCTGGCCGCCGGAGCCGCGCCCGCCGCCGCCTCCGCACCCGCTCCGGGCCGCTGATCATTTCTTCACCACATCCTTACCGGCTGCCCCGGGAACCCGGGGCAGCCGACGGGGCGTCCTTCCCCGCAGCAGGGGTCCCTCCGTACACCGCCCTCCTTGACGGGCCGTCAGCAGCCCCGGCAGCGGCGTCGCAGCTGGCGGCATGGGGTCCGGATCGTCCGGCCGGGCTACGGAGTCGGTAGGCTGGCCCCGTCCCCGCCGCCCGACGGCCCGTTATCCGGCCGGCAGGCGGTGCCGCAGCAAGGAGGAACCACTGAGCATGGCAGGCACCGAATCGGAGCCCACAGGCGCACGCGACGCCTCGCTGCCGGCCCGCGCCAAGATCGCGGTCACGGCCGGCAAGGTCGCCGCCGCCGTGTCCCGCAAGGCCGGTCGCGGGAGCGGCTCGGTGATCGGCGGCAAGGTCGCCCTCAGGCTCGACCCCGACCTGCTCGCCACCCTCGCCGACCACCTCGACGTCGTCCTGGTCAGCGCCACCAACGGCAAGACCACCACCACCCGCCTGATCGCCGAGGCGCTGCGCGCCGCCGGCCCGGTGGTCTCCAACGCCCTGGGCGCCAACATGCCGGCCGGCATCACCTCCGCCCTGGCCGGTGGCACGGAGGCCCGCTTCGGCGTGATCGAGGTCGACGAGAAGTACCTGGCGACGGTCGCCCGCGACACCCACCCCAAGGCGATCGCCCTGCTCAACCTCTCCCGCGACCAGCTCGACCGCGCCGCCGAGACCCGCATGATGGCGGAGAAGTGGCGCGAGGGCCTCCAGGACACCGAGGCCGTGGTCATCGCCAACGCCGACGACCCGCTGGTGACCTGGGCCGCCTCCTCCTGCAAGAAGGTGGTCTGGGTGGCCGCCGGACAGGCCTGGAAGGAGGACGCCTGGTCCTGCCCCGCGTGCGGCGGCGTGATGCAGCGCCCCGGCGACGACTGGTTCTGCCAGGACTGCGGCTTCCGGCGCCCCAACCCGCACTGGGCGCTCCAGGGCACCCACGTGATCGACCCGCAGCGCGGCGCCTGGCCGATCCAGCTGCAGCTGCCCGGCCGGGCCAACCTGGCCAACGCCACCAGCTCGGCCGCCGTCGCCGCCGTCTTCGGCGTCTCCCCGCAGGTCGCCCTGGAGCGGATGCGCTCGGTGTCCGCCGTGGCCGGCCGCTACGACGTGGTGCAGTACCAGGGCCGGGACATCCGGCTGCTGCTCGCCAAGAACCCGGCCGGCTGGCTGGAGACCTTCTCGCTGATCGACGGCCCGCCGGCCCCGGTGATCCTCTCGGTCAACGCCCTCGACGCCGACGGCACCGACACCTCCTGGCTGTGGGACGTCGACTACGAGCGCCTCGCCGGGCACCCGATCTTCGTGATGGGCCAGCGCAAGCTGGACCTGGCCGTCCGCCTGGAGGTCGCCGGGCTGCAGTTCCACGTCGTGGACACCCTGGAGCAGGCCGTCCGGATGGCCCCGCCCGGCCGGATCGAGGCCATCGCCAACTACACCGCCTTCCAGCAGCTGCGGAAGGTCGTGGCCGGCTGATGCCGCGCCCGCACACCAGTCTTTTCGTGACGGAAGGCCTTCGAGGATGAGTGAGAGCAGCCTGCGCGTGGTCTGGGTCTACCCGGACCTGCTCAGCACCTACGGCGACCGCGGCAACGCCCTGGTCGTGGAGCGCCGGGCCCGCCAGCGCCATCTCAACGTGACCCGGATCGACGTCCGCTCCGACCAGGCGATCCCCACCAGCGGGGACATCTACCTGATCGGCGGCGGCGAGGACCGCCCGCAGCGACTGGCCGCCGAGCGGCTGCGCGCCGACAGCGGCCTGGTGCGGGCCGCCGAGAACGGCGCGATCATCTTCGGCGTCTGCGCCGGCTTCCAGATCATGGGCCACGAGTTCGTCAACGACCTCGGCGAGCGCGAGCCGGGCCTCGGCCTGCTGGACGTCTGGACCACCCGGGGCGAGGGCGCCCGCTGCGTCGGCGACGTGCTCGCCGACGTGGACCCGCGGCTCGGCCTGCCGCAGCTGACCGGCTTCGAGAACCACCAGGGCGTCACCCACCTCGGCCAGGGCGTCCAGCCGTTCGCGAACGTCACCGTCGGCCGCGGCAACGGCACCGGCGACGGCACCGAGGGCGCCTGGCGGGACACCGTCTTCGGCACCTACCTGCACGGCCCGGTGCTGGCCCGCAACCCCGCCGTCGCCGACATGCTGATCAGGCTGGCCCTGGACGTCAACGCCCTGCCGCCGGCCGACACCACCTGGTACGACGCGCTGCGCGCCGAGCGCATCGCCGCCACGGCGCGCCCCGCGTAGTACCCCCGTAGTGCCCACGTAGTACCCACCCTCACGACGCACCCCGTGTCGTGCGACCGAACGCCCCGCCCGGGTGCCCGCGATGCGGTCACCCGGCCCGCGGGCGGCCCCGGTCGTACGACAATGGGGCTGCCGGCTGCACACCCTCCTCGGCAGCAGGCTGCAATTCCGCGCGGGGGCGCCGACGGCGCCGCTCCCGCGTCGGCTCCTGCCCGGCCGGACCAGGGGCCGTATGCTCGACTTCACGGCCGTTTTCGGATGCTCTGTCCGGATCCGGCCGGTGCTTCACCCCGAGGCAACCTCCCCGTCACCCCGGTGGGGAAGGCCTCGTCGCGGTGACGGCTCGTCGTCCCAGCCTGTAGTCCGGCCGTTTCCTCGGTTCTGCTCGGGAGTTGCAAAGCTAATGCGTATCGGAGTGCTGACCAGCGGCGGTGACTGCCCCGGCCTGAACGCGGTGATCCGTTCCGTGGTCCACCGGGGGGTGGTCGACCACGGCGACGAGATCATCGGGTTCGAGGACGGTTGGCGCGGTTTCCTGGAAGGGCACCACCGCCCCCTGACCCTCGACTCGGTGAGCGGCATCCTGGCCCAGGGCGGCACCATCCTCGGGTCCTCCCGGGTGCAGCCGAGCCACCTGCGGGACGGCGTCGAGCGGGCCAAGAAGTACTGCTCCGACCTCGGCCTGGACGCCGTGATCCCGATCGGCGGCGAGGGCACCCTCAAGGCCGCCAAGCTGATGAGCGACGCGGGCCTGCCGATCGTCGGCGTGCCCAAGACCATCGACAACGACATCGCCGCCACCGACGTGACCTTCGGCTTCGACACCGCCGTCTCGGTCGCCACCGAGGCCCTGGACCGGTTGAAGACCACCGCCGAGTCCCACCAGCGGGTCATGGTCGTCGAGGTCATGGGCCGGCACACCGGCTGGATCGCGCTGAACGCGGGCATGGCGGCCGGCGCGCACGCCATCGTCGTCCCGGAACGCCCGTTCCACATCGAGAAGCTCACCGCCGTGGTCCGCGAGCGCTTCGACCGGCAGAAGAAGTTCGCCATCGTGGTCTGCGCCGAGGGCGCCAAGCCCGAGCCCGGCACCATGCACTGGGAGGAGGGCACCAAGGACATCTACGGCCACGAGCGCTTCACCGGCATCGCCACCCAGCTCTCCCGCGAGCTGGAGCACCGCCTCGGCAAGGAGGCCCGCCCGGTCATCCTCGGCCACACCCAGCGCGGCGGCACCCCCACCGCCTACGACCGGGTGCTCGCCACCCGCTTCGGCTGGCACGCCGTCGAGGCCGTCCACAAGGGCGCCTTCGGGCACATCACCGCGCTCCAGGGCACCAACATCAACCTGGTGCCGCTGGCCGAGGCCGTCGCCGAGCTCAAGACCGTCCCGCAGGAGCGCTACCAGGAGGCCGAGACGGTCCTCTGACCGCCGCCCCTCCCCCGGACCGCCACCCCGGCCCCCGGACCGCACCCCGCGGTCCGGGGGCCGTCGTGCGGCTGGCGTGCGGCCGTCGTGCGGCTGGCGGGCACATCCGCGGCCGCCCCGTTAGCGTGGGCCGCAGGAGCCCTCCCCGGAAGGACGTCGCATGGAGATCCTGGCGTACGGAGTGCAGGCCGACGAACGGCCGCTGCTGGAACGGGCCTTCGCCGGCCGGCACAAACTGCGCTGCCTGAACCTGTTCCTCGACCGCGACACCGCCCCGCTCGCCGCCGGCCACCCCGCCGTCAGCAGCAGCGTCAACGCCGTCCTCGACGCCGAGACCCTGGCCGTCCTGGCCGCCGGCGGCACCCAGCTGATCGCCCAGCGCTCCACCGGCTTCAACAACATCGACCTCGACGCCGCCGCCGACCTCGGCCTCACCGTCGCCCGGGTCTCCCACTACAGCCCGTACGCCGTCGCCGAACACGCCTGGGCCCTGGCGATGGCCGTCAACCGGCGGATCGTCCGCGCCGCCAGCCGCTCCCGGGAGTTCGACTTCCGCCTCGACGGGCTGCTCGGCCGGGACGTCCACGGCATGACCGTCGGTGTGATCGGCACCGGCAAGATCGGCGAGTGCTTCGCCCGGATCGCGGCCGGCTTCGGCACCGAACTCCTCGGCTGGGACATCGCCGAGAACCCGGCCTGCCGCGAACTCGGCATGCACTACACCGAGTTGCCCGAACTCCTCACCCGCGCCGACCTGATCAGCCTGCACGTCCCGCTGCTCCCGGCCACCCACCACCTGATCGACACCGCCGCCCTGGCCCGGATGAAGGACGACGCCATCCTCGTCAACTCCAGCCGCGGCGGCCTCGTCGACAGCGCCGCCCTGGTCGAGACCCTGCGCGCCGGACGCCTCTCCGGCGTCGGCCTGGACGTCTACGAGGAGGAGACCGGCGTCTTCTTCACCGACCGCTCCATCCAGGGCATCACCGACGACGTCCTCGCCCGCCTCGTCACCTTCCCCCAGGTCCTGGTCACCAGCCACCAGGCCTACTTCACCCGCACCGCCGTCGGCCAGATCATCGACGCCACCGCCCGCAACGTCGACGACTTCGCCGCCGGCCGCACCAACGAGAACATCCTCGTCCCCAGGACCTGACCCAGCGGCCCGGCCGCCCGCGACAGCGGCGACCGGGCTCCGGCACAGCGGGAGTCGGCGACGGGTCGGCCGCGCGGCCTCGGCTCAGGGAAGAAGCAGGACCTGGTACGTGCCGTCGCTGCGGGTGACGGTGGACGTGATCCGCCAGCCGGCCGGGACGGGGTAGCCGAGAATCCGGCCACCCGGCTCCAGGATCACCACGTAGGCCATCGCCGTCGTACCGTGCGGGGCGCCGCCGAGGTAGCTCACCACCGCGGTCTGTCCGTCGAGCAGGCCACCGACGAGCACCCAGCCGGCCGGCAGGCCCTGGTTGGCGAGCAGGGCGACCCTGGCTCCGAAAGGGGCCCCGCCGAGGTACTCGATGAGCTTGTCCTGGTTCGCGGCGTTCCGGCTGATCACTGCCCAACCGGCCGGGACGGGGTTGTACAGCGGGATCCGCATCTGGGTCCCGAAGGCCGGAGTGGCAGCGGGGTGCGCGGCGGGGGCGGGGCGCGCGGCCGGGGCGGCGCCGGCGGTGCCCGCGCACCCCAGGAGCAGGGCGAGGGCGCAGACGGCCAGGACGGAGGTTCTTCGACGCATGGCGGTTCCTCTTCCGTTCGGACGGACGGGATGGCACGTGCCGGCCTCCACGCTCCGCCCCGTCGGCACCGGGCGTCAACGCCGTCCGTCGCTCTGCCGGGGGCGCAGTGAGGCACCGGCGGCGGTCGGTGGTCCCGAACTCTGCGCCCGCACCCGACCGGTGGGTCTGCTAACGTCCCGCGCATGATCAAGACCGTGCCGTTCACCGGCGGCGAGAAGGAAAGCCTGCACACGGCCCTGGACCGGCACCGGGACGCGGTGGTGTGGAAGGTCCAGGGCCTGGACGACGAGCAGTTGCGGCGGCCGATGACGCCCTCGGGGACGAGTCTGCTGGGCCTGGTCAAGCACCTGGCCGGCGCCGAACTCGGCTGGTTCCGGGAGACCTTCGGCCGGGAGACCGGGCCGCTGCCGTTCGACCTCGACGCGGACGAGAGCTCCGACATGCGGATCGAGCCGCACGAGTCGACGGCGGAGGTGCTGGCCTTCTACGCCCGCGCCCGGGCCGCCGCCGACGAGGTGATCGGGGAACTCGACCTGGAGTCCACCGGCACCTCCTGGTCGGGCCGGACGGTCTCGCTGCGCTGGGTGCTCATCCACATGACCACCGAGACCGCCCGGCACGCCGGGCACCTGGACATCCTGCGCGAACTCACCGACGGCGCCACCGGGGACCACGACCGCAGCTGACCCGGCCGCTCCTCGGCCAGCGGCTACTCGGCCGGGGCCAACTCCGCTGCCAGCTGCCGCAGTTCGTGCCCGTACTCCGGGTTGGCGAGGGCCGCCGCGAACTGCGCCCGCAGGTAGGCGGCGGGGTTGCCGGTGTCGTACCAGGTGCCGGCGATGACCTGCCCGTAGACGGCCCGGCGGGCCGCGTAGGCGTTGATGGCGTCGGTCAGGTAGACCTCGTCCTCGGGCTTCTCGTGCCAGCGGCGGGTGAGTTCACGCAGCTCGTCGACGATGCCGGGGGTGATCACGTACCCGCCGATGGCGGCGTACCCGGAGGGGGCGTCGACCGGCTTGGGCTTCTCGACCAGGCCGGTGATCCGCAGCGACCCGCCGCCGAGGTCCTCCTTCACCACCGGGACGCCGTAGCGGTAGGAGTCCTCGGGCGCCATCGGCATCAGCGCGAGCACCGGCGCGTTGGTCTGCTCGAACGCCCGGATCAGCTGCTGCGCGCGCGGCACCTCGGCGACGAACACGTCGTCCGGCCACAGCACCAGGCAGGGCTCGTCCCCGAACTGCCGGGCGGCGTTGAGCACCGGGGTGCCGTTGCCGTACGGGCCGTGCTGGTAGAGGTAGCTGATGTGCCCCTTGCGGGACAGCTCCCCGACCTCCTCGACCGCGTCCGCGAACGCCGCCTTGCCGTCCCGGCGCAGCTGCTCGACCAGCACCGGGTTGGGGCGGAAGTGCTCCTGGATCAGGCCCTTGTCGCCGTTGACGACGATGGTGATGTCGGTGATGCCGCTCTCGATCAGCTCGCGCACGGTGTGCTCGATCACCGGCTTGTCGCCGACCGGCAGCATCTCCTTCGGGGTGGCCTTGGTCAGCGGCAGCAGGCGGGAGCCCAGCCCGGCGGCGGGGATGACGGCACGGCGGATGGTCCTGGGGGCCATGTGATGCTCTCTCATGTCGACGGTGCTGAGCCGCAGTTGAGCGGCACCGCGACCGACGCTACCAAGGATCACCCCATGATCATTACCGCCCGCCGGAGGGGCGGCGGAAGCCACCGCCACCCCCGCACCGTCCGTTCACCCGGGCCGGGTATCGGCCGCCGCTCCGGTCGCTCTGACGACCGTCCCCTCGGCCGTTCCCCCCGCCGACCGCACCGCCAGGGTCAGCAGTGCGAGCCCGGCGAACAGCGCGGCGGCGATCAGCCCGTTGACGTGCAGCGCGGCCGTGAGCGCCGAGCGCGCACCGCGCAGCAGTGCGGCGCCCTGCTCGGCGGGCAGGTGCCGTGCCGCCTCGGCCGCGGCGGCCGGCGAGTCGGAGCCGCCGCCCGCACGGTCGCGGTAGACCGCCGCGGCGACGGTGCCGAGCACGGCGAAGCCGAGCGAGCCCCCGAAGTAGTTGCCGGTCTCCGACATCGCCGCCGCCGAGCCCGCCCGCTCCGGCGGCACCGCGTCGAGGACCAGCCCGGTGCCCAGGGCGAACAGCGGCCCGGTGCCCAGCGCCAGCACCGCGATGCCCGTCATCACCAGCGGCAGCGAGCCCGCATCCCCGTCCACGGCGATCAGTAGCAACGCGCCCAGCGCCGAGACCGCCAGCCCGCCGGCGATCGCCCTGGTCGGCCGCACCCGGCCGACCAGCCGCGGCGCGGCCAGGGTACCGGCCGCCACCGCCAGGCCCATCGGCGCGAACAGCACGGCCGAGGCGAACGGCGAGCGGCCCAGCACGCTCTGCAGGTACTGGGTGACCAGCAGCCCGGTGCCGGCCATCGCCGTCCCGGCCAGGACCAGCGAGACCAGCACCGCCGCGAACAGCCGGTTGCGCAGCAGCATCAGGTCCAACAGTGGTTGCTCCAGAGCAAGTTGACGCCGGATGAAGAGGTGGCCGACGCCGGTGCCGAGCAGCAGGGCGGCCACCGGGACGACCGTCTCGCCCCCGACCGGCAACTGCTTGACCCCGTACAGCACCAGCAGCACCGCCACCAGCGACAACCCGGCCCCGGCCGGGTCCGACCGCCCGGACGCCCTGCCGCGGAACTCGGGCAGCAGCAACGGCCCGGCGGCCAGCAGTAAGGCCATCGCCGGGACGGCCGCCAGGAACACCGACCCCCACCAGAAGTGCTGGAGCAGCAGCCCGGCCAGCACGGGCCCCAGCGCGCCGCCGGCGAACTGGCAGGTCGCCCAGACGGCGACGGCCCGCCCGCGCTCACGCTCGTCCCGGAACATGGTGGTGATCAGCGCCAGCGTGGACGGCGCCAGCGTCGCCCCGGCCACGCCCAGCAGAGCCCGGACCACGATCAGCATCAGCGGGTCGACCGCGAGGGCCGCGACCACCGACAGCACCGCGAAGGCCGCCGCGCCGGTCAGCAGCAGGCGTCGGCGGCCGATCCGGTCACCCAGCGCACCCATGGTGATCACCAGCCCGGCCACCATCAGCCCATATCCGTCGCTGATCCACAGCTGTTCGACGGCGGAGGCGCCCAGGTCGGCGCTCAGCTGCGGCAGGGCGAGCAGCAGCGCCGTCATGTCCATCGCGACCACCAGGGTCGGAAGCATCAGCAGGGCCAGCCCCAGCCGGGCCCGGTTCGCTCTCATCGCGTGCTCCTCGTCGTCTCGGGTTCCTCGCAGCGGTCGGTCGGAGCGGCCCGGGACTTCTTGACGCCGGAGCACCGAGGGACGGGCGGGAACCCGAGGGCCGCGACGAAACCCGTGGGAGATTTCTCCGTCAGGGATGTCAAGACGGCGGCCCCGGCTCCCGACCGGATGGTCGAGGGGCCCGCACGGGGCCCGCCCACGACGAGGAGTACGCGATGAAGTTCCTGATCAGCCTGCACATCAACCCGGCCGTGCTGGACGCGCTGACCGACGAGGAGAAGGCGGCGATCGGCGCCGGGCACGGCGCGTTCATCGAGGAGGTGAAGGCCTCCGGCGAACTGATCCTCACCCAGGCGCTGGTCGACCCGTCGCAGGCCGCCGTGGTCACCGTCCGGGACGGCCGGCCGGCGGTGACCGACGGCCCGTTCCTGGAGGCCAAGGAGTTCCTGGGCGGCTTCTACCTGCTCGACTGCGAGAACAAGGAGCGGGCCGTCGAACTGGCCGCGCGGATCCCGGACGCCGCGGTCGAGGGGCTGGGCGTCGAGGTGCGCCAGGTGATGTTCTCCGACGGACACTTGGAGGCATGACAGCACCGGACTTCGAGGACCTGCTGCGTGAGCTCACGCCGCAGGTCCTCGGCACCTTGGTACGACGGTACGACCGCTTCGAGGGCTGCGAGGACGCCGTCCAGGAGGCCGTCTTCGCCGCCGCCGTGCAGTGGCCCGAGGAGGGCGTACCGGACAACCCGCGCGGCTGGCTGGTGACGGTCGCCTCCCGGCGGCTGGTCGACCGGATCCGCAGCGACCGCGCCCGCCGCGAGCGGGAGCACGCGACCACGGCCGCCGAGGTGCTGCCCGAGGACGTGCCGGACACCGACGACACCCTGGTCCTGCTGTTCCTGTGCTGCCACCCCGCGCTCACCGCCGCCTCCCGGACCGCGCTCACCCTGCGCGCCGTCGGCGGCCTGACCACCGCCGAGATCGCTCGTGCCTTCCTGGTGCCGGAGGCCACCATGGCGGCCCGGATCAGCCGGGCCAAACAGCGGATCCGGGCCGCCGGCAGCACCTTCGCGCTCCCCGAGGGCGCCGAGCGCGAGGAACGGCTACGGGTCGTCCTGCACGTGCTCTACCTGATCTTCAACGAGGGCTACACCGCCTCCTCGGGCAGCGAACTGCATCGCCCCGACCTCGCCCAGGAGGCCGTCCGGCTGACCCGGATCGTGCACGCCCAGCTGCCCGGGGACCCCGAGGTGACCGGGCTGCTCGCCCTGATGCTGCTCACCCACGCCCGCCGGGCCGCCCGCACCACCGCCACCGGCGACCTGGTCCCGCTGGCCGAACAGGACCGCACCGCCTGGGACCGCGCCCTGCTCGACGAGGGCACCGCCCTGGCCAAGGCCGCCCTGGCCGGCCCCGCCCTGGGTCCGTACCAGCTCCAGGCCGCCATCGCCGCCACCCACGCCGACGCCGCCACCACGGACCGGACCGACTGGGCCCAGGTGCACGCGCTCTACCTGATCCTGGAGCGGATCGCCCCCAACCCGATGGTCACCCTCAACCGCGCCGTCGCCCTCGCCGAGCTGAACGGCCCGCGGGCCGGCCTCGACCTGCTCGCCACTCTGGACGCCGACCGGCGCCTGGCCGACCACCACCGGCTGCTCTCCGTCCGGGCCCACCTGCTGGAACGCTCCGGCGACCGGACGGCCGCGTACGACCACTACCGCCGCGCGGCCAGGGCCACCGTGAGCCTCGCCGAGCAGCGCTTCCTGGACGCCCGGGCCCGCCGGTTGCAGCCCTGAGCACTCCTAGAGCCCTACAGCCCTACAGCCCCAGCGCCGTCCGGTACCAGGGCGCCGCCCCGGCGAGGCGGGCCAGCGGGCCCGGGCCGGGCGGACAGGCGGCGAGGCGCCAGATCGCGTCGCTGCGGTACCAGTGGTCCCGGGCGACCATGGCGAACTGGCGCTCGGAGACCAGGCCCGGCGCGGCGGCGAGCCGTCGGCGGCACTCCGCCCACGGCAGCGCCGGGCCGTCCTGGGCGGGCAGCAGGCCGAGCCCGGCGAGGGTGTCGAGCAGGTCGCCGCCGAGGACCGGTTCCGGGTGGGCCGCGTGGTGGACGCCGGTCACCCGGTCCGGGGCGTCCAGGGCGAGCCCGGTGATCAGCCGGGCCAGGTCGGCGCGGTCCACCAGGGAGAGCCGGGCCGCGCCGCCCGCCCAGCGGCCCGGGACCCTGCGGGCCAGCTCGGCCAGGGCGGGCACCACCCAGCGGTCGCCCGTCCCGGTGACCAGGGCCGGGCGCAGCACCGCGGCACCGGCGGCCAGGGCGTGCCCCTCGCCGAGCAGCCGGGTGCGACTGGCCGCCGACAGCGGCGCGGCCGGCACCCCGCCGACCCCGAGGTCCGTGTGCGGGCCTTCGCCGTACACCGCCGTGGTCGACAGGTGCACGATCCGCCCGATCCCGGCCCGGGTGGCCGCCGCCATCACGGCCGCCGTGCCCCGGTCGTTCACGGCCGCGCACGCCTCCTCGCCGCCGGCGACCCTGGAGGCGAGGTGGAGCAGCACCCCCGCACCCGCGCACAGCCCGTCCAGTGCGGAGCGGTCGGCGAGGTCGCCGGGCACCCAGGCGGTGTGCCCGTCCGCGACGGGCTCTCCGCGCACCAGGGCCCGCACCGGCACGCCGCGGGCCGCGAGGGCCTCCCGTACGGCCGATCCGATGAACCCGGTGGCCCCGGTGAGCGCGACCACGGGCCGCTCCCCGGGCCGCTGTGCCGCCGCCATGCCTGGTTCCTCCCTGCCGACCGGCCGGTCAGTCTAGCGACGTCCCGCGCATCACCGCCCCGCCCACCGCCTGCCCCGCCCACCGCCCGGGGCGCCCACCTGCCGGGCCACCCGTACGGAGGGGGCGGCGGCACGCCCGGGGTAAGGCCCACCTAGGCTGTATGCCAAGCAAAACGGGCGAACCGGACCCCCAGCGGGGACCACAATGACGGAAAGCGGGACCCGCCGATGGGCGACGGAATGTCAGGAATGCACCACCACGGCGGGATGACCCCACTAGGCCCGTTCACCCTCTCCAACGTCTGGACCTGGTCCCCCGACTGGGTGTTCCTGCTCGGCGGCCTGGTCGCGCTGGCGCTGTACCTGACCGGCGTGGTCCGGCTGTACCGGCGCGGCGACCGCTGGCCGGTCGGCCGGGTCGTCGGCTGGGTCGCGGGCGTCGCCAGCCTGCTGCTGGTCACCTGCAGCGGGCTGAACGACTACGGCATGGTGCTGTTCAGCGCGCACATGATCCAGCACATGGTGCTGTCCATGCTGACGCCGATCCTGCTGCTGCTCGGCGCCCCGATCACGCTCGCGCTGCGCGCGCTGCGCCCGACGGGCAAGGGCCGGCCGCGCGGTCCGCGCGAGCTGCTGGTGGCGCTGCTGCACAGCCGGTACGTCCGGGTGATCTCGCACCCGGCGTTCACCATCCCGATGTTCATCGCCAGCCTGTACGGGGTCTACTTCACCCCCGCGTTCGACTTCCTGATGCAGTACCGCCTCGGGCACATCTTCATGATGGTGCACTTCCTCATGACCGGTCTGACCTTCTTCTGGCCGATCATGGGCGTCGACCCGGGCCCGCACCGCCCCGGCCACGTGATGCGGATCATCGAACTGTTCATGGGGATGCCCTTCCACGCCTTCTTCGGCGTGGCGGTGATGATGGCCGGCCACCCGCTGGTGACCACCTTCACCGTCCAGGGCGCGCCACCCGGGACGGACCTGTTGGAGGACCAGAAGCTGGCCGGCGGGATCACCTGGGCGTTCGGCGAGATCCCGACCGCGATCGTGCTGATCGCGCTGGTCTACCAGTGGATGGGCTCCGAGCAGCGGCAGGCCCGCCGCCGGGACCGCTCCGAGGAGCGCACCGGTGACGCCGAGCTGGAGGCGTACAACGCCTACCTGGCCTCGCTGCACCGCAAGGGCCAGCGCCCGGCCGCCGCCCCGGCCGCCGCGCCCACCGCCACCCCGGCGGCCGACGCCGGCTGAGCCCCGGCCCGCCCGCCCGGAGCACCCGGAGCCCACGCCCTCCCCGACGCCCACGCCCCCGGAGGACGTGGGCTCCGTCATGTCCTGGAACGGTCGTTCCACCGGGCGCGTTCGAGGGGTATGCACGCCCTGTTCCTCCCCGCCGTCCTGCTCGGCGGGTACGTCCTGCTCTGGCTGCTCGGCTTCCTCGGCTGCGCGCTGTTCCAGCGCCGCCGGCCGGTGCCCGCCGGGGCCGACTACCTGGTGGTCCTGGGGGCCGCGCTGAACGGCTGCGAGCCCGCGCCGACCCTGGCGGCCCGGCTGGACGCCGCGCTGGAACGATTCGCCGCCGAGGAGGCCGCCGGGCACACGCCGCTGCTGCTGGTGACCGGTGGCAAGGGCCCGCACGAGGAGTGCACCGAGGCCGGCGCGATGGCCCGCTACCTGCTCGCCCGGGGCGTCCCGGCCGAGCGGATCCGGCGCGAGGAACGGGCCGTGAACACCGCCGAGAACCTGCGGTTCAGCGCCGCCCTGATGGCCGCCGAGCGCCCCGGCTACCGCTGCGCCGTCATCACCAGCGGCTTCCACACCGTCCGCTCCGCCCTGGCCGCGCACCGGGCCGGCGCCCCCGCCCGGGTGCTCGGCGCGGACGGCCCGCTCGCCCACGGCCCGTACCAGCTGCTGCGCGAGGCCGTCGGCACCGCACTCGCCCTGCCGCGGGCCAACGGCGCCGCCCTGCTGCTGCTGACCGGGGCGGGAGTGGTGCTCGGCCTGGCCTGAGACACGAGGAGGCCCCCGGGTCCGCCGCAGCGGTCCCGGGGGCCTCCCGGTGCGTCGATCCGACCGGTGGTGTCAGCCGAGGTTGGCGATCGCCTCGTTGAAGGTCTTCGACGGGCGCATCACGGCCGCGGCCTTGGCCGGGTCCGGCTGGTAGTAGCCACCGAGGTCGACGGCCGAGCCCTGGACGGCGATCAGCTCGTCCACGATGGCCTTCTCCTGCTCGGTCAGCGCCTTGGCCAGCGCGTCGAAGGCCTGGGCCAGCTCGGCGTCGGCGGTCTGCTTGGCCAGCTCCTGGGCCCAGTACATGGCCAGGTAGAAGTGGCTGCCGCGGTTGTCGATGCCACCGAGGCGGCGGCTCGGCGACTTGTCCTCGTTGAGGAAGGTGCCGGTGGCGCGGTCCAGGGTGTCGGCCAGCACCTGGGCGCGGGCGTTGCCGGTGCTGGTGGCGAGCTGCTCGAAGCTGGCGGCCAGCGCGAAGAACTCGCCCAGGCTGTCCCAGCGCAGGTAGTTCTCCTTGACCAGCTGCTGGACGTGCTTCGGGGCGGAGCCGCCGGCGCCGGTCTCGAACAGGCCGCCGCCCGCCATCAGCGGGACGACGGACAGCATCTTGGCGCTGGTGCCCAGCTCCAGGATCGGGAACAGGTCGGTCAGGTAGTCGCGCAGCACGTTGCCGGTGACCGAGATGGTGTTCTCGCCGCGGCGGATGCGCTCCAGCGAGTACTTGGTGGCCTCGACCGGGGACTTGATCTCGATCTGCAGGCCGGTGGTGTCGTGCTGCGGCAGGTACGCCTTGACCTTCTCGATCAGCACGGCGTCGTGGGCGCGCTCGGCGTCCAGCCAGAACACGGCCGGGTCGCCGGTGGCGCGGGCGCGGGTGACGGCCAGCTTGACCCAGTCCTGGATCGGCAGGTCCTTGGTCTGGCAGGCGCGGAAGATGTCGCCGGGCTGGACGGCCTGCTCCAGCACCACGTTGCCCTCGGCGTCGACCAGGCGGACGGTGCCGGCGGCCGCGATCTCGAAGGTCTTGTCGTGGGAGCCGTACTCCTCGGCCTTCTGGGCCATCAGGCCGACGTTCGGGACCGAGCCGATGGTGGCCGGGTCCAGGGCGCCGTGGGCGCGGCAGTCGTCGAGGACGGCCTGGTACACGCCGGAGTAGCTGCTGTCCGGCAGCACCGCGAGGGTGTCGGCCTCCTGGCCGTCCGGGCCCCACATGTGGCCGGAGGTGCGGATCATGGCCGGCATCGAGGCGTCGACGATGACGTCGCTCGGCACGTGCAGGTTGGTGATGCCCTTGTCGGAGTCGACCATGGCCAGGGCCGGGCCCTCGGCCAGCTCGGCCTCGAAGGAGGCCTTGATCTCGGCGCCGTTCTCCAGCGCGTCCAGGCCGGCCAGGATGCCGCCGAGGCCGTTGTTCGGGTTCAGACCGGCGGCGGCCAGCGCGTCGCCGAAGCGGGCGAAGGTCTGCGGGAAGAAGGTGCGCACGACGTGGCCGAAGATGATCGGGTCGGAGACCTTCATCATGGTGGCCTTGAGGTGCACCGAGAACAGCACACCCTCGGCCTTGGCACGGGCGACCTGGGCGGCCAGGAAGTCGTTCAGGGCGGCGGCGCGCATCACCGAGGCGTCGACGACCTCGCCGGCCAGCACCGGGACCTTCTCGCGCAGCACGGTGGTGGTGCCGTCCTGGCCGACCAGCTCGATGCGCAGGGCGCCGTCGGCGGCGATCACGGTGGACTTCTCGGTGGAGCGGAAGTCGTTCTCGCCCATGGTGGCGACGTTGGTCTTGGACTCGGCGGTCCAGGCGCCCATCCGGTGCGGGTGGGTCTTGGCGTAGTTCTTGACCGACAGCGGGGCCCGGCGGTCCGAGTTGCCCTCGCGCAGGACCGGGTTGACGGCGCTGCCCTTGACCTTGTCGTAGCGGGCGCGGACGTCCTCGTCCTCGGCCGTGCGCGGCTCGTCCGGGTAGTCCGGCAGGGCGTAGCCCTGGGCCTGGAGCTCGGCGATGGCGGCCTTGAGCTGCGGCACCGAGGCCGAGATGTTCGGCAGCTTGATGATGTTGGCGCTCGGGGTCTTGGCGAGCTCGCCGAGCTCGGCCAGGGCGTCGCCGATCCGCTGGGCCTCGGTCAGACGCTCCGGGAAGCTGGCGATGATCCGCCCGGCCAGGGAGATGTCACGGGTCTCCACCCGGACGCCCGCCGTCGAGGCGTACGCCTGGACCACCGGCAGGAACGAGTAGGTCGCCAGGGCCGGAGCCTCGTCGGTGTGCGTATAGATGATGGTCGAGTCAGTCATCGAAACTCCGCTTCACGTCTCCAACGTCTTGACGTCAAGATATCTCGTCCCGGGCCCCACTCTCCACCTCCCCCCGCCCCGGAGCGCGCGCCGGTCGGATCCGGGAGCCCGCACGGGGCGCGACCGGCGGCCGGATCCACGGTGGTCCGGTGCGCGGCGCACGGCAAGCGGAGCGCTCCGGAGCCGTACGGGACGGGCGGGGTTGGGGCGGTTGTACGACACCGTTCGGGCCGGCGCGGAACTGGTGTAGTCCAATCGGGTGAGCCGGGTGTCAGGAGTGCGTCAACGCACCACCCCATTCGGTCAACGCTGCGTCAGGACCGGCGCGGTCCGGCAGGACCCGGCCTAGCGTCGGGACGAGCAGTTCCGGCAGCCACCACCACCCCACTCGGGAGCATCCGCATGGCCTGCGTCGTCTGGCACGTTCCGGTCACCACCACCGGCACCGGAAGCACCGCCGCCCTCCGCCTCTTCCGCATGCGCAACGGCGTCCGCTGCGCCGTCGGCTTCTCCAGCCCCGAGGCCCTCGCCGCCCTCCTGGGGCCGGACCAGGCCTACACCGAACTCGGTGAGGCCGCGCTGCGCAACCTCACCCGGCCGCTCGGCGTCGACACCCTGGTGCTCGACCCGGGACTGGTCGCCCCGCCGGTCACCACCCCCGCCACCGTCGGGGCCGCCCCCGGCACGGCCCCGACCACGACCCCGACCGCCCGCCTCCAGCACCGGTGACGGCCCCGCTCCAGCTCGTCCCGGACGGCTTCGAACCCCCTCCGGGCCGCCCCGAGCCGGCCCGGGCGCTGCACGCCATCGCCCGGGTCAGCCACGGGCCGGTGCCGCTGGACTTCGACCGGCTGGCGGCGGAGTTCCCGGCGGTCCAGAGCGGCCTCGCCCTCGCCGGGGACGCCGACCTGGAGCTGCGGCTCGCCTGCACGGGGCCGGAGGAGCTGCGGACGGTCGCCGCCGCCCTGCACCGGGCGGGCGCCGCCAAAGTCCGGATCGACCTGGTGCTGCGGTCACTGACCCCGGCACCGGTGACGCTCCGACCGGTGCCCCAGATCCGGCCGGTGCCCTAGGTGCGGCCGGTACCCCAGAGGTGCCCCGGCGGCGGGCCGGCTCACTCGAACCCGGGGCGCGGGTTCGGGTTGACCGCCTGGCCGTCGATCTCCGCCCCCCAGGCGTCCAGCCCGCCGGCGTCCACGCAGTAGCCGCTGCCCTCGACGTGCCCGCCCGCGGCCCGACAGGTGGCGGCGGTGACGTCGCGCCGGGCGGCCCCCGCCGCCGAGGCGGTGGGGGCCGCGGCCCCGGCGGCGAGCAGGACGGCGGTCGCGGTCGTGACGGCCACCCGGGCCGCGCGTGAGGTCATCATGCGGCCCACGACAGCACGGCGGCGCGCCCCCGGCGACCACAGCTCGCCCGCCCGGGTGCACGCCGCCGCCCCGCTACGTCCGGGCCAGGGCCGCGATCGCGGCCAGCAGCAGCGCCGAACCGGCCACCAGGCCCGCGGTGACCGGCTCGCCGAGGAACAGCACGCCGATCACCGCCGCCGTGGCCGGCTCCAGCAGCACCAGCACCGAGGCGGTGGCGCCCGGTACGGCCGTCAGCCCGGAGAAGTACCACCGGTAGGCGAGCAGCGTGGGCACCGTCCCGAGGAAGAGCAGCGCTCCCCCGGTCAGCGCCGGCTGCCCGGTACTGGGCAGCACGCCCTGGAGCGCCGCGAACGGCAGCAGGCAGAGCAGGCCGGTGACGAAGGCGCCCCGGCCGGCCCGGGCCGAACCGCCGGCCCGGGCCCAGAGGGTCAGCCCGCTCTGGCCCGCGCCCGCGAGCACCGCCAGGCCGACGCCCAGCACCGGCCGCGGCCCGGCGGCCGGGGCCGCCACCAGCAGGGCCAGCCCGCCGAGGGCGAGCGCGACGGCGGCCACCGCCCGCCCGGTGAGGCGTTCGCCGAGCAGCAGGTGCCCGCCGAGGCCGGTGAGCACCGGCCCCGCCCCGATGGTGACCAGGGTGCCGAGCCCCAGCCCCGCGTAGTGCACGGAGGCGAAGTAGGCGCACTGGCTGACGGCCAGCCCGATGCCGGTCAGCACGGCGGCGCCGCGCCCGCCGCCGCGGGCCCGCCCGGCCCCCGAGGGGAGCAGGGCCAGGCAGAGCGCCGCGACGCCGAAGCGCCAGCAGGAGACGGCGGCGGCGGAAATGGACAACAGGCCGTGCCGGAACGGCACGGCGGCGTAGGAGGTCATGCGTCGGTGCTCCACGATGGCTCGCCGGTTCAGGTCCGCGGGGTACGCGGGCGGCGGTCATCGCCCCGGCGCCGGGGGCTCTCCCTCCGGGCCGGGTCCGATCGGTGTGCCGCCCGCTAGCGGACCGGCGGCGGCAGGATCACGAAACGCACGGAACCAGCCTACGCCGCGCCTCCGGCAGCATGGCTATGCGGTTCACATCATTCCCATAAATGAGTGGGCGATCCATATTGCCGGACCGGACGGCGAAGCTCAATTGCCGCTCAAATACTGAACCTACTCGCGAGTCACGTAACACGCCCATGAACAGACGGCCCCCTACCTGCACGGATATCTGGCAAAGAAAGTAAACATTCAGCAATGGAATCTGTGCAGAGGTCTATGAATAGCCCTACTGTGTGGCAACTCTCCGCGCTCCGCCCACCCCGGAGCCCCCACACACAGAGAGATCATCCATGGCTTCCCTCAACCAGATCTCGCCGCCCGGCCAGAGCTCCGGCACCACCGGGACCGCCCACCGGTCGCTCAAGCGCCACGTCGGACTCGTCGGCCTCATGTGGGCCTCGGTCGGCTCGATCATCGGCTCCGGCTGGCTCTTCGGCGCGAAGAGCGCCGTCACCGCCGCCGGACCGGCGGCCGTCATCTCCTGGGGCATCGGCGCCGTCGGGATCGTGCTGCTCGCGCTCGTGCACGCCGAGCTCGGCGGGCTCTTCCCGGTCTCGGGCGGCACCGCGCGCTACCCGCACTACGCCTTCGGCGGCCTGGCCGGCATGTCCTTCGGCTGGTTCTCCTGGCTCCAGGCGGCCACCGTGGCACCGATCGAGGTCGAGGCCATGATCGGGTACGCCAAGGACGTACCCTGGGCCAGCGGACTGCAGAACGCCAACGGGACCCTGACCACCAGCGGATTCATCGTCGCGACCCTGCTGATGGCGGTATTCGTCGCGGTCAACTTCCTCGGCGTGAAGGTCCTCGCCCGGACCAACAGCATCGCCACCTGGTTGAAGATCTTCGTTCCTCTGCTCACGATCTTCATGCTGGCGATCACCAGCTTCCACGCCTCCAACTTCACCTCGCACGGATTCGCCCCGTTCGGCGCCAAGGGCGTGCTCGCCGCGATCAGCACCAGCGGCATCATCTTCGCCCTGCTCGGCTTCGAGCAGGCCATCCAGATCGCCGGTGAGAGCCGCAACCCCAAGCGCGACATCCCCCGCGCCGTGCTCGGCTCGGTCGCCATCGGCACCCTGATCTACACCCTGCTGCAGGTCGTCTTCATCGGCGCACTGCCGGTCACCGCCTTCGCCAACGGTTGGGCGAAGCTGGACTTCCCCGGCATCGACGGCCCGTTCGCCGGCCTGGCCACCCTGATCGGCCTCGGCTGGCTCTACTACGTGCTCAAGGTCGACGCGGTGATCTCCCCCGCCGGCACCGGCCTGATCTACACGACCTCCACCTCGCGCATCTCCTACGGCCTGAGCCGCAACGGCTACGCGCCGCAGAAGTTCGAGCAGCTGGACCGGAACGGCGTGCCCTGGTTCGGCCTGATCCTGTCCTTCGTGACCGGCGTGATCTGCTTCCTGCCCTTCCCGAGCTGGCAGCAGCTGGTCGGCTTCATCACCTCCGCCAGCGTGCTGATGTACGCCGGCGCACCGCTGGCCTTCGGCGCCCTGCGCCGCCGGCTGCCCGACCGCGAGCGTTCCTACCGGCTGCCGCTGGGCGGCGTGATCTCCCCGGCCTCCTTCGTGGTCGCCAGCCTGATCATCTACTGGGCCGGCTGGCAGACCCTGTCCCGCCTGGGCATCGCCATCGTGCTCGGCTACGCCCTGCTCGGCGGCTACGCGGCGTACGCGATCAAGAACCGCCTGCCCAACGCCCCGCGGCTCAACTGGAAGGCCGCCCAGTGGCTGCCGGTCTACCTGCTGGGCCTCGGCCTGATCTCCTGGCAGGGCGGCTTCGGCAACGGCACCGGCCTGATCCCGCTCTGGTACGACATGGCGCTGGTCTCGGTGTTCGCGCTGGCGATCTACTACTGGGCGATCCGGGTGGCGCTGCCCGCCGAGGAGATCGAGCGGGAGGTGGCCGACGTCGAGGTGGTCGACGCGGGCGGTCACTGACCCCCTGAGCACCCCCTGACCCCCGAGACTCCTGACACATGACACCTGGGACCTGACAGGACGGGCCCGCCGGTCGCGACGACCGGCGGGCCCGTCCGCGTGCGTCAGAGGTCCAGCACCGCCCGCAGCGCGGCCTCCACCTCGGCCTCCGGGTCCTCCGCCGGCCCCGGCGAGCGCCAGGCCACGAAGCCGTCCGGGCGCACCAGCAGGGCGCCGCCCGGGCCCACCCCGTGCAGGGCGGCGAAGTCGCTGCCCGGCTCCGGCGCCAGGTCGTCCTCGGCGCCGTCGCCGATCCGGTAGGCGTCCAGCGGGACGGCCAGCCGGTCCGCGGCCCGCCGGGCGCCCTGCTGCCAGGCCGCGCCCTCGGGGTCGGTGAGCAGCACCATCGCCTGCTCGTACAGGTCCAGCGTGGACAGCCGCACGCCCGCGCACAGCAGCCACTGGTGCGGGGCCCGGCTGCCCGGCTCGCCCGCCGACTCGAACTGCTCCGGGACGACCGCGCCCTGCGGGTCGGTGCCGACCACCGCGCCCCGCGGGTAGCGGTAGCCGAGCGCCACCGCCAGCACCCCGGCCTGCCGCCCGACGCCGGGGACGACCGCGTAGCCGGGGTGGCTGTGCTCGGCGGAGCGGGCCGAGGCGCGCTCGCCGGTGACCTCGGCGACCGGGCGGCGCTCCTGCCCGTACGTCTCCAGCAGGCCCGGCCCGGCCCAGCCGCAGAGCACCGCGGCCAGCTTCCAGGACAGGTTGTGGGCGTCCTGGATGCCGGTGTTGGAGCCGAACGCACCGGTCGGCGACATCTCGTGGGCGGCGTCCCCGGCGAGCAGGACCCGGCCGACGCCGTACCGCTCGGCGACCCGTTCGGCGGCGTGCCAGGGCGCCTTGCCGGTCACCTCGACGTCCAGCTCGGGCAGGCCGACGGCGGTGCGGATGTGCCGCTCGCAGCGCTCGTCGGTGAAGGACTCCAGGGGCTCGCCGTGCTCGGGGTGCCAGGGCGCGTGGAAGACCCACTCGGACTGGTTGTCCACCGGCAGCAGCGCGCCGTCCGCCTCCGGGTCGGTCAGGTAGCACGCGATGAAGTGCCGGTCGCCGACCACGTCGGCCAGCCGCTTGGAGCGGAAGGTGATGCTGACGTTGTGGAACAGCTCGCCCTTGCCGCCCTGGCCGATGCCCAGGCCGGTCCGGACCGGGCTGCGCGGGCCGTCCGCGGCGACCAGGTACTCCGAGCGCACCACCCGCTCCTCGCCGGTCTCCCGGCTGCGCAGCACCGAGGTGACGCCGTCGGCGTCCTGCTCGAAGGAGATCAGCTCGGTGCTGAACCGCAGGTCCGCGCCGAGGTCGCGGGCCGAACGCAGCAGCACCGGCTCCAGGTCGTTCTGGCTGCACAGGCACCAGGAGCTGGGGCTGAACCGGGCCAGCCGCCCGCCCGGGTCGATCTCCCGGAACAGCCACTCCTGCTCCTCGCCGGTCAGCGAGGGCGCTTGCAGGATGCCGTGGTTCGGGGCCAGCACCGAGGCCGCCTCACGGATCGCCGGCTCGATCCCGGCCACCCGGTACAGCTCCATCGTGCGGACGTTGTTGCCGCGTCCGCGCGGGTGATGCGAGGTGTCGGCGTGCTTCTCGACCAGCAGGTGCCGGACACCCAGCCGACCGAGGAACAGCGAGGCCGACAGCCCGACCAGGGAGCCGCCCACGATCAGGACCGGCACCCGTTCGTCCACCTTCGGTTTCATCAATTGCTCCACCCTGTAAGGGGATTCCGCGGCCCGGCGACTGGACTCGGCACCGCCCTCGACGGGCCCGCTCAGCCGGGGCCCCGCTCTTCCATCCCCCGCCCGAGGGGGGCTGTGCCGCCCCTTCGCCCGGATGGCCCGCAAATCTCGCGCCGCGCCCGGTCGGCCGCTCACGATCGACCTCAGGCCTGGCGCCGAACGCCCGGGCCGCCCGCCACCGCACCGCCCTCCCCAGCCGGGAGCACCCGCCGGACGCGGCCGCCACGGCCCGCCGCGTGCGGCCGAGAGCAGAAAGTGGATCATGACGACTCTGTCCGAACCGCAGCCGAAGCAGCACGAGGAATCCGACACCCGGCTGAGGGTGGTGCTGATGCTGGAGATCCAGGACGGCGCCCAGCAGCGTTTCCTCGACGTCTACGAGCAACTGCGCCACCAGGTGGCCTCGGTGCCAGGCCATGTCAGCGACCAGCTGTGCCAGTCCATCAACGACCCCCGCCAGTGGCTGATCACCAGCGAGTGGCAGGACCAGGAGACCTTCCTCCAGTGGGTGGACAGCCCCGCCCACCGCGAGATGGTCAAGCCGATGCACGGCTGCGTCAGCGACAACTTCCGCTCGCTGCGCTACGCGGTGCTGCGCGAGACCTCGGCGGCCGGGTCCACCGGCACCAGGGCCCCGATGGAGGTGCCGCCCGGCCTGCCGCGCAGCGAGCCCGCCGGGCACGTCGGCCCGCCGCGCGCCGACCCGGGCCCGGACGGCGTGGTGCGCCACGCGCTGACCTTCACCGTCAAGCCCGGCAGCGAGGCCGAGGTGGCCCGCATCCTGTCCGGCTACGCCTCGCCCCGGGCCGAGGTGGACGAGCACACCCGGCTGCACCGCACCTCGCTGTTCATGCACGGCAACCGGGTGGTGCGCGCGGTCGAGGTGGTCGGCAACCTCGGCGACGCGCTGCGCCACGTGGCGATGCAGCCCGAGGTGCGGGCGGTCGAGGAGGAGCTCAACCCGTACCTGGAGGAGGCCCGGCAGCTGGGCGACCCGCAGTCGGCCCGGGCGTTCTTCGCCAAGGCCGCGCTGCCCGCCCGGCACCAGGCGATCGCCAGCTCCCCCTCCTCCGGGCGGCTGCACCGGCACGCCGTGCTCTACCCGGTGCGCCCGGGCCGGGGACCGGCCCTCGCCGAGCTGCTGTTCGACCACGACAACCTCGCCACCGCCGACCCGACCGGCCCGGTCGCCGCGGCCACCGTCTTCCAGCGCGAGGACACCGTGGTGCGGCTGGTCGACCTGCGGGTGCCGGCCGAGGCCGAGCCCGCCGCCGCGCTCGGCGTGGCCGGCGACCGGGAGGCCGCCGAGCTGGCCGCCCTGCTGGACCTCGGCCCCGCCGGGGACCTGCGCACCGCCGCGGGCCTGGGCGCGTTCCTCGCCGCCCGCGCCATGAGCCCGGTCACCGACCGCAGCTCGCAGAACGACTGACACCCGGCCACCCCTCCCGGAGGAAAGCCATCATGACCACGCAGTTCCCGCCGATCATCAACGTCGACGAGGCCCCGGAGAACCGCCGCCACGGCGCCCTGTTGCGCACCATGCTCACCCCTCCCAGCTGCGGGGCGACCAGCGGCTTCATGGGCCTGGCAATCATCGAGCCCGGGGAGCGGATCAACGAGCACTACCACCCGTACTCCGAGGAGTTCGTGTTCGTCGTCTCCGGCGACCTGGAGGTCGACCTGGACGGGGAGACCCGCCCGCTCAAGCCCGACCAGGGCCTGATGATCCCGATCAACATGCGCCACCGCTTCCGCAACGTCGGCGACACCGAGGCCCGGATGGTCTTCCACTGCGGCCCGCTCGCGCCCCGCCCCGACCTGGGCCACGTGAGCACCGAGGAGACCGCCGGCGCCGGGGAGTCCGCCGCCGCCGGCCCCCCGGAACACGCCAAGGTGGCCTCGTGACACGGCGCGTCGCCGTCACGGGGATCGGTGTGGTCGCGCCCGGAGGGATCGGGATCCCCGCGTTCTGGGACCTCCTGACGGCCGGCCGCACCGCCACCCGGGGCATCACGCTCTTCGACCCGGCCGGGTTCCGCTCCCGGATCGCGGCCGAGTGCGACTTCGACCCGGCCGCCCACGGGCTCAGCCCCGAGGAGGTCCAACGGGCCGACCGCTACGTGCAGTTCGCGATGGTCGCGGCCGCCGAGGCGGTCGCCGACGCCGGGCTGGACCTGGCCGCCGAGGACCCGTGGCGGATCGCCGTCTCGCTCGGCACCGCCGTCGGCGGCACCACCCGGCTGGAGCACGACTACGCCCTGGTCAGCGCCTCCGGCGCGCGCTGGGACGTGGACCACCGGCACGCCGAGCCCCAGCTGCACCGGGCCTTCGCGCCCAGCACGCTGGCCTCCGCGGTGGCCGAGCGGGTCGGCGCGCACGGCCCGGTGCAGACCGTCTCGACCGGCTGCACCTCCGGCCTGGACGCGATCGGCTACGGCTTCCAGGCGGTCGAGGAGGGACGCGCCGACATCTGCGTCGCCGGCGCCTCCGACTCCCCCATCTCGCCGATCACCGTCGCCTGCTTCGACGCCATCAAGGCCACCAGCGAGCGCAACGACGACCCGGAGCACGCCTCCCGCCCCTTCGACGCCCACCGGGACGGCTTCGTCCTCGGCGAGGGCGGCGCCGTCCTGGTGCTGGAGGAGCTGAAGCACGCCCGCCGCCGCGGCGCCCGGATCTACGGCGAGATCGGCGGCTTCGCCACCTTCGGCAACGCCTACCACATGACCGGCCTCACCAAGGAGGGGCTGGAGATGTCCCGGGCGATCGACCACGCGCTCGACCACGCCAAGGTCGACCGCGGCGACGTCGACTACGTCAACGCGCACGGTTCGGGCACCAAGCAGAACGACCGGCACGAGACCGCCGCGGTCAAGCGCTCGCTGGGCGGCCACGCCTTCGAGACGCCGATGAGCTCGATCAAGTCGATGGTCGGCCACTCGCTGGGCGCGATCGGCGCGATCGAGGTGGTCGCCTGCACCCTGGCGCTGGCCCACGGCGTGGTGCCGCCGACCGCCAACTACGAGACTCCGGACCCGGAGTGCGACCTCGACTACGTGCCGCGCACCGCGCGCGAGCTGCCGCTGAGCCACATCCTCTCGGTCGGCAGCGGATTCGGCGGATTCCAGTCCGCCGTCGTGCTCAACAGAACGGGGTGAGTTCCATGACGTCACGTCAGCAGGGCCGCCGGGCGGTCGTCACCGGTCTCGGCGTGGTGGCGCCGAACGGTGTCGGGGCCGACGCCTTCTGGAAGGCCACCAGGCAGGGCGTGAGCGTCCTCGACCGGATATCCCGCGAGGGCTGCACCGGGCTGCCGCTCAGGGTCGCGGGCGAGGTGCGGGAGTTCGAGCCGCAGTCGGTGATCGACAGCCGCTACCTCGTGCAGACCGACCGCTTCACCCACTACGCGATGGCCGCCGCCGACCTGGCGGTGGCCGACGCGGGGTTCCGGCCCGACCCCGAACGGCCCTTCGCGGTCGGCGTGGTGACCGCGGCCGGCTCCGGCGGCGGCGAGTTCGGCCAGCGCGAACTCCAGCAACTCTGGGGCCAGGGGCCGCGGTTCGTCGGACCGTACCAGTCCATCGCCTGGTTCTACGCGGCCAGCACCGGCCAGATCTCGATCCGCGGCGGCTACAAGGGCCCGTGCGGGGTGGTCGCCAGCGACGAGGCCGGCGGCCTGGACGCGCTCGCGCACGCCGCCCGCTCGGTCGAGCGCGGCACCGACGCCGTGGTGGTCGGCGCCGCCGAGGCCCCGCTCGCGCCGTACTCCATGGTCTGCCAGCTCGGCTACCCCGAGCTGAGCCTGGCCGACCGGCCGGACGCCGCCTACCTGCCGTTCACCGCGCAGGCCTGCGGCTTCTCCCCCGCCGAGGGCGGCGCCATGCTGCTACTGGAGGACGAGTCGGCGGCCCGCCGGCGCGGCGCCGCCGTCCGGGCCCACCTGGCCGGACACGGCGCCACCTTCACCGGGGCCTCCCGCTGGGAGGAGTCCCGGGAGGGACTGGCCGCGGCGATCCGGATCGCGCTGGACGAGGCCCGGATCGCGCCCGAGGAGGTCGACGTGGTCTTCGCGGACGCGCTCGGCGTCCCCGCCGCCGACCGGGCCGAGGCCCTGGCCCTGGCCGACGCGCTCGGCCCGGCCGCCGAACGCGTCCCGGTCACCGCCCCCAAGGCCGGCACCGGGCGGGCCTACTGCGGCGCCCCGATGCTGGACGTCACGGCCGCCGTGCTCGCCATGGAGGACGGCGTGCTGCCGCCCACCCCCAACGTCACCGAGGTCTGCCACGACCTCGCCCTGGTGACCGGCCGCGCCCGCCCGGCCGAACTGCGCACCGCGCTGGTGCTCAGCCGCGGGCTGATGGGCTCCAACTCCGCGCTGGTGCTCCGCCGCGGGGAGCCGACCTGACCCCCGCACCCCCGATCCACTGGACCTCCCCGAAGGGAACCCCGTGAGCAACACCCTCAGCTATCCCGAACTCGCCGCCCTGCTCCAGGCCCGGGCCGGCGTCACCGTCGCCCCGGGCGACCTGGAGCAGCCGGGCGCGCAGTTCGACGACTTCGGCGTCGACTCGCTCGGACTCCTCGGCGTCGTCGGCGAGTTGGAGAACCGGCACAGCCTCAAGGTCACCTCCGGCGCCGAGTCCGCCAAGACCCCGGCCGAGTTCCTGGAGCTGGTCAACACCTCCCTCTCCGCGAAGGCCGGTGCCTGAGATGCCCGGACACACCGACAACGAGATCGTCATCAACGCCCCGCTCGACCTGGTCTGGGAGATGACCAACGACCTGGAGAACTGGCCGGACCTGTTCAGCGAGTACGCCTCGGTCGAGGTGCTGGAGCGCGACGGCGACCGGGTGCAGTTCCGGCTCACCATGCACCCGGACGAGAACGGCCAGGTGTGGAGCTGGGTCTCCGAGCGCACCACCGACCGGTCGTCGCTGGAGGTCAACGCCCGCCGGGTCGAGCCCGGACCGTTCGAGTTCATGCAGATCCGCTGGGAGTACGCCGAGGTCCCGGCCGGCACCCGGATGCGCTGGATCCAGGACTTCGCGATGAAGCCCACCGCGCCGGTGGACGACAACGGCATGGTCAACCACATCAACAAGAACTCCCGGATCCAGCTGCAGCTGATCCGCGAGAAGGTCGAGAAGCGGGCGGCCGAGCGGTGACCGGCGCCCACCGCGCGCTGATCGTCGCGCGGATGAAGCCCGAGGCCGCCCCGGACATCGCCGAGGTGTTCGCCGACTCCGACCGCGGCGAGCTGCCGCACCTGATCGGCGTCACCGGGCGCAGCCTCTTCCAGTTCGGCGACGTCTACCTGCACCTGATCGAGGCCGACCGCCCGCCGGGCCCGGCCGTCGCCAAGGTCCTCGGCCACCCGGAGTTCCGGACCGTCAGCGACCGCCTGACCGCCTTCGTCCAGGCCTACGACCCGGCCACCTGGCGCGAGCCGAAGGACGCCATGGCACGCGAGTTCTACCGCTGGGACCGCTGAGCCGCGTCCCCGCTCCGCTCTGGGCCCGCCCCCGGCACCGCGCCGGGGGCGGGCCCATGCGCGCGCCGGGGACGGTCCCTACCACCCCGCCCCGAATCCGAATCACCCGGATCGCCGGGCCACCCGGGTGAACACGCCCCGGACTCCACCCGAAGGGCGCACTCTCCGTACCGACGCTGCCACGCTCGGGTGGCAGGCGGCCCCACCGTGGTTGACGGTGGATCAGGCGCCACTTGTTCGCGAGTCCCCTGACCGGCACCGTGCCGGCGGTCGCGGCCCGCGCGCCGGAAGGATCATCCTCATGCGTTCTGCACGCACGCTGCTCGCCGGAGCGGCCGTCGCCGCCGTCCTCACCGTCGGCACCCCCATGGCCTTCGCCGACGGCTCCTCCTCGGACCAGGGCAAGAACCTGACCTGGCAGGAGAAGCAGCCCGAGAAGGGCGGCTCCGACAGCTCGAAGGGCTACGACGACAAGAAGTCCGACAGCAAGGGCTCCGGCGAGCACAAGGGCTCCGAGAGCAAGGGCTCCGACGAGCACAAGGGCTCCGAGAGCAAGGGCTCCGACGGCCGGGAGGAGGAGCACACCCCGCACGGCGGCGTGCACACCGGCGGCGGCGGCCTGGCCCTGTCCGGCGGCGGCCTCGCCTCCGGCGCGGTGCTGCTGCTCGGCGGTCTCGGGGCCGGCGCGATCGCGCTGCGCCGCGGCCGTCGCACCTCCGGCGCCGCAGCCGTCTGACGTCCGCCACCGCCGCCTCTGGGCGCTCCCCCCTCCCGGGCGGGGGCGCACGGGGGCGGCGGGCCGTCGCGGAACAGGCTCCCGACGAAGGACTTCGAGCGGAGGACAGGAATGACCGGCGGTCCCGGGTCCGGAATGCCCCGGCTGCTGCGCGGCGGGATGGGCGCGGCAGCGGTCGGCCTGCTGCTGATCTACAACTCGGTGGACACCGGACCCACCGAGGACCAGGCCGCCGGCCAGGCCGCTCCCCCGGCTGCGGCCGCCCCCGCCGTCCCCGGCCCGGCGGCGGCCACCAGCGGCGCCACGGCACCGCCCGCCGCGCCCGCCGCGCCCGGCGCGCCGGTGCTCAAGCGGTCCAAGCCGACCCGGCTGCGGATCCCGCAGATCGCCGTCGACGCCCCGTTCACCGAACTCACCCTGGGCCCGGCGGGACAGCTCAACGCGCCCCCACCGGACGACAAGAACCTGGTCGGCTGGTACCGCGACGGCGTCACCCCGGGCGAACGCGGCAGCTCGGTCGTCGCCGGCCACGTCGACACCACCAAGGGCCCGGCGGTCTTCCTGCTGCTGAGCCTGCTGCTGCCCGGCAACAAGGTCGAGGTGAGCCGCGCCGACGGCACCGTCGCCGTCTTCTCGGTCGACAACGTGGAGACCTTCGCCAAGAACGCCTTCCCCGACCAGAAGGTCTACGGCAGGACGCCGGACGCCCAGCTCCGCCTGATCACCTGCGGCGGCACCTACGACAAGAAGCGCCGGGACTACCTGGACAACGTGGTGGTCTTCGCCCACCTGGAGTCCTCCCACAAGGCCTGAACACCACAGAGCCTGAACACTATGGGGCCTGAACACCCCGACGGCCGCTGCTCCCCCGGACCGGGGAGCAGCGGCCGTCGGGCGCCTGCGGCGGGTCAGCCGCGGACGGTGGACTCGAAGGCGTGGAGGTAGGGGTTGACGGGGCGGACGGCGGCGACGTCGAGGCCGGCCTCCTGCATGAGGTGGACCATGCTCTCCTCGGAGTGCTTGGCTCCGCCGACGTTGAGCATCAGCATCAGGTCCATCGCGGTGGTGAAGCGCATCGAGGGGCTGTTGTCGACGAGGTTCTCGACCACCACGACGCGGGCGCCGGGGCGGGCCACGGCGACCACGTTGGCGAGGGTGCGGCGGGTGCTGTCGTCGTCCCACTCCAGGATGTTCTTGATGATGTAGAGGTCGGCGCGCACCGGGATCTCCACCCGGCAGTCGCCGGGGACGAGGCGGGCGCGGGCCGAGAAGGCGCCGCCGTCCTGGAGGCGGGGGTCGGCGCCGGCGACCACCTTGGGCAGGTCGAGCAGGGTGCCGTGCAGGGCCGGGTGCTTCTCCAGCAGGCTGGCGAGGACGTGGCCCTGGCCGCCGCCGATGTCGGCGACCGAGTCGATGCCGGTGAGGTCCAGGTAGTCGGCGAAGTCCCGGGCGGACTGCCGGCTGGAGGTGGTCATCGCCTTGTCGAAGACCTTCGCCGAGTCGCCGGCGTCGCTGTGCAGGTAGTCGAAGAACTCCTTGCCGAACAGCTCGGGGAAGACGTTGCGGCCGGAGCGCACCGCCTCGTCGAGCTTGGGCCAGGCCTCCCAGGTCCACGGCTCGGTGCACCAGAGGGCGATGTGGCGCAGGGAGTTGGGGGCGTCGTCGCGCAGCAGGCGGGACATCTCGGTGTGCTCGAAGCGGTCGTCGCCGGTCTCCGCGAAGATCCCGTAGCAGGTGAGCGCGCGCAGCAGGCGGCGCAACTGGCGGGGTTCGGTGTCGAGCCGCGCGGCGAGTTCGGTGACGGCGGTCGGGGTGTCGCCGAGCACGTCGGCGACGCCGAGCCGGGCGGCGGCGCGGACGGCGGCGGCGCAGGCGGCGCCGAAGACGAGTTCGCGCAGGCGCATCGCCGGCTGGGGGGTGGGGTTGACGGGGGCGGTGGTCATGGGCTGGTCCTTGTCGGTCGGGGCTCGGCGGGAGGTCGGCGGGCGGTGGCCGGGCGGGTCAGCAGCGGCCGGAGGGCACGGAGACCGCGCAGGTGTTGCGGGTGAAGGAGTTGTCGGTGCCGGTGTCGCGGTCGGCGAGGTCGGCCGGGCCGTTGCCGCTCAGCCGGTTGTCGGTGACGGTGGCCCGGGTGTTGGGGATGCCGACGACGCTCTTGAACAGCACGATGCCGCCGGAGAAGTCGGTGGATCCGACGTTGTCGCGGACCTCGTTGTCGGTCACCCGGGTGTCCTCGGTGCCGGTGAGCACGATGCCCGCGCCCTGGATGGCGCCGAGGCGCGGATTGGCCGGGCAGAACTTGTTGTTGGCGACCACCCGGTTCCGCCGGACGTCGAGGTCCCCGGCCCGGGGCACGCCCTCGTCCCCGACCACGAAGACGCCGCTGCAGTTGCCGCTGACCTCGTTGCCCTGGACGGTGAGCACGCGCAGCCGGCGCACGGTGACGCCGACCCGGTTCCCGGTGAGCACGTTGCCGTCGACGAGGGTGCCCCCGGTGTCGGGCGCGCCGCCCTCGCGGTAGGCGTAGTTGGCGAGGAAGACACCGGACTGGCCGTTGTCGACGGAGCGGTTGCCCACGATGGTGGCCTTGGTGGAGATCTCCTGGCTGATGCCCTGCTGGGCGTTGTCGTGGACGTAGGTGGCGCGGACGGTCAGGCCCGTGGTGCCACTGGCGTCGATGCCGTTCTTGCGGAAGCCGGTGACGGCGAGGGCCTCGACGGTGACCCCGGACAGCGGGGCCTGCTCGGTGCCGACCACGCAGACGCCGTGCCCGGCGGTGGCGCAGGCGTTCTCGGTGCCGTCCCCGGGGGTGATCTCGGTGGCCGCTCCGGCGCCGCGCAGGGTGAGGTGGGGGGTGGTGATGCGGACGCTGCCGCGGTAGCTGCCGGGCAGCACCTGGACCGTGTCGCCGGGGGCGGCGGCGTCGACGGCCCGCTGGATCGATTCTCCGGGGTGGACGAGGTGGAGGGCGCCGTCGGCGGCGTGGGCCGCGGGTGCGGCGGCCAGGGTGGCGAGGACGGTGGTCAGGGCGGTGGTCAGGGCGGTGGCGGCGGCGGTGGCCGCGGCGAGGTGGTGGACCCGGCGCGTGGGCATGAGTGGTGACCTGTCTTTCGGCGCGCGCGGTGGGGCGGTGGGCGCGCTGGTCGGCTGCGGGAGGGCGGAGGGGACGGTCCGACCCGGCGTGTGCGGGTGGTGACGTTCGGTGAGTACGGCCGAGTCGACGGTACGGTCGCCCCCGGGGGCCCGCCACCAGGGCTGGGCTGCCGGACTGACGGGCCGTCGGCCATTGGGACGGCCCCGACGGTTCCCGCCGGGCGCGCCCCGGCGTGGCGCGCGCACCCGGCGCGGGGACGGGCCCGCGCGCCGTCGCCGTCCGGGCCCGTGACATCCTCGGGGACATGAGCACCGCGACCGGACCGACCCCCGCCGCCCGCCGGAACCCGATCGGCGCCCACGTCCCGGTGGCCGGCCGGGGCCTGGCCGGGACGGGCCTGGCGTACGCGAGCCGGGTCGGTGCCGAGACGGTGCAGGTGTTCGTGGCCAACCCGCGCGGCTGGGCCACGCCCGCAGGGAACCCGGCCCAGGACGAGGAGTTCCGTACGGCCTGCGCCGAGCAGGGCATCCCGGCCTGGGTGCACGCGCCGTACCTGATCAACTTCGGCTCGGACAACCCGGCCACCCGGGAGCGCTCGGCCGACTCACTGCGGCACTCGCTGCACCGCGGCCACGCGATCGGCGCGCTCGGCGTCGTGCTGCACACCGGCTCGGCCGTCGGCACCGCGCCCGGCGGCGGTTCGCGCCGGGCCGAGGCGATGGCGCAGGTGCGCGCCGACGTCCGGCCGCTGCTGGACGAGCTGGACGCGCTCGGCGACGACGCGCCCTGGCTGCTGCTGGAGCCGACCGCCGGCCAGGGCAGCTCGCTCTGCTCGCGGCTGGAGCAGCTGGCCGAGTACGTGGAGGCGCTGGACGGGCACCCCAAGGTCGGCGTCTGCCTGGACACCTGCCACGCCTTCGCCGCCGGGCACGACCTGGCCGTCCCCGGCGGGGTGACGGCCGCACTGGACGCGCTGGCCTCGGCCGCCGGTCCGGGCCGGCTGCGGCTGATCCACGCCAACGACTCGGAGGACGTGGTCGGCGCCCGCAAGGACCGGCACGCCAACATCGGCGCCGGGATGATCGGCGCGGAGCCGTTCCGCGAGCTGTTCGAGCACCCGGAGACGGCCGGGGTGCCGCTCCTGGTGGAGACCCCGGACCGCAAGCACGGCGGGGACGGCACCGGGCACGCGATGGACATCGCGGTGCTGCGGGAGCTGCGCGAGCGGGCGGCCGTGCCCGTCTGACCGTCCGGCCGCCCGGGCGCCCGGCCGTCGCCCCGCCAGGCCGTCGCCCGCCGGCACTGCCTCCGGAGCTGCCGGTCGGGCGGGGCGGTGGCAGGCTGGAACGAGTCACTGCCACCTGGGGACGGATGCATGTCCACGACTCGGAGGCTGGTCGCGCTGCCCTGCGGGCGCCGGAGCAAGTGGGTGGTGCTGGCCCTGTGGCTGGTGCTGCTGATCGCGCTGGGCCCGCTGGCCGGGAAGCTGACGGGCGCCGAGGACAACCAGGCGTCCAGCTGGCTGCCGGGCAGCGCCGAGTCCACCCAGGTGCTGAACGAGCAGCGGGCCTTCCGGCCGGTGGACACCGCCCAGGCCGTCGTCGTCTACCAGCGGACCACCGGCATCACCCCGGCCGACCGGGCCGCGGCGGCCCGGCAGGCCGTCGGGTTCGCCGCCGTCCCGCACGTGGTCGGGCCGGTGATCGGCCCGGTGGTGTCCGCCGACGGGCAGGCGATGCAGACCATCGTGCCGATCGACGTCGGCACCAACGGCTGGAACGACCTCAAGCCCGCCGTGGACACCCTGCGGCAGACCGCGGCCGCCGACAGCCCCGGCATGACCACCCACGTCACCGGCCCCGGCGGGATCGCCGCCGACCAGGCCAAGGCCTTCGCGGGCATCGACGGCTCCCTGCTCGCCGTCACGGTGAGCGTGGTGATCGTCCTGCTGCTGCTCACCTACCGCAGCCCGGTGCTGTGGCTGCTGCCGCTGCTCTCCGCCGCCGGTGCGCTGACCGTCTCCCAGGCCTTCATCTACCTGCTGGCGAAGCACGCCGGGCTGACCGTCAACGCGCAGAGCGCCGGGATCCTGATCGTCCTGGTGCTGGGCGCGGGCACCGACTACGCCCTGCTGCTCACCGCCCGCTACCGGGAGGAGCTGCGTCGGCACGAGGACCGGCACGAGGCGATGGCGTACGCCCTGCACCGGGCCGGGCCCGCCGTACTGGCCTCCTCGGCCACCGTGGTCGCCTCGATGCTGTGCCTGCTGATCGCCCGGATGAACTCCACCCGCGGCCTCGGCCCGGTCCTGGCGATCGGTGTCGTGGTCGCCCTGGCCGCGATGCTGACCCTGCTGCCCGCGCTGCTGGTGATCGTCGGCCGCTGGGTGTTCTGGCCGGTCAGACCGGCCTACGGCACCCCGGAGCCGACCCGGACCGGCCGCTGGGCGCACGTCGGCGCCTGGATCGGACGGCGGCCGCGCAAGGTGTGGGTCGGGACGGCGCTGGCGCTCGCGGCCTGCTGCGTGGGGCTGGTCTCGCTGAACGCCAACGGGCTCAGCACGGCCGCCTCCTTCACCGGCACACCGGACTCGGTGGTCGGCCAGCAGGTGCTGGAGCAGCACTTCCCGGGCGGGACGGGCGCACCGCTCACCGTGATCTCCGACGCGGCCGCCGCCCCGGCCGTACGGGCCGCCGCGCAGTCCACCGCCGGGGTCTCCGCCACCTCGCCACCGGTGGTGCGGGACGGGCGGGCGCTGTTCCAGGCCACCCTGGCCGACCCGCCGGACAGCCAGGCCGCCAAGGCCACCGTCGACCGGGTGCGCGCCGCGGTGCACGCCGTACCGGGGGCGGACGCCAAGGTCGGCGGGAACACCGCCGTCGTCCTGGACGCCGGGCGGGCCGCCGGGGACGACAACCGGGCGATCATCCCGCTGGTGCTCGGCGTGGTGCTGCTGATCCTGGCCGTGCTGCTGCGGGCCGTCACCGCGCCGCTGGTGCTGATCGCGACCGTGGTGCTGTCGTACGCGGCGGCGCTCGGGATCAGCTCGCTGTTCTTCGCGCACGTCTTCCACTTCCAGGGCGAGGACAACGCGTTCCCGCTGTTCGTCTTCGTCTTCCTGGTCGCGCTGGGGATCGACTACAACATCTTCCTGATGACCCGGGTGCGGGAGGAGTCCGCCCACCACGGCACCCGGCAGGGCGCGCTGATCGGGCTGTCCGCAACCGGCGGGGTGATCACCTCGGCCGGGCTGATCCTGGCCAGCACCTTCGCCGTGCTCGGGACGCTGCCGGTGGTGGGGCTGGCCGAGATCGGGTTCGCGGTGGCACTGGGGGTACTGCTGGACACCCTGGTGGTGCGCTCGGTGCTGGTCACCGCGCTGACCATGGACCTGGACCGGCACCTGTGGTGGCCGGGGCGGCTGTCCCGCGCGCCGGCTGCGCCCTCGGTGTCCGGACGGCCGTGAGCCCGGGGGCCGGACGGCCGTGAGCCCGGGGGCCGGACGGCCGTGAGCCCGGGGGCCGCTGTGCGCGGTCCCCGGGCTCAGCTGCGGGTCAGCCGGATCAGCAGTCGCCGATGCAGGCGTCCTCCATGTGCGAGTGGGCGTTCAGCCAGCTGGCGTGCGGGCCGAAGAGGCCGACACCGGCCGAGCCCGACTCCAGGCTCGCGCTGGACGAGGAGTCCGACGCGTGCCACGCCGCCATCGCCGGAGCCGGCGCGGCGAGGGCGGCAGCGCCCGTCACGACGGTGATCACGGCGAACTTGCGGATGTTCCCACGAAGCGACATCTGATGTCCTCTTGGTTGGTCTCTGGTCGTCAACCCGCGCCCCCGAACGGCCAGTTCGAGCCGGTCCGAAAGGCCGGGCGGCGCTCCACCGGGGAGCGCCGGGCCAAGGTTGGCACACGAACCCGCAGGCGGCGCGCGCGCCGCAGCCGCGCTGAGTCATTCGGGTGACACATCTCCCCCGGCCGGACGAACCCGGTCGTACACCCGCGTTCCGGGTCGAACGCCCTCACGGGGCGCACCGGACGAGTGCCGGTCCGACGGGCGTGCGACCGCAAGTCTTGCGGTGTTCCGTCGGGTGAAATGAACAAATACCGTCGATTTGGTGCAAGGTGCCACCCAGTCCGAGCATGAACGGTCGCTCCACCGAGCGCAGGCAGGACCACGAAAGGCGCACCACCCTCATGCAGACCAGCCCCGCCGCGACCCGGCAGGCGAGCCCGCAGGCGACCCCGCAGGCGACTCGACCGAGCAGCCCGGAGGCCCCGGACCAGGCTCCGGCTCCGGCTCCGGCTCCGGCTCCGGCGAAGAGCGGCCGCTTCGGGCTGCCCGTCGCCACCGCCCTGGTGATGGGCAACATCATCGGCGGCGGCATCTTCATGATCCCGGCCGCCGTGGCTCCCTTCGGGACGGTCAGCCTGCTCGCCTTCGCCGTCATCACCGTGGGCTCGATCGCGCTGGCGCTGGTCTTCGGACAGCTGGCCCGCCGCACCCCGCGCACCGGAGGGCCGTACGTCTACGCCCGCGAGGCCTTCGGCGACTTCGCCGGCTTCCTGTCGGCGTGGTCGTACTGGATCACCGCCGTGGTCAGCAACGCCGCGCTCGCCGTGGCCGCCGTCGGCTACCTGGACGTGCTGCTGCCGATCCACCACGACATCACGCTGGAGATCACCGCCGCGCTGGCCCTGCAGTGGCTGCCCGCACTGGCCAACCTGGCCGGCACCCGGTACGTCGGGGCGGTCCAACTCGTCTCCACCGTCCTGAAGTTCATCCCGCTGCTGCTGATCTCGGTGGGCGGGCTGTTCTTCTTCGACCCGAAGAACGTCGGGCCCTTCGAGGCCGGCGGCCAGGGCTGGATGGGCGGCATGACCGCTGCCGCGGCGATCCTGATGTTCAGCTACGTCGGCGTCGAGTCGGCCGCGATGAGCGCCGGCCAGGTCCGCGACCCGGAGCGCAACGTCGGCCGGGCCAGCGTGCTCGGCACCAGCGGCGCCGCGGTGGTCTACCTGCTCGGCACCCTCGCGGTGTTCGGCACCGTCGCGCACCAGCAACTGGTCAACTCCAGCGCGCCGTTCTCGGACGCCGTGAACGCCATGTTCGGCGGCACCTGGGGCGGCACGGTGATCGCCGTCGCCGCGCTGGTCTCGATGACCGGCGCGCTCAACGGCTGGACCCTGCTGGCCGCCCAAGCACCGTACGCGGCCGCCGGGGACGGCCTGTTCCCGGCCGCCTTCGGCAAGGAGAAGCGCGGCGTGCCGACCTTCGGCGTGCTGGTCAGCGTGGCGCTCGCCTCGGTGCTGACCGTCGTCAACTTCGCCAGCGGCGCCAAGGGCGCGTTCGACGTGCTGGTCCTGATCACCACCTTCACCGCCGTCGTGCCCTATCTGCTGTCCACCGCCGCCCAGTTGTACTGGCTGGTCCGCGGCGCCACCGACAAGGTCGACGGCACCCGCCTGGTCCGCGACGCGGTGCTCGGCATCGGGGCCTTCGCCTTCTCGATCTGGCTGCTGGCCGGGGCCGGCTACGCCGCCGTCTACCAGGGCGTGTTGTTCCTGTTCGCCGGCATCCTGGTCTACGTCTGGCTGGCCGGCCGCCGCCACCGCCAGGCGCAGGCGCAGGGGCAGGGGCAGGCGCGGGTGAACTGACCGCCGGCCTCGGCGAGGTCCGCAGGACGAACGGCCGAGGGGTCCGGGACGCACAGCCGCGTCCCGGGCCCCGTCGTATCCGGGCCGGGTGCCAACGGCCCCCGGGGCCGCCGGAGTTGTCCGTACCCGTCCGATGTCCACGAGGATTTCACTTCCGGGGTCTACCCGCGTAGCCGCGGAGCCGACACACTGGCGCACGCAACTCATCAGTCAATCCGATCTTCTGATGGAGCGTTCGCCATGGCCCCCACCGGATCCATACGCCGGTTCCTGTCCTGCCTGCCGGCCGCCGCCGCCCTCGTCGCCGCGACCGTGGTCGCCGGCGGCAGCCCGGCCCAGGCCGCACTGCCGACCCCGATCTCCGCCGCCACCGCCCGGCTCTACCTCGACGGGATGACCGCGACCCCCGAGACCCACGCGGACAGCTACGACAGAACCCTCTTCCCCACCTGGATCAAGATCAGCGGCAGCTGCGACACCCGCAAGTGGATCGTCAAGCGGGACGGCACCGACGTCACCACCGACACCTCCTGCAAGGCCACCAGCGGCAGTTGGACCTCGCCGTACGACGGCGCCACCACCACCAACCCGTCCACCTTCGACGTGGACCACCTGGTGCCGCTCTCCGAGGCCTGGGCCTCCGGCGCCTGGGCCTGGACCACCCCCCAGCGCCAGGCCTTCGCCAACGACGTCACCCGTCCCCAGCTGATCCTGGTCTCCGCCGGCAGCAACCGCTCCAAGGGCGACCGCGACCCGGCCGAGTGGCTCCCCCAGGCGTCCTACCGCTGCACCTACGCCCGCGCCTGGGTGCAGGTGAAGCAGTACTACGGGCTCAGCGTGGACAGCACCGAGAAGACCGCGCTCACCGGCATCCTCGACAACTGCTGAGACCGCGCCCACTCCCCGGCCCGGCGCGGACCCCGCGCCGGACCGGGACGCCCCGCACTCCCCACCGCCCCGCACCGTCCGGCCGGGGTTCAGCGCCCGGAGTCCGGCGGGAAGGCGACCGGGTAGGGCTCGGTGAAGTCGGCCGAGCGGGAGACCTCGCGCCACCTGGTGTCCTCCTCCAGGAGCCGGCGGTCCTGCGCGATCGAGGCCTCGGCCGCGTTGACCCCGAGGGGCAGGTGATCGGGGACGTCGCGGCGCTTGGCCATCCGCACCAGGATCCCGGCGGCCCGGACCGGGTCCCCGGCGGCGCCGTCGCCCCCCTGCCGCAGCCGCTCGTTGATCGCGCCGACCGTCTCCGCGTAGGCCTCCGGGATGTCGTGGACGACCATCGAGGCGCCGGCCCAGTCGGTGCGGAAGCCGCTGGGCTCGACGACCAGCACCTTGACGCCGAACGGCGCGAGCTCGGACCGCAGGACGCGGCTGAACCCGTCGATGGCGAACTTCGCCGCCTGGTACGAGGCGATGCCCGGCGAACCGCCGACCCTGCCGCCCACCGAGGAGAACTGCATCACCAGGCCGCCCTTCTGCTCGCGCAGCAACGGCAGCGCGGCCTTGGTGACGTGGTAGACGCCCCAGAAGTTGGTCTCGAACTGGGCCCGGAAGTCGGCGTCCTCGGTGGTCTCGATCGGCGAGACGTTGGCGTACCCGGCATTGTTGACCAGTACGTCGATCCGGCCGAAGGCGGCCCGCGCCTGCGCGACGGCCGACCGGGCCGCCGCCGGATCGGTGACGTCGAGCGCCACCGGGCGGACGCTCTCGCCGAACTCCTCGACGAGGTCGGCCAGCTGCTCCGGCCGCCGGGCCGTCGCGACCACCAGGTCACCGGCCTCCAGCGCCGCGCGCACCAGGCTCCGGCCGAAGCCGCGCGAGCTGCCGGTGATGAACCAGACCTGCTCCTTGCGGTGCTCCACGGTCTCCACGGCCTCCGCGCTCTCCGTGTCGCCCATGTGGTTCATGTCGTTCATGTCGCTCACGCCGCCCTCCGTCGCGTTCCGCTCGATGCCATGAGTAGAACACCGTTGCGCTAATAGTGCAACGCCGTTGCGGTATTACGGCAACACCGTTGCTCTACCATGGGTGGATGGCAGAAGCACCGGAGTTCCAGCGCGCACGCTCGCCCGAGGCCAAGCGCCGACGCGAGGCCTCGATCCTGGAGGCGGCCGCGGCACTCGGCCGTGAGCGCGGCATCAGGGAGATCACCCTGACCGACATCGCCGCCGCCGTCGGGATGCACAAGTCGGCGCTGCTGCGGTACTTCGAGACGCGCGAGGAGATCTTCCTGCGCCTGACCGCCGAGGGCTGGGCCGAGTGGTCGCAGGCCCTCACCGCGCGGCTGCGGGAGACCCCGGACCCGAGCCCGGCGACCGTCGCCCGGGCGTTCGCGGGCACCCTCGCGGACCGCGGGAGCTTCTGCGACCTGCTCGCCCACGCGCCGCTCAACCTCGAACGCCACGTCTCCGTCGCCACCGTCCGCGACTTCAAACTCGCCACCGTCGCCGCCCGCGAGCCGATCACCGCGGCGGTCCAGGAGCAGCTGCCCGCCCTGGACGACCAGGACGTCCTCGACCTGATCGCCACCGCCGTCTCCCTCGCCGGCGCCATGTGGCAGATCGCCAACCCGGGCCCCGAGGTCGCCGCCCTCTACCGCAGCGACCCCCGCCTCGCCCACGCCGTCGTCGAGGTCGAACCCCGGCTCGCCCGCGTCCTCACCGCGACGATCACCGGCCTGGCCGGGAAGTCCGGGGTTTAGTGGGCGTTTCGTTCCTGCTTGTCGAGGTCAGGTTCCGCGCCAGGTCGGGGTGGATTCGCCGGTGAGGCGGCGGGTCATGAGGCTGATCATCGCGACGTGGATCATGGCTTCGGAGCGCACGGGGAGGGCTTCGTAGTCGCGGGCCAGGCGACGGTGGTTCATCAGCCAGCCCAGGGTGCGTTCGACGACCCAGCGGCGGGGCTGGACGGAGAATCCCCTGGTCGTGGGGTCGCGGAGGACGATCTCGACGTCGATGCCGAGGGTTGCGCCGTGTTCGATGACGGCGTTCTTGTAGCCCATGTCGGCCCAGGCCTTGTGAACGGTGGGGTGGTCGGTGGCCACCCGGGTCAGCAGCTGCCGGCCGGCCGTGCCGTCGTGCACGCTCGCGGCGGTGACCAGCACGGCGAGCAGGAGGCCGAGGGTGTCGGTGACGATGCTCCGCTTCCTGCCGACGATCTTCTTCCCGACGTCGATGCCCTGGGTCGCGGCGGGGACCGTGGTTGCGGTCTTCACGCTCTGGGAGTCGAGGATGCAGGCCGTCGGGTCCGGGCTGCGGCCCTCGGCCGTGCGGACGAGGCGCCGGAGCAGGCCGTTGAGCTGCTCGAACACCCCGTCGCGCTGCCAGCGGGCGAAGTAGGCGTAGACGGTCTGGTGCGGCGGGTAGTCGTGCGGGAGGTAGCGCCAGGGGATGCCGGTGCGGTCGACGTAGAGGATCGCGTCCAGCAGGTCACGCAGCTCGTGCTCGGGTGGTCGCCCGAAGGCCAGGGCCCGTGCGGCACGTTCCTCGCGCCAGGCGGTGAGGGTGGGTTCGACCAGGGCCCAGCGGGCGTCGGACAGGTCGCTCGGATACGGTCGGCGGGCCGTCATGATGACGGAATACTGCGGGATCGCTGCTCTGGCCAGAGGCCGCGGCAGTCGCGGGACAAGTGCCATCGGGCCCGGCCTCCTGGGACGAGACAGGACGAGCCACACGGTTCGGACAGGCTATCCAGCACCAGCGGCACTCCAGCCACCCCGGCCTCGGGAGTCGCGCCGGACGGGCCCGCAGATCTTCCCAAGAGCCGGGATCAACTGGCATGTTCCTAGCTGAAACGCCCACTAAGGCGTGTCCGGCGGCTCGGGCCGGGACGGGAAGGCCCGCAGCGTCCGGAGGTCCGCGGTCGCGATCAGGGGCAGGCAGGACAGCAGGCCGATCCCGGCGATCGTCCACAGCGTGGGGCGGGTGCCGAGGACCGAACCGAGGTAGCCGCCGGCCAGCGCCCCGAGCGGGCGGGTGCCCCAGATGGCGAACCGGACGGAGGCGTTCATCCGGCCCTGCAGACCGGTGGGGGTGATGGCCTGGCGCAGGCTCACCTGGCCGATGTTGTAGACGGTGATGCCGCAGGCCATGATGCCGGTCGCGACGCCCAGGGTCGGCACGGCACGGGCCGGCGCCGCGGTCGCGAGCACCAGCACGGCGATCCCCGACATCGACTTGGCCGCGACCAGGACGGGGCCGAGGCCGACGCGCCTGATGACCCGGCCGCTGAGCGCGGCCCCCAGCAGCGCACCGCAGTTGCCCACGCTCAGGGCCAGCCCGAGCTCCCCCGGCGAGAGCCGCAGGTCGCGCAGCGCGTACGCGGTCAGGACGGCCCCCAGCGCGCCGCTCAGGCCGACGAGGTTGCTGATGCCCGTGGCCAGGGTCAGCGAGCGCAGGGTCCGGTGGCCGAAGACGAACCGCAGCCCCTCGGCGATCCGGGTGCGCATCCTGGTGCTCGTCCGCGGCACCGGCACCCGGGGCGTCCGGATGAGGCAGAGGAACAGCGCGGACACCAGGTAGCTCACCGAGTTGACGACCAGGACCAGGGGCGCGGCGACGGCCTGCAACAGCAGGCCGCCGATGCTGGGGCCCGCCAGCTCCGCCGTCGAGCGGGAGAACTCGAGCCGGCTGTTGCCGTCCGGGGTCTGCTCCCGCGCCACGACCGTCGGCAGGAACGCCTGGTCGGCGATGTCGAAGAACACCGTGCACAGCCCGATGGCGAACCCGACCGCACAGAGCAGCGGCACGCTCAGCACCCCCGCGAGGTGGGCGACCGGCAGCAGGGCGATGGTCACGGCCCGGCCGACGTCCGCCACGACCATCACCCGCCGGCGGTCCCACCGGTCGAGCAGCGCGCCCGCCGGCAGGCCGACCAGCAGGAACGGCAGGGACTCCATCGCCGAGACGAGTCCCAGCTGGCCGGTCGAGGCCGACAGGGTCGTCAGGGCGAGCACGGGAATGACGAAGAACGTGATCCGCGTCCCGAACTCGCTGACGGTGTGCGCCGACCACAGGACCTGGAAGTTCCGTTGCCGCCAGACGCTGACCGGCGGGCGGGGCAGGGGCCGGGGCCGGTCGGGAGCAGCCGCCCCCGGCCCCGGATCGGCCCCCACGGTCGCCAGGTCCGGGCCCGGGCCCAGGTCCAGGTCCACATCCAGGTCGGGGCCTGTGTCGACGTCCTCGGTCCCTCGCCTCCGGTCGGTCACCGAGCGCCCCGGCGCGGGGCGCTCGCGCTGCGATCCCGGGGGCGACGCCACCTCGCCCGGCCGGTTCACAGGTACAGCGGGTGCGGCCGTCCGGAGCCCGCGACGTTGTGGCGCTCCCCGTGGCCGGCGCGGGAGAAGGCCGAGACCAGACGGCCGTCGACGGCGCCCAGGGCCACGTCGTGGCGGGGAGCCGGCCCGTCCACGACACCGAGGAGGTGGGGGCTGGTCACGTACTCCTGGACGAGCCAGCCCTCGGTGCCCGCGAGCTCGACGGCGGCCTCCCAGGTCGGCGCGTCGGCGGCCTCCCGGCCGATCACCACGCCGTTGCCGCGGGTGTCCAGCGGGCGCTTGAGGACGTAGCGGTCGCGGTCGCGGAGGACGGCGCGCAGCGTCGCGGCGTCGCAGTGCGCGAGGTTGC
The DNA here is from genome assembly GCF_055594965.1 of Kitasatospora sp. NPDC040550. Classification (NCBI taxonomy): domain Bacteria; kingdom Bacillati; phylum Actinomycetota; class Actinomycetes; order Kitasatosporales; family Streptomycetaceae; genus Kitasatospora; species Kitasatospora sp. NPDC040550. The sequence goes on along the minus strand of NZ_JBVIWC010000005.1, from coordinate 137,445 downwards.
GCGACCACGGGATCGTCGGCCGGACCCGGCGGTAGTCGGCGGCGTCGAAGAGGTGGGCGAAGCGCGGGTCGGAGAGCACGGCCAGGCACAGCTTGTTGTCGCCGATCAGGCGTCCGCGCAGCCCGTTCTGCACGAACAGCCGGCCCTCACGCACGGCCTCCAGGTAGGGCGCCGCGTCGTCGCCCATCCGCAGCAGGTCCTGGATGCCGACCTTGGCGAACGCGTGCCGCACCGGCTCCCCGCGTACGGCGATGCCCTGACGCCCGTCGAGCGAGAGTTCGCGCGGGTCCGCGTGCAGGACCCGGACGCCCAGGGCCGTCAGCGCGGTGTCGTAGTCGCGGGTGTCGGCGCGGTAGCTTCCGTCCGGGCAGAGCAGGGCCACCGTCTCCGGGCGGGTCCCGGTGTGCTGCTCCGCCAGGCGCAGCAGCCAACTCCCCGGCCAGAGCGGGTCGTCGGCCGGCAGCGGGGGCGGCACCTCGACGCCGTGCCGGGCCAGCAGCGGCCGCCAGGCCGACCGGCCCCGGCCGGCCCCGGGCAGGCCCCCGGGGCAGTTGGCGTTGGTCTCCAGCACCCGGAGCGTGCCGTCGGCCTGGGGCAGCAGGTCGATCCGCAGCAGGTGCACCCGGGTGTCGCGGGCGGCGGCCACGTGCTCGCGCAGCACCTGGGGAAGCGTCAGCACCTCGCGCAGGTGGCGGTCGTGCTCCCAGGCGGCCACCACCGCCTCGATCACCCGGTGGTACGAGGCGACGAACGCGTCCAGCTCGCGGCGCAGCTGCGGGCGCACCCGCAGCGGCAGTCCCTGCGGTTGCGGCTGCGCCCGGACGATCTCGAAGACCTGCGACTCGGCCAGTTCGCGCCCTGCGGCCGTCCGCGCGATCGCGACGACTTCCCGGGTGAACTCCTCGTCCAGCCCGGGCCAGGTGTACCCGCCGGTCCTGGGCCCGTCCGGGGACGGCACGTGGGGGCGGGCCGGCATGACCGTGGTCGTGCCGGTCGGCCCGCCGACCGTGCCCTGTTCGCCGCCGGGGCCGCCGGGGCCGGGAATCGACTGCATGATCCGGTGTCCTTCCGCAGATGGGAGGCGTGCGCCCGCGCCCCGCCACGGCCGGTGCACACACGTGATCCCGGAGTATCCAGCCACCTGCGGACGACTCGGTGGACCGCAGCGCGCGGTTCGTCAGATCGAGTGAGGGGCCGAACGCGCACGGGATCGCCTGCACCGGTCCGTCCGCACCGGTCCGTCCGCGTCGCCCCGCCCGCCGACGTGGACGGTCACCGGGGTCACTGGACGCTCGCCGCGGGGCGGACGACCAGCTCGTTGACGTCGACCTGGCGGGGCTGGGACACGGCGTAGGCGATCGCCTCCGCCACCGCGGCGGCGGGAATGGCCACCGCACGGTACGCCCTCATGGCCTCCCTGGCGGCGGGGTCGGAGATGCCTTCGGCGAGTTCGGACTCGGTCACGCCGGGAGAGACGAGGGTGACCCGGACGTCTCCGGCCGACTCCTGGCGCAGCCCCTCGGAGATCGCGCGGACGGCGAACTTGGTGGCGCAGTAGACGGCGGCGGTGGGAGAGACCTCGTACGCGCCCACGGACGCGATGTTCACGACGTGCCCGCCGCCCTGGGCCCGCATCACGGGCAGCGCGGCGGCGATGCCGTGCAGGACTCCCCGCAGGTTCACGTCGATCATGCGGTCCCACTCGTCCGTCCTCAGCGCCTCCAGGGGCGAGAGCGGCATCACGCCGGCGTTGTTGACCAGGACGTCGACCCGGCCGTAGCGCTCCCGGGCGGCGGCCACGAAGGCCCGGACGTCGGCGGCGTCCGTGACGTCGAGACGCCGGAACGCCGCGGTGCCGCCCGCGCCGGTGAGCTCGCCGGTGAGCGCGTCGAGGCGGTCGGTGCGCCGGGCCCCGAGGAACAGGCGGTGGCCGTCGGCGGCGAGCCGGCGGGCGGTGGCCTCCCCGATCCCGCTGCTCGCCCCGGTGACCAGTACGACCTTGGCTGTCTGCGTCATGCCTGCTTCTCCTCTTCGCGGAACACGGGGTGCTCGTGGTGGAACAGGACCCGAGTCTGGGCGGGGCGCGGGCGGCCGACCAGGACGTGCCCTGGCTGGGTGCGCTACACCCAGGCGGGGCACGTCCGGCGCGGCCTAGGCTGAGGACGTGACCGACAACCACCTGGGAGAGTTCCTGCGCGCACGGCGCGCGGCCCTGCTGCCGCAGGACGCCGGCGTGGCGAGCCACGGGGTCCGCAGGGTCGCCGGACTGCGCCGGGAGGAGGTCGCCGTCCTGGCCGGGGTGAACGCGGACTACTACACCCGGCTGGAACAGGGGCGCGAACGCCACCCGTCGGCCCAGGTCCTCGACGCGCTCGGCCGCGCCCTGCGGCTCGACCCGGACGGGCACGCGCACCTGCACCAGCTGGCGGGGACGGTGCCGGGCAGCCGGTTCGCCCACACCACCGACCTGGTCGGCCCCGCCCTGCGCCGGCTGCTGGACGGCTACCCGATCGCCCCCGCGTTCGTCATCAACCGGACGTTGGACGTCCTGGCGGCCAACATCCTGGCCGAGGCCCTGCACTCGCCCTTCGAGCGGATGGACAACCTCGCCCGGATGGCCTTCCTCGACCCGGCGGGCCGGCAGTTCCACGAACGGTGGGGCCACACGGCCGAAGCCGTCGTCGGCCACCTGCGGCAGGCCGCCGGGCTCGACCCGGACAGCCCCCGGCTGCGGGAGCTCGTCCGCGCCCTCACCGCCGGCAGCACCGACTTCACCCGGCTGTGGAACGCCCACGCGGTGCGCGGCAAGACCCAGGAGGCCAAGCACTTCCTCCACCCGGACGTCGGCCGACTGACCCTCACCTACCAGGCCTTCGACGTGCGCGACGCCCCCGGCCAGCAGCTGGTCGTCTACCAGGCGAAGCCCGGCAGCTCCAGCGCGCAGGCCCTCAGCCTGCTCGGGTCCCTGCGCGCCACCGCGAACCGGGGCGCCGAGTAGGCCGGGGGCCGCCTCCCTCGGCAGCTCGTCCGGCTCCTTCGGCGGCCGGCAGGCACCCGGCTCCGCGACTCGAACGGCCACCACCCGGCTGGGTCAACTGGCGAGCGCACCAATGGATTTGGGGCTACGGTGCGGTCCCAGGGGGTCATCGAGCGAAAGGCTGTTGACGGCATGGCTGGGAAGTTCGAGCTCTCACCACGCTTCCGAATCAGGCCTCTTGTGCCTTCGAAGCCATTGCGTTTTCGCCAGTGACAGGTGCGTCTCCACCGGCCAGGCATAGCACCGACACCCCGTCGGCTGGAGCGAGGTGTCGTGTCGCCTGCTCGATGGAGGCACCGAATTGCCGTCGCCGATGGAGCTGCTGGAGGAGGGCGAGCGTACTACCCGGCAGCGAGTGGGGGTCCTACAAGCTCACCTACGCCGGTACCGAAAAGATCCAGCCGATCCTCTCGCGCTCGGTCGCTCCCTCACGAACCGCTCCACGCCGGAGTGGACACGCACCATCGGCGGCTACTGCTTCGGCGCCCCCACCAGGTGCCGCCCTGGTAGTAGACGCTGTTCCAGCCCTCGTCGGAGGCACCGGCGGGGACCGGTACGAGCATCGAGCGCGTCGCCGCGTGAACCTGGTCGACCTGGGCCGAGGTCAGCAGGCGGCAGTTCCACACCAGCCCTGCCATCTCGGCTGCCAACGGGTCATCGGGCCAGCGTGGTTCAGGGAGTCCAACACCCACGACGGCGGCCAGGTCGCCCTCAGGGAGGCCGAGGGTACGCGCGAAGCCCGCGACCATGTCCGGGGTCAGGGGAACGCCGCCCCGGGCCAGGGCGGCGATCGTGGTCTCGGCCAGGCACAGGTGGCCGTTGGTCAGCATGAACAGCAGCTTGGCCGCAGCGCGCAGGGACCTCAGGTTCCGGCTGCCGAACAGCAGGTTGACGAGGGCGGCTCCGAAGCCCCCCTCCTGCTGGTCCGCCATCCGTGGTGGGTCGAGCGGACATTCGGGGGACTCCTGGCGCAGTTCGTCGACCAGCCGGTGCACGCGGTCCCGCTGGTCCGGCGGCAGCGCGAGCGCGTAGTGGACGAGGTCCGCGAGCCGAGGCCCGGGGGCCGGCTCCCGAGGAGTCAGGGCCTGCGGCACCGGGAGGGCCGCGATCAGGTAGAGGTCGGCCGTGTGGAAACCGAGCGCGGGCGCGAGCTCCTCCAACTGCTCGGGCAACGGTGCCGTACCCGCGAGCACCCCACGGAGTTCGGGCGCCGGAACGCCGGACTCCGCGGACAGCCAATCGGCGTCCACCCCCGCAGTGGCTCAGCAGCCGGGCCAATATCGTGCCGAACTCCGGAAAACCCGCCATGGATGGCCCCTCTCCCGCTCGGGAATTGTTCGGCCCGATAGATGCGCTGCCCCCTGTCGAAATACCCTCTCACGATCGAAGGGGGACAGCAGATTCAGCGAACCCAGCTCTCAAAGCCAACCAGGCGAGCTTCTCGCCTCATGACGTCGAGCACCGTTCGGAGCCTGTCCACTGCGACCTGAAATGATCGCGTCGTCTCTGGACCTAGCGACGGAGACAGCCATGCACTCCCATCACCCGGAACGCCACCATCAATCTCAGCGGCAAACCGCTGCCACGCGGTTCTATAGAGGCGCATACAACCCTCAAGTTCGGTGGAGCAGTCCGACCATACATCACCCGCCAGCCTCCCCTTAGTGCGCGCCAGGAGGTGGTTCAATTCCGAATAAGTGGCGATCAAATCTCCGGTGAGGGCACGCCGATGTGCACCTGAGTGCCGATGGGCCAGCACATCAATAAATATCTGATATGGATTCACAAACTCGCCCACGCCTGCTAGTCCTCTCGCCTGCCGTACAACTCGGACGGGATGCGGCCGCGAAGCAGGGACGTCCCTGCCTCACCCGGCAAGAACTCGCCCAGGCCACCTTCCCTGAGAATATCAGAGCAATATGTGATACAGCTATTGGTCTCCTTGTCCCACTCGCCGAACATGTAGCTTTGTTTTTCAAACAGTCCATCGATATAAGCGAGCGCCCCCTCGGGGTTCGGAAGTGTAAAATCTAGTGCGAATGCCCCTTCCGCAGGGGGCTGAACTATACGAGGAAGGTTCAGACTTTCAATGCCACCCCATGGCGGCTCCACATAGTCGGGAAATGCATCAGTCGTCACCGTGCGGGCCCCGGACCTCACAGTAATTGAGGCGTGCTGACTCTTAGGGTCCCAATGGAACGTGGCATTGGGAGTCGACCCTGTCTCGCATTTGTTATGGACCAGAATCGGCGTGCCGCCTGCCACAACATAGTATGTGTGAAGCTGAGCAACAGTGAGGTTGTACATCTGTTTGGTGCCGGCTGCGGGGTGGACGGCGGTGATGTGTACGGGCCGACCGGTGACGGTCTTGAGGGCGTGGCCCTCCGAGAGGTGGCCCGCGGGCACCCAGGTGTGGGTGGTGTCGTCCCAGAAGGGGTGCTCGGCCGTGGTGTGGACTGTGCTCTCGGTGCCGCTGTCGGTCTGGACTGTCAGGTCGATCAGGTCGTTGTCGGTGTGGACGAGAGTCGCGGTGACCGCACGGGCACCCTGGTCGGTCGCGGTTTCCTGATCAGCGGACTGGACGAGATCGCCGAGCTTGATGTCTCCGATCGCCTTGGTGGTGCCGTCGCCCATCAGAACCTGTGTGTCCGGTGTGAAACTGCAGTTGGTGCGGGCAGGTGACGTCGGCTCGGCTGGGGCAGCGGGTCTGGCCTTCGGGGTGGCCGGGGCTGCTGGGTCGATCGGCCCGCCGCTGCGGATGTGCGGTTCTGCGGGGGGCTCTGCAGAACCCCCGCCGCCACCGCCCTTCGACTTGGGGCCGTCTCCGAAGAGGCGTCGCAGGGCGTTGCGGATGCCGCCGGATTCGGCGGCGGCCTCGGTCAGGAGTTTGGCCGCCTTGATCCCCGCCTTGATGAGGCCGTAGCCGTCGACCGCGACTTCCAGCACCGTCTCGGTGACCTCGCCGGCGACGTATGCGGTGTCGTTGTGGGGGATCCCGAAGATGTCCGCCATGGGGTGTTCGCTGGGCTCGATGTAGTGCAGGTCACCGGTGACCGACACCCGGGCACCGACGTCACGGCTGATCGCTTTGTCGACCTCGACACCGAAGTTGTTCATGGCCACGTAAGGGCTGTTCTTGGCCAGCCAGCCCACCCCGCTGTCGACCGCACCCGCGACGAAGTGCCCCACCGCCGAGCACCAGCCGCAGTCCCACAGGCCGTTCGGATCGCTCAGCGTCGTGGGGTTGTCGCCGGCATACGTGTAGCCGCCCATCTGGTTGGGGTCGCCCGCCTCGAAGACTGGGTCGACGGTGAGGAAGCGGCCGATGGCGGGGTCGTAGTTTCGGGCGCCGAGGAGGTTGAGGCCGCTGCCGGCGTCCACGGGCTTGCCGAGGTAGCCGTGGTTGTCGGCCCATGAAGCGGGGGCCGCGCCGCGGGGGTTGCCGTAGGGGTCGAAGGCACGGCGGGTCACAGCCCGAGTGGTGCCGTCGACCTGGAGGCTGGAGGTGCCCTGGGGGTTGGTCGGCTGGTAGGTCAGCCCGCCGCTGCCGGACCGGATGACGACCGTGCCGTCGGGTTGCGGGTAGTACCGCGTGCCCGTCACGTTGGTGCCGTCGGCGGAGAGGGTGAGTTGTTCGGCGCCGCCGAACAGGTAGAGGACAGTGCCGTCGGAGCCGCGCTGGATCAGCAGCTTGCCGCCGGCGTCGTAGAGGTACCGGGAGGTGCTGGTGCCGGCCCCGTTCGGGGTGGTGACGCTTTCGGTGCGGCCCTCGGCGTTGTAGGTGAAGGCCTGGGTGCCGCCGCCGGTGGGCTGGGTGCCGCCCGGGCCCCACTTCTGGTTGGGGCCTCGGTTGCAGGTCCACAGTGCGACGCGGGTGCCCGGATCGGTGTTGCCTCCGGGCAGGTCCACGCAGAGGCCGGAGGTCTTGTGGACGAGGGAGCCGTCGGTACCGGTGCGCCACAGCTGGCTGCTGTCGTTCGGGTCGCAGGCCCACAGTTCGATCTGGGCGCCGGCTCCGGCGGTGCCGCCGACGGGGCGGGCGCAGGCGCCGAGGACCCTCAGGGTGCCGTCGGTGCCGATGGTCCAGTCCTGCGCCGCGCTGCGGTTGCAGGTCCAGCTCCAGACGGCCGTGCCGTTGGCGTTCTTGGCCCCGTAGGCGTCCAGGCACAGCGGGGTGGCGCCGGTCGGTACGGCGGAGGGCAGGGTGGTGGTCGTGGTGGTGGCGCGGGAGGTGGTGTCGCCGGCTGCGTCGTACTGCGGTGTCAGCGTCGCCGTGGCCGAGGGGCCGCTCGGCGGGTTGACGGTGGCAGGCCACTGCTGGGCGCCGGTGCCGTTGCAGGTCCACAGTGCGACCGCAGTGCCCGGCTTCGGGTTGGCGCCCGGCAGGTCGAGGCAGAGGGTCGAGGCGGTGTTGACCAGGGCGCCGTTGGCGCCGTCCTGCCACTGTTGGGCGGCGCTGCCGTCGCAGGTCCAGAGCTGGATCGGGGCGCCGGGCCACGTGCCGGTCGCGGCCGCACACTTGCCGAGGGCGCGCAGGGTGCCGTCGGCGTTGCGGGTCCACTTCTGGGCGCCGTTGCCGTTGCACGTCCAGGACTGGATCGCGGTGCCGTTGGCCGTGCGGGCGCCGCTGACGTCCAGGCAGTTCGGCGTCCCGCCGGTGCCGACCGCGGAGGTGAGCGCGGAGGTGGCGGGCCCGGTCGTGGTGGTGACGGCGGTGAGGGCGTTGGCCGCGATTGCGGGCTTGCCGCCCGCGCCCGGGTAGGTGCTGGTCTGGACGAGGTCGCGAGAGGTGTCTCCGGTGACATCGTGCTTGATCTGTTGGGTCCGGTCGCCGAGCAGGTTGTACTGGAAGCTCTGCCAGTACGGCGCCGGGCCGCCGATGGCGATCGGTGCCGGGTCGGGGTTGTTGCAGTGGGAGACCTGGCCGGCCGTCGGGGTGCTGACACCGGAGGTGTCGGTCCAGGCTTCGGCCAGGCGGTCCAGCCCGTCGTACCGGAAGCACTGGACGTCGAAGGTCTGGTCCGTGCCTCCGGAGGACTGAAGTTCGGCGACGCTGGTGATGTTGCCGGCCTGGTCGTAGCCGTAGGTGGTCCCCGAGACGGGGTTGGTGTCGTTCCCCTGGAGGCTGACCCGGTTGGTCGTCAGGCGCCCCGTCGCGTCGTCGTAGGTCTGCGCGGTGCGCAGCAGGCTTCCGGCCTTGCCGTAGGTGGACACGAGGAGTTGGCCGCGTGCGTTGTAGTTGGCCATGTCGAGCAGCGGCGTGTCGGCCGTGCCCGCCTGGATGAGCTCGCCCTGGAGGTCGTAGCCGAAGCCGAGGGTCTCGGCGGGCAGTCCGCCCTCGGCGTTGTAGCCGATGGAGGCGGCCAGGCCGACGTTGTTGGAGTAGGTCTCGGAGGTGGTGTAGTCGCCGGCGAGTTTGCCCTCGGCGGCCGGGATCGTGGTGGTGGTGCCTGTGGGCTGGTAGGCGGTGTTGTAGCCGTTGACCTTCTGGACGTAGGCGCTGCCCTGCACGCCGCCGACGTAGCGGGTGGCGGAGGTCGGGTAGCCCTTCGCAAGGGTGTCGTACTGGAAGGAGGCCATCAGTTTGGTGCTGTCGGAGGTGTTGGTGCCGTCGTAGCGGCCCGTCACCCGGCCGATGGCGTCGTAGGTGAGCGAGATCGATTGGCCGCGGGCGTCCGTCGTCGTCGTGACGCGTCCGAGGTCGTCGTAGCCGGTCGTGGAGGTGCCGCTGTCGGGGTCGGTCTGCGAGACGCGCTTGCCCTGGATGTCGTACGAGTACGACCAGGTGTTGCCTGCGGTGTCTGTGACGGACTGTCGGCGGCCGCCGCGGTCGTAGCCGTAGGTGGTCGTGACGTCGCCGATTCCGGAGCCGCCGTGCATCACGGACGAGGTGACCTGGCCCAGCGCGTTGGTGAACGCCGTCGTCGGGGCGCTGCCCGAGGGCGGGGTGGTGTCGACCCGTTCGGCGCCGGGGTAGGCGCGAGTCGACTGCCAGAGCAGACCGCCCTTGGCCAGCATCTGCTGCGCCACGGGGCGGCTCAGTCCGTCGAAGACGGTCACCTGCTCCGAGGCGAGGCTGTTCTCGACTTCGTCGAACAGGGTCGTGCCGGGGGCGGTCGTCGGGTCCGACCAGGTCGGGATACTGATGACGGGCTGGCCGTGGGTGTCGTACCTGGTCGAAGTGACCAGCCGGCCGTCGGTGTTGTTGGCCGTGGAGGTCTGGGTCTGGCGTGGTTGGAGGAAGCCGTCGTAGATGGTGACCGAGGTGCTGTAGGTCTCGTTCTCACGGAGCGTCTGTGTGCTCACGCTCGACGGATCGGGGGTGTCCCCCGAACCGTGGACCAGGTAGGCGAACGTTCGGTCGGGTGACTTGCCGTCGTCCTTGTTCCGTCCGGGGAGCCAAACCTTGGTCCGCCGTCCGAGGGCGTCGTAGGTGGAGTCGGTGATCCGGCCGTTCGCGTCGACGGCGCGGGTGACCAAACCACGGGCGGGCGCGATGGTGCTCTTGGAGGTCCACTGCAGGGGGTTCGTGGTCGACATCTCGGTGGGGAGGGTGTCCCCTGCCGGGGAGTAGGCGGTCGACTGGACGTTGCCCGTGGGATCGACGCTCCGGGTGACGCGGCCGTAGGTGTCGAAGCTCTGGGCGTTCGCCGTCTGGTAGACCGGCTGGCCCTGCCCGTCGTAGGACTTCAGGACCTGTGTCGCCGTGACGTACCCGTTTCCGGATCCGTTCTGCCCGAGCAGGCCGACGGCGCCCGGGTTGGCCGGGTCGGGGGCGCCGTCGTAGATCAGGCGGCGGTCCCTGACGGTGGTGTCCGGACCTGCCTTGGTGCCGCAGGGGCCCGAGACCGTGAGGTTCTCGCTCGGGTAGGCGAGCATCATCGGGTTGGCCGCGGGAGGTACGGCGTAGCTGACGGTGGTGCAGGTCCGGAGCCCGGGGTTCGCGCTGTCCGGGTCGTTGTTCGTCTGGGAGGGACGGCCGAGTTCGTCGTACTGCGTGCTGGTCCGGCTGGTGCGCCAGGTCTTGCCGTCGGAGAGGAGGTCGAGTTTGCGACCGCCTGCGGCCGCGGTCCTGCGTGCCACCAGGGGTGGCAGTGTGGAGAGCTTCGGGGTCCCACCGGTCGGGGAGGTCCAGGCGGTTCGCGGTCGAGATGCCGTGTCCTTGAGGTCCGGCACGTCCGACAGGGACTTCGAGACGGCGTCGCCGCCGGCGGCCGTGTAGACGGTGGTCTCCTGTGGCATGCCGGCCAGCCACGGGCTGTCCGGGACCTGTTCGCCCAGGGAGTTCGTCAGCTTCGGCGCGCTGTGCGGTACCTGGTCGGCCTTGTAGTCGCCGTCCATGCCCTGGAAATAGCGGACAGTCGCCTGGCCGATGGGGTACGGGGAGGAGCCGGAGGTGGTGGTGACGGTGCGGTAGCCGCGGAAGTCGTTCCAGGTGCGGTACTGGTCGTCGGTGAGTTCGGAGTCGTCCCGGTGCCAGGCGGCGCCGTCGCTGTAGGTGTACGCGGTGGTCTGTGCGGGTGAGGCGGCCTTGGTGGAGTCGGAGACGGTCACCTTGGCGACCAGGGTCTTGTGGAACCAGTCCGCGATCGGCTTCGCCGCGCCCGGGGTGGTCCACCACACCGGGTAGCAGGCCATCGTGTTGCTGTCGGGTGAGGGCGGCATCGTCCCCTTCACGCGCGAGCACTCCGGGTCCCGGTAGGCGACAGCGATGAACGAGCCGGTTTCCGTCTGGATGCCGGAGATCCGTGGCCGGTAGAGCGGTGGTGCGGCGGGTGTGGAGCCGTCGACGCGGTTGTCGACCTCGATGCCCTTGAACGTCACCGGGTCCAGCGCGGCGGTCGAGCCCTCACCGGCCGACTTGTCCAGACCGGTGTGCCGGATCTCCGACAGCCACATCACGGACTGAAGCGCGCCCGTGTTCTTCGGGTCGACGGTGTTGCCGGTCACCGGGTCGAGGGTGCCGCCGGCGTCCGAGAAGACGTGCTTGAGGTCGTACCGGTCGACGCCGTTCCAGCCGGCGGTGGTCCGGAGCTCGGTGAGGATGCCGCGCAGCCGCACGGTCGACCAGAAGGTGCCCGCACTGGTCCGGCAGACGTTGGGACCGGTTCCGCTGGTGGGCCAACCCGACTGGCAGGTCAGGTCGTACGGGACGTCCGGCCAGTTGGTCGCCGTGGCGGAGGAGAGGTTGGACGCCTGGCAGACGCTGTCGGAGACGACGCAGCGCTGGGCGGTGTCGAAGGTGACGCGGGCGGAGGGCTCGCGGCCCGCGACGGCGTCGTCGAGCTTGTAGCCGTAGGAGATCTTGGTCAGGTAGCCGCCCCGGATGTACGGGGTCAGCTTGCCGCTCCCGCCGGCGGCCGCGGCCTGGCCGGCGCCCATGCTGTAGTAGTTGGTCTCGGTCGCCCAGTCGTACCGCTGGAGGCCGCCGTGCGGATCGACCACGAAGTCGAGGGAGAAGCGGTAGCCGAGCGGGCTGTCGCACTGTGACGTCTTCCCGCCGGCTGCGGAGTAACACGGGTCACCGCTGTTCGGGTGGTAGACGGGGATGCCCCACGCGCTGTTGGTGGCCGGGTCGGAGGTCGTCCCGGGCGCGTGGTTCAGGCCCAGGTAGTAGGCGGTGCCGTCGGTCGTGGTGACCTTGAAGTACTCGCCCTGCCACAGGCCGTTGGCCGCGCCCGTCAGACGCTCGACCTTGGTGCCGTCGTCGCTCTGGAGGTGGTAGGCGCCGTTCGCGTCCCGGACCAGTTCACCCGAGTGGGAGCCGAGCGACAGAGTGGCGTTCCACCCCGCCCAGCATCGGTCCGCCGAACCGGGGATGCCCGCGTCCTTGCAGGTCTTGTAGGAGCGTTCGATGAAGCCGGGGCTGTACGACCAGCCGTCGCCGATCCAGGAGGCCTGGGAGTTGCGGGCCGAGGTCTCGCCGTCGATGGCCTGCGAGTTGTAGGACAGTGCGACCGAGGGCGCCGATCCCGTCAGTGACGGCGGCGTCGCCACCGGGTAGTTGTAGGTGAACGCGCCCGAGGCGGTCTGGGACCAGCTGCCGGAGGCGGACAGCGAGGTGGCGGCGTAGGAGCCCTGCGAACCACCGCTCTCGCCGCCGACGGCGGCGATCGCAAGCGCGGCGGGTGCCGCCGCTGCGGACTCCCGGTCGGCTGGGGCGGCGGAGCCGGCCGCGTGAGCGGGTGTACCGGCGGCCGTCAGGGCGACGGTGCCGGTCAGCAGTCCGGCAGCGGGATCGTTGTGGTGCTCCAGCGGGGTCTGACTGCGGCAGGCCTCGACCTCGGGGGTCGTCAGCGCGCAGGCGGGCATGGCCACCAGGCGGAGCCTGGACGCCCAGGCTCCGCCGTACGCGGGGGCGATGGCGTTGTAGTCCAGGCTCACCGAGACGCTGCCCGCCCCGGTCTTCCCGGCGTCCGCACGGGTGAGGCCGACGAGCAGGCCGTCGACCCCGGCGGCCTGGGCCTTGCCCCGGTCCGCGACCTTGACCTGGACCGCGGACGGTGTTTCGGCCAGTGCTTCACCCGCCGGCGTCTCAGCTGCCGCCGAGTACTTCGCGCTCGTCCCGGGTCCGACCTGGCCCGCCGCACCGATCAGCACCGGTGTACTGCCGGCCCGCACCGGGGCGTCGGCAGCCGCCGCTTCGGCCAAGGCCGTCCGGGGCTTCCCGGCAGAATTGCCGAGGTTGACCGTGACAGTGCTTTCGGCAGGCCACTGGACGGATTTCGCATGGTGTTCCGACAGCTCGCGGGCACCGGCCTGTGGCCTGGCCTCGATCTTTCCACCGCCCTTGGCGGGGTGGCCGTCGACTTTCGGCAGGGCCGGTAATGGGCCGGTCGGCCAGGCCTTTTCGTCATAGGCATAGTGGTATCCGCCGACCACCTCCGCGGATACCGTCGGAGCCAGGAGGGACATCACGGCGACGACCGCGGATACCGTCACAGCGCGATGCCGCCGGCGGCGGCCGGCCGCGCCCGAACCGAACCATTGCAGCTTAGAGCTCACGGCCAACCCCCCATTGGACAAGTGTCTCTGACGTGATGTCATCTTGTTTCGGGCCGAACCCGGGATGGCCGGGCCGAGCCGCCGGAACCGTATTGCCACGGGTGCGAACGACGCAATAGCCTTCCCGCGGCCCGCCGGTTCCGGTGCGTTCTTCTGCAGCCGCCTTTGGCTGGTCAAAGCCCCGGAATTGCCGGTTCACCTGCACCGCGACCCACTGGCGTGAGATGCGTCACAGTGGAGTCTTTCCGGTTCAATGCATCCGAAAGGGACCATCCGTGGGGGAAACACGTCGTGTCCGGCATGGCCGAACACGCAAATTGGCACATTACGCTGCCTTGATATCCGCAATCGGCGGACTGGTAGCAGGCGGTACCCAAACGGCATTCGCGGCCGATCGCCCGTTCAACGCGCATCCCGCGCAAACCGCCCGACCCGCCGCCGGCCCGGGCAGCGCCGTACAGGCGGCCCGTCTCAAGGCCAGGACCAGCGGCATACCCGTCACCGTCGACGACCTGACCACCGAGTCCTCCCTCACGGTCGCCCAACCCGACGGCAGGCTCACCCTGACCACCCACCTCCGCCCCGCCCGAGTGCAGAAGGACGGCACCTGGACACCGGTCGACGCCACGCTGACCCGCTCCAAGGACGGCGGCTGGTCCCCCAAGGCCAGCCCCTCCGGAGTGGTCCTCTCCGACGGCGGCGCCGGCCCGCTCGCCACGCTCACCGACAAGTCGGGCCGCAGCCTGGCCCTCGCCTTCCCGTTCCCCCTGCCCAGCCCGGTCATCACCGGCGCGGGCGCCCGCTACCCCGACGTCCTGCCCGGCGTCGACCTCCAGGCCAACGTCACCGACCAGGGCGCCGTACGCGAGGTACTGGTCGTCAAGGACGCCAAGGCCGCGGCCAACCCGAAGCTCGCGACGCTGCGCCTGGGCACCACTACCAAGGGCCTCGCCCTCGCCACCGACCAGACCGGAAACCTCACAGCTACATCCAGCGACGGCCAGCCGGTCTTCACCGCTCCGGCACCCCTCATGTGGGACTCCTCCGCCCCTGGCCCCACCGCGACCTCCGCGGCCAAGTCCAACGGTCCCGCCGACCTCGGCTCGACCCAGACCTCCTCCACATCGGCCGGCGCGCCGTCGTCCTCCTCCGACGGCCCCGGGGACGGTGCGAAGGTCCGCCCGATCGCCGTCAAAGCTGACGGCGACTCGCTCACCCTCACCCCTGACGCCGCCCTACTCTCCGGAGAGGGCACCGTCTGGCCGCTGTTCATCGACCCGACCTTCCAGCCCGCCACCCTGACCAGGAGCCACTACGCGCAGGTCATGGAGGGCTGCGCCGGCACCCCGCAGTACGACGTCGCTCAGGACAACGGGCAGGGTGTGGGCTACCAGCACTACCGGACCAACTGCTACGGCATGGAGCGCTCGTTCTACGAGTTCGGTACCGGCGCCCTGACCCCGCAGATGAACATCGACCACGCCCAGGCGTACTTCTACGAGACCTACGGCGCCGCCCACGGCTGCGACACCACCGCCCCGGTCACCCTCAAGTGGACCTGGGGATTCGACGGCGGAACCAACTGGAACAACCAGCCCGGCGTGCGCCAGGACGGCGAGACCAAATGGCCCAAGAGCGCCTACGGTCCGTGCGGCTACCAGCCCGTCAACTTCGACGTCACCGGCGCGGTGCGCCAGGTCGTCCAGGAGGGCCGGCCGCTGACTGTCGGCCTGTTCGGCGACGAGACCCGCTCCACCGGCATCGACCACTTCATGCGGTTCAACAACGACCCGTACGTCGTCGCCAGCTACAGCATCGCGCCGAACACGCCCGACGCCCTCTACACCAGCCCCGACTCCCAGAACCCCGGCGGCCCGGCGTGCAACAACTGGGGCAACGCAGGATGGATCGGCATGACCTCCCTGGCCGGTGACGCCTCGAACATCACGCTCAACGCCTACGCGTCCACCGGAATGCCCGGCGCCAACCTGAACGTCAACTTCCACGTGTGGGACAGCATGGCGGACGACGGCCACGGCGGCCCCGCGGGGGTGGGCGACCCGACCAGCGCCCAGTTCGGGTCATCCGGCTGGGGCCGCGCCAACATCGGTCTGAGGGTGTCAGACGGACACCAGTACGGCTGGAACGCCACCGCCTCGGACACCGGGCTGAGCGGTCCGACCTCGGTGGCCTGCTACTTCAACGTCGACCTCGCTCCACCGACGCAGGCACAGTTCGGCGCCCTCCAGGCCTTCCCGCCACTCGGCAGCGGTCTCGTCCCCACCGCCCACGCCGGTGACCAGGGCGTCAGCATCAAGGTCAGCAGCACCGACCCGACCCCGGGCGGCTGCACCCGCGGCTCATGCGTCAAGAGCGGCGTGAGGGCCTTCCAGTACAACCTGGACGACAACATCCCGCCCGTCGGGGCCAACGCCGTCCAGGTGACGCCCGACGCGGACGGTTCCGCCTCCGCCGACATCCCGGTCAAGCTCAACCCCGATCAATGGGGCACGCACCGCCTCTACGCCCGGGCCGTCGACGGCGCCGGGAACACCCAGCCCCAGGCCTCTGTCTACGACTTCTACGCCCCCTGGAACCCGGCCACCAAGGTCGTCCCCGGCGACGTCGACTTCGACGGCACCCCCGACTTCCTGGCCCCCGCGTCCAACGGCAGCCTGACCCTCGTCTCCGGAAACCGCGACCTCACCGCCACCCCGGCCCTCGCCTCGGCCCAGAGCCAGAGCCCCGAGAAGGACAGCTGGAACAACTACCTGATCGCCCACCGGGGCTCGCTCACCCAGTCCAGCGTCGACGACCTCTTCGCCTACAACAAAGGCAGTCACAAGCTCTACGCCTACCTCAACGACGCCACCGCCACCCCCGCCGGAACGCCCGGCCACTTCAGCATCGGAAGCAGGATCACCGAACTCGGCACGTCCTCGACCTGCGCGGCCGGGATCGACGGCACCTGGGCCAATCTCACCCAGCTGGTAGCCCCCGGAACCTACGGCAACCCGAGCGGCCTGGCCGACCTGATCACCGTCGAGAAGGGCCGACTGCGGCTCTACCCCGGCACCTATACGGGCGGCTGCCGGCTCGGTGCCGGAACCGACCTCGGCGACGGCGACTGGTCGACGGTGACCCTGCTCGCCCCGGGGGCCGTCGGCGGGACGCCGGCCCTGTGGGCACGCGACAACGTCACCGGCGCCCTGTACACCTACTCGCTCTCCTTCGCCGCCGACGGCAAGCCCGCGACGACACTGCATGCTCCCGTGCACCAGGCACTGGCCTCCGCCGTCAAGAACACCGCCGGCGCCGGCATGTGCACCGACATCAACGGCGGCTACACCGACAACGGCACCCCGGCCCAGCTCTGGGACTGCAACGGCACCGGCGCCCAGGCGTTCACCCGCGGCAGCGACGGCACCCTCCACGTGCTCGGCAAGTGCCTGGACGTCAAGAACGGCGACACCGCCAACGGCACCAGCATCCAGCTCTGGGACTGCAACAACAGCAGTGCCCAGAAGTGGACCGACGGCCCCTACCCCGGCACTCTGCAGAACCCCCAGTCCACCCGCTGCCTCGCGGTCCCCGGCGCCAAGAACACTCCCGGCAACCAGCTCATCCTCTGGGACTGCCTCAGCAACATCAGCCAGCAGTGGACCGGCCCGACCGCGGCCGCGGTACTGCCGGTGTCCTTCGGCACCGCCGCCTACCCCTCCGTCGACTCGCCGGGCGACGTCAACGGCGACGGCAACCCGGATCTGTTCGTCACCGGAGCCGACGGTACGATCAGCCAGGTCCCGGGCACTGCGCCGGTCGGCGGAATCGCCCAGTTCACCACCGCCGTCTCCCGCGGCACACCCGGCAAGCCCGCCGGCTACACCATCCGCTCGGCCGTCGACAGTGGCAAGTGCCTCGACAACTTCGGCCCGGCGGTCGGAAAGAACCTGGTCGTGTGGGACTGCTGGAACGGCATCACCCAGAAGTTCACCTTCGCCCCGGACGGCACCCTGCGCACCGGCACCTGGTGCGTCAGCGTCCGCGACAACGCCACCGGCAACGGCTCCCCCATCGGCATCCTCGACTGCGTCGGCGACCCCGGCCAGCAATGGACCCTCCGCAGCGACGGCAGCCTCTACAACCCCGCCTCCAACCGCTGCATGGACATCCACGGCTGGGACACCACCAACGGCAGGACCCTGGACATCTGGGACTGCGCCGGCGGCCGCAACCAACTCTGGACCCTCTCCCCCAACACCGCCTGACCGACAACCCGCAGGACCGGGGCCCGGGGGGGGGGGGGGGGGGGGGGGGGGAACCATACTATGTCGTGTTGGTTCCAAACCCCCAAAAAAAGTCGGGGTACCAAA